>QZKR01000158.1 GCA_003598065.1 Myxococcales bacterium | reverse complement strand
GGCCGAGCCGCCGACCGTCGCCGCTCCGGCTCCCGAGCCTGAGCCGGCCGTACCGGTTGTTCCATCGCCCGTACCTCCTTCGGCGGCGCCCGAACCCGAGCCGATTCCCACGCCTCCGCCGGGAGCGACGCCGCCGGTCGCGCCGGCGGTTCCGGCCGAGCCCGCGCCGCCCGCTCCGGACGAACCGGAACTTATGGAACTATAAACGCATGGATCGTTGGAGCCGCCGTTTCTGGGCGCTCAACGCCGCGGCCCTGGCCTTGCGTCTGCTCGTGGCGGCGGCGCTGCCGTTGACTCCCGACGAAGCATACTATTGGTTATGGTCGAAAACGCCCGCCTGGGGCTACTACGATCATCCGCCGATGGTCGCCTGGTGGATCGCGGCGACCACGTCGCTCTTCGGCGACTCGCCCTTGGCCGTGCGGCTCGCCGCACCTTTGGCCTTTATGCTAATCGCCGGTTTTGCCTATCATCTGGCCCGGCGCGTGGCGTCGGGCGAACGCGCCTTTCTTCTGGGCGCGGCGATTCAGGCGCTGCCGCTCTTCAACCTCGGCGGGGTGATCCTCACGCCCGACACGCCGCTCATCGCGTTTTGGTGCATCGGCCTGTTTGTCGTCCATCGCCTCTGGCGCGCCAATCGCCCGAACGATTACGTCTGGCTTGGCGTTGTTGTCGGGCTGGGCCTGTTGTCCAAGTACACGATGATCCTGTTTCCCGTTGCGCTGCTTATCGCCCTCGGCCGCGAGTGGCGCGAGCGCTGGCGAGGATTCGCGCTGGCCGCCGCCGTGGCGCTGGCGATTCTGATTCCGCATCTTTCCTGGAGCATGGCGCAGGGCTGGACGCCGCTCGTTTTCCAATGGCGGCATGGGACAAGCGGCGAAGGCGGACTCTTCGAGAACATCATCGGATTTGCAGCGGCGCAGATCGGTTTGTTTACGCCGGGTTTCGTTTTTCTGGCCATTTTGGCGTTTCGCCGACGTCGCCAGGACGCCGAAGCGACGCCGTTCGGTCCGTTCGTCGTCGCGCCGCTTGCCTTCTTTCTCCCTTTCGCCATGTTCAGTCACGCCGAGGCGGGGTGGGCGGCCGTCGCCTATCCGGCGGCGCTGTGGCTCGGCTGGCGATACGCGGCGCGCCTGGGCGGCGTATTGGATGGTGTGCTGCGAAAATCCATCTATCTGGCGCTGGTCCTCACCGCCGTTCTCTACGCCTGGGCTTTCGGTTTGTTCGGAGAGAATCCCGTACTGACGCAAGGACCGCGCCTGACGGCCGAGATCGGACGGCTGGGGCGCGCGCTTTCGGAGGATGAGTTTTATCTGCCGCTGGTTGCTCAACATTATCGCCTCGCCGCATGGACGACATACAATGTCACCGGCGCGCAGCAACCCGTGCGCGTTCTGCCTCTCGCCGGCCGGCGCGGCAGTGAATTCGACATCGGCGATTCGACCCATATGGAAAGCGGGTTCATCTGGATCGGCGAGGCCCGCGCCTCCGAGCAGCCTCCTCCGGCCCGCGATTTCGACTGCGCCTATGCCGACGAACTCTGGCCGACCCTGCGGCCCGTTGGCGATTTTCGCTTTCTGGTCTGCCGGCGGTCCGCCGGCCTGCGGCCCGATGAAGGCTCGTTCGTGCCGTCGTCGTTTTTCTATACGCCGCTGATCGGTTCGCCCCCCTTCGCCAAAACGAATTGACCCCGACGCGGCGCGGCGATATAGTACCTCTCCAGTATGGTACGGGAATCACTTTCGATTCCGCTTTTCCTGGACCCGCCGATCCGTACAGCGAGGAAAGCATGTCGTTCTCTTCCGCTCGTCGTCTCGTGGTTCGTCTTTGCCTCGTCCTGTTTGGGATTTTGCTGCCGACGGCTGCTCAGGCGTATACGTTGATCGAATGCAGCCCACGCTGGTCGTCCCAGCGCATGCCGGTGCCCTGGATGCTCAATACGGCCTGCTCGGCGGATCTCGGCTTCAACACCTGCTTCACCGCGCTCAACGACAGCTTCGACGCCTGGACCGACGTGGATTGCGCGACGATGGAATGGACCTACGGCGGGACGTCTTCCCTGGATCCGGACGACTGGGGCGTCTCGGATGGGACCAATCTCATGGTCTGGGAAGAGGGCAGCTGGCCGCGCGACCTGGACGGGGCCATCGCCGTCACCGCGCCGATTTTTTACGGCTGCGATCCGGGCTCCTTCCTGGACACCGACATCCTCTTCAACGGCGTCGATTACACCTGGGGCGTGGACGGCTCCTACTGGAAAATGGACGTCGCCAACATCGCCACGCACGAGATCGGCCACGCCGTGGGACTCGATCACTCCGACGTCTGGGGAGCGACGATGTACTATGCGACTTCGCCCGGCGTCACGGACAACCGCAGCCTGCACCGGGACGACATCAACGGCGTCTGCGCCATCTACCCGCTCGGCGCGGACGTCAAGATCGGCGATCCCTGCGACGAAAACTGCGAGGCAAACGAGGATTATTACTGCGTCGAGGCCGATGGCGAGAGTTACTGCACCCGTGACTGCGACCAGGACAACGATTGCGGCGCGAAATACATCTGCACCAACGTCCCTGGCCACGCGCTCGCCTGCTGGACGCCGGGCGATCTGGGTTTCGGCAAGGCCTGCGCGAAGGACCGCGAGTGCGACCGCGGCCTGGAGTGCCTGGAAGGCCTGTGCACCTACCTTTGCCCGCGCAACTGCCCGGTCGGCTACCTATGCCAGGAAGTCTCCCAGGGTGTTGAGGCGTGCCTGCTGAAGGCGAAAGTCGGGTTCGGCGAGGACTGCCGCGCGGCCATCTGCGACGGCGAATTTTTCTGCCAGGAGGCCGATGGGGAGTCGCGTTGCGCGAGCGCCTGCGCCGGCCACGGCGACTGCCCGGACGGTTTCTACTGCCGCCGGGATGCGGAAAGCGCCTTCTGCTGGCCGGGCGAACCGCCCGCCGGAGCGGTGATCGAACGCTTTACCGGCGCGCCCGAAGCGCCGGTGAAGGTAGGCCAGATGGTGACTTTCGCCGTCCAGACCGGCGGCGGCGACGATGTTCTGGTCCGTTTCCGCGTCCGCCCGCCGGGTCAGGACTGGACCGAGTTGCGCGCCTGGGGCGCGAGTTCGAGCGCCCTCTGGCATCCCGAAAGCATCGGAACGCATACGATTGCGGCGCAGGCGAAGCTGTCCGATTCCGGCGTGGAAATCGACGATGAAGCCACGCTGACTTACCGTGTCTTGCCGTCGGAGGCAGCCGATGGCGATACGCCTCTGCCGGACGGCGATGCCTACCCCTTGCCCGATGGCGACGGCGTGGACAATCCGTTCCCGCCGGCGGACGGCGACCTGCCCGATGGCGACGGCTCGGCGGCGGTCGGCGGCGGCGGTTGCGCGGGCGCGGATGCGCCGGCGGCCTGGCTGTTATTGGCTGCGTTGATTAGCGGGGCGGCATGGCGGCGGCGCGGCGGCCGGAATAACCGCGCTTCCGTCGCTTAAGGCTTGCCGTAGGTTTTCATCAAACCATTATCGAAAAGCAGCGGCCAGCCGAGAATCCGTCCGGGGTCGGCGGTGCCCTCGCGCCGGTCGAGCGGACCGTAGAGGACCGTATCGACGCCGCTCTGCTCGACGAACGTCTTCCACGGCTGGCGGCTGTTCGTGCGCATCATGGTCGCATACTCGGCGCGTTTTGTCTGCCAGTGGGGTGTCAGGTCCTTGTGGCCCAGGAAGCTCGTCGCGCCGCCCCAGCCGGGAGCTTTAAGGCCGATGTGCCCGTGCGTGAAGAGGCGTGCGCCGGGACGGTTCGACGCCAGCCATTCCAGCGCCTCGACCGTTTGCGGCGCGGCGAAATAATAACGGTATTGATTCGTCGCCTCCTGGGTTTTGTCGATCAGCCACAGCGCCGTTGTCGGCAGCCCTAGAAGGCCGACGAACGCCACGAACGCGGGCGCGAGCCGTCGAACCGGCCAGAGACGATCGACGGCGACGGCCAGGGCGAGCAGATGCGGCGCGACGAAAAGGCCGCAGGTCCGCCAGGCCCAGGGCGCAAGACCGGAATACATCATCAGCCACGCCGCCGCGAGCCAGGCGAAGAGAAGCGCCGTGGCCCGGGTCCGCGCCTTCGGCGCTGTCGCGAAGACGGCAAGCAGCAGAATTCCGCCAAGCAGCGGCAGGCCGACGCCCAGCGCCAAGGTTCCCACGTCCGGCGGGGGATAACGGTTGGCGAGCGACCAGACGGCGAAGCCAGGCGCGGCGGTCGTCAGCCAGTGCGCATACAGCAACGCCGGCGCGGGCGGCGCGAGAACGGCGAATGCGCGCAGCAGCCGGCGGCGACGATCGGGCAGCGCGACGAGGCGCGCGCCGAGAAAGAGCGCGGCGACGAGACAGGCGGTGGCCAGGTCGTAGACGCGGAACGTCCCCAGCAGCAAGAGCCACAAACCCGCCATCCACGCCGGGCGCATGGTTTCGCGTCGTTCCGCGTCGAGCAGCGAATCGAGGGCGAGCAGCGCCGCGGCCTGCGCCAGCGCCGCGTGCGGGATGAACGCCGTCTGGGCGAAGGGGAATAGTTCGGTGTAGAGGTCGGGCGGCGGCGCAGCCAGCGGCCACAGCCGCGACAGCCAGCCCAGGCCGCCCGAGAATAGAAAAACGGCTGTCGCTAACAATCGGACCGGCGGGCGCAGCTCGAATCGTCCGCTCAAGCGCCAGAAGGCCAGACCCAAGGCGAAGGTTCCGAACAGCCGCAGAATCTGCAACGCGCCGCCGAAACCGAAGCCGAAAAGCGCCATCAACTTACCCGTGGCGAGCCAGAGCGTATTGAAATAGACGGCCGGCGGCCCGGCGATGTCGTATTGATTGGCGAACAGCCATGCGCCGCGCGCGCTCTGCCCTGCCCACATGGCGTAGCTGTCCATATCCTCGGGAAAATGGAGGTAGCCCCAGAAGACGTGCTCGGCGTCCTGAGCCATCAACGCCGACACGTAGGGCGCGCCGCCGACGAGAAACACGGCGAGGGCGAGCGAAAGCGCAACGGCCGGCAAACGGCGCGAATCGGACAAGCAAACCTCCTTGGCGACGCAGGGATTGTAGCACGGCTTCGCCGCGATCGCGCGCCGGGGGAAATTCCCTTGAAAACAAAAGGACAGCGATGCTAAGGTGGGCCGGACGTGGGGCGTGGCCGCCGGACGGCGAGCGCGAGTTAGGGGCCATCATGGAAGTCATCATTCTCGGCTGCGGCACCTCCACCGGCGTCCCGGTGGTAGGCTGTCCCTGCGCGATTTGTCGCTCAAGCGACCCAAAAAACAAACGGATGCGCACGTCGGCCGCCGTGCGGCTCGACAACGGCAAGACCATCCTCATCGACACCTCGCCGGATCTGCGCCGGCAGGCGCTGGACAACGATCTGACGCGCGTTGACGCCGTGTTCTACACGCATACGCACGCCGACCATACGCACGGCATCGACGAGATCCGCGTCTACAACTTCATCCAGCGCATGTCGATCGACGTCTACGGCGTCGAGGAGCACATCGCCCACATCCGGCGGCAGTTCGCCTACATCTTCCAGGATACGGTGAAGCAGGGCGGCGGCAAGCCGCAGATCAACTGCAAGGTCGTGCGGCTGGGCGAGGCGTTCGAACTCTTCGGCGCGCGGATCACGCCGATCGAGCTATGTCACGGCAAACTGCTGTCGGTGGGCTGGCGGATCGGCGATTTCGCCTACCTCACCGATCTCAACGCCATCCCCGAGGCCAGCATGGAACTGCTGCGCGGCGTGGACACGGTGGTGCTCGGGGCGTTGCGCTGGCGTCCTCACGATACGCATTTCACGATCGACGAAGCGGTGGAGGCGGCGAAACGGCTGGGCGCGCGCCGCACCTGGCTCACGCACATGAGCCATGACGTCGATTGGGCCGATGCGGCGTCGAAGCTTCCCGAAACGATCCAACTGGCATGGGATTCCCTGCGGTTTTCGCTCTGAAGCGGAGGCGATGATGATTGTCGGCGTTCCCAAGGAAATACAGAACGGCGAATACCGGGTCGGCATGGTGCCGAGCGTGGCGGGCGCGCTCGTCAAGCGCGGCCATCGCGTGCTGGTCGAGCGCGGCGCGGGAGAGGGCGCGGGCTACGAGGACGAGCGTTACGCCGAAGCCGGAGCCCAGCTTGCGGAGCGGGCCGCCGACGTCTGGAGCGGGGCGGAGATGATCGTCAAGGTGTCCGCGCCGGAGGAATCGGAATTCGGCCATCTCCGCCGCAACCTGATCCTCTTCTGCTATCTGCACCTCGCCGCCCTGCCGGATCTGGCGCGCGCCCTGCAAAACGGCGGCGTTCACGCCATCGGCTGCGAAACCATCCAGACGGAAGACGGCGCGCTGCCCTTGTTGAAGCCCATTTCCGAAATCGCCGGCCGCATGGCGACGCAGAAGGGAGCTACCTTTCTGGAGCGTTCCAACGGCGGCCGCGGCGTACTCTTGGGCGGCGTGCCCGGCACGCGCCGGGGCCGGGTCGTGATCATCGGCGGCGGCGTCGTGGGCAACAACGCCGCCAAGATCGCCATCGGCATGGGCGCGGACGTGACGCTTCTGGACGTCAACCTCGACCGGCTCGAATTTCTGGATCACATCTTCCAGGGCCGGCTGCACACGCTCTATTCCAACCCCGACAACATCCACGAGTCGGTGAGCAAGTGCGACCTGCTGATCGGCGCGGTGTTGATCCCCGGCGCGCGCTCGCCCAGGCTGGTCACGGAAGAAACGGTCAAAGCGATGAAGTCCGGGGCGGTGATCATCGACGTCTCCGTCGATCAGGGCGGGATCGTCGAGACGGTCCGCCCGACGACGCACGAGAATCCCACTTTCATGCTGCACGGCAAGGTGCATTACGGCGTCACCAACATCACCGGCACCGTGTCGCGCACCTCGACGATGGCTCTGACCAACGCCAGCACGCCGTACGTCCTCAAACTCGCCGACAAAGGATTCGCTCAGGCGATCCAGGAGGATCAAGGTCTTTACAGCGGCGTGAACGCCTTTTCCGGACACATCACCTACGAGGCGGTGGCCGACGCCGTGGACATGCCTTACAAACCGCTGAGCGTGCTGCTGTAGCCCGCACCAACCCTGCGAACATACATAAAAAAAAACGCTGGGGGCAGGCGAACCCTGCTCCCAGCTTGAATGGTTTTCGGAAGCGCTCTGTTATTGCTGCGTCGGCGGCGCGAGAATCGGCAGATCGAAGGGCAGCGGCGTCTCCGGTTTCTGCGGCGCGGGGGGCGGAGGCTCAGGCGCTTTCGGCGCAGGAGCCGGAGGCGGGGGAGGCGGAGCCGCCGGTTTCGCCGGCGCGGCCGGAGCCGGTTTCACCGGCGCCAGCGGCACCAGTTCCGGCTCCTCGGCGGCGGCCGCGCCGTCGTGGATGATGAACTCGACGCGCTCGTTCTTGTCGCGTCCGCTCTTCGCGGCGTTGCTGGCGATGGGCGAACTGCCGCCCGCGCCCTCGATTTCCAGCTTCGTCGGCTCCAGACCTCGCTGGACAAGGTAATTCTTGACGATCGTCGCCCGCGCCGTGGACAACTCGACGAGCTGCACGGCGTCGCCCTGGTTGGTCGTGTGCACGCGGACGGTGACGGACGAATACGGGCCGTGCGCTTTCAGCGTCGCCGCCACCTGATCGAGGATCGAGAAGGACGTCCGCTGCAGCATCGACAGTCCCGGTTCGAAGACGACGCGCGCCTTGAGTTCCAGATGGTCGCCGAGGTCGAGCACCTGCGGTTCGCCTTCGTCCGGGCAGCCGTCCTCGTCCACCACGCCGTTGATGATCTCCCGTTCGAGGGGACAACGGTCGGCGGCGTCGAGTATGCCGTCCAGGTCGTTGTCGGGATCGGGGCAGCCGTCTTCGTCTTCGAAGCCGTCCTTGTCCTCCGCGTCGTTGGCGCATTTGTCGTTCGCGTCCGGGACGCCGTCGTCGTCGTTGTCGGGATCGGGACAGCCGTCGTCATCCTGGAATTTGTCGAAGTCCTCGGCGGCCAGCGGACACTTGTCCTTCGTCACGTCGTCCAGCCCGTCGCGGTCGATGTCGTAGTCCGGGCAGCCGTCGGCGTCGGCCTCGCCGTCCATGTCCTCCGCCGCGTTCGGGCATCTGTCGTTCGCGTCGGGGATGCCGTCGTCGTCGTTGTCGGGATCGGGGCAGCCGTCCTCGTCGCGGTAATCGTCCTTATCCTCGGCTCCGTCCGGACAGGAGTCTTCCGTGTCGAGAATGCCGTCCTGATCGTTGTCCGGGTCGGGACAGCCGTCCTCATCCTTGAAATTGTCCACGTCCTCGGGCGCATCGGGGCATTTGTCCTCTTCGTCGGGCAGCGTATCCTTGTCGCGGTCGGGCTTGTCCCAACTCCAGCCGATGTTGAGATAGAAACCGGCCGGCGGCGCGCCGTAACCCGAGGTCAGGCCCACTTCCAGACCGCCGGCGAAGATCAAATCGTAGGGGCCGACGTAGCGTGCGCCGACGTTCCAGATTATCGGGTTGTTGAAGCGCTGCGTGAACGGCTGCTCGGCGAGCGTCACGCCGCGAAATTCGGTAAGCGCCGAAAGGCCTTCGACCGGCGTGCGGTATTCGACGCCGAAGCCGTAAAGGAATTCGTCGTCGATCTGCTGTTGAAAGGTGTTGTCCGCCAGATCCGAGGATTCGAAAACGATCGCTTCGTCGCGGACGCGATAGCCTAAGTTGCCCACGAACAGCACGGGGCCGACCTCGCCGTCGAGGACGGCCTTCAATTCGAAGCCGACTTTGCTGTTGCCGAAATAGCTGTCCTCGTCGCCGGAGGGCGTGACGAGCGTGGCGACGACGGCCAGACCGACGGGCCATTCCTCGCGGTCCAGGGCGCGGATCTTGTTGTGGATGCGGATGTCGCCGAAGGCTCCCGTCGCGGGGCCGCTGCGCTCCGAGACGATGTCGGTGCCGTCCTGGTAGATTACGAAGGGCAGATCGAGGCCGAATTCGTAATACTTGCAGAAGGCCACGGCGCCGCTGAGGTCGGCTTTCCACTGCGGGTTGACGAGGTCGCGCTGGACGGTCGTGCCGTCGGGGCCCAGTTCGCTGATGGCCAGCGGCTTGTTGGCGTAATGCAGGAAGAAGCCAAAGCCGAAACGGAACGGTTTGTAAATCTGGGAGGAATCAAGGGTGATGAGGCCGTAGTTGTCCACAGGGGGCATGAAGGTCGAGACGTCGAAGGACTGGTCCTGAGCGCGGGCTGGCAAAGCGGCCGTGAGCAGCAATGCAGCAGCCAGCCAACGGACGGCGTGCACTCCACGGGACAACATGGACTCCTCCCTCGCAAATTATCGTCGGACGTCGGAAACCGTGAGCAGTTCATGATTACCGCAAGGCGGCGAGTTTGTAAAGTTCGACGTGCACCGATTCTCAGTGGGTTTTCCGCCGGGTTTTCCGCCGCTTGTGAAGGACCGAATAATGTGCTAAATTCAGTCTTGAACGAACACGGGAGGCTGTCATGAATCTTAAGGAAACCGTGAAGCCGATAACATACCTGAAAAACAACACGGCCGAGGTGGTGCGCGAGGCATCGGAGAACGGCCGCCTGATGGTCGTCACCCAGAACGGCGAGGCCAAGGCCGTGGTGATGGGCGTCGAACAATACGACGAATGGAAGCGCACGTTGACGCTTTTGAAACTTTTGGCGCAGGGAGAAGCGGACGCCAAGGCCGGCCGCGTGATGGACCAAACAGACGCCTTCCGCCGCGCGGAGGCCATTGTCGGACGGGCCGCCGCCGATGAATAGCCCCTCCTTTCGCGTTTTTTGGACCGAAACCGCCATACGCGATCTTGAGGACTTGCTCGCCTACATCGCCGCCGATTCGCCGGCCAACGCCCGCAACGTGCTTGGGCGCTTGAAAGACCGGGCCGTTGCATTGGGATCGACGCCGGGGCGGGGGCGCGTCGTGCCGGAACTGGCGCAATTCGGCCTCAGCGCCTGGAGGGAGTTGATCGTCAGACCCTATCGGCTTATCTATCGCATCGAAAGCAAAACGGTTTACGTCCTGGCCGTTCTGGACTCCCGCCGCGATCTGGAGGACTTGCTGCTCAAGCGTTTGCTGCGGGAGTGAGCGGGCGATTCGCCGGCCCTTCAAGGCCGTGCGATCGGTTCTCGATGCGATGGCTTCGATTGTCGTCCGTGAAATGATTTCCTTGCGCCGGCGCAGTACGGCGTGTATAAACCCGAAAAATAAAAAGGGGATGGAGTCCCCCTCCTAACCGCCTGAGAAGGGCTGATGACTCCTGCCGCGCCGTAGTCGGCGGGGAAGTCGCAGCCTGGAAGCTTACCCGCCGGGAGGCTGGTTTTGTTGTTAATGTCGGGAGGAGGACACGCATGGAGCAGCCTTTCGCCATCGCCACGCTGTGGCTTGGATTGGCCGTCGTCGCCGCCGTCGTCGCTTATCACCTGCGCATATCCATCGCCCTGGTGGAGATCTGCATCGGCGTCGCCGCCGCCGCCGTGGCTGCGCCGTGGGGCGGTCCCGAGGCGCTGGGGGCCAACCTGGAATGGCTGCGCTTCCTCGCCTCGTCCGGCGCGGTGCTGCTCACCTTCCTGGCGGGGGCGGAACTGGACCCGGCCGTAATCCGCGTCAAGTGGAAAGAGGTTTCCCTCGTCGGTCTGGTCGGCTTTCTCGCTCCGTTCCTGGGTTGCACGGCCGTGGCGAGGTTCCTGCTGGGCTGGGACGCGCAGGCGAGCTGGCTGGGCGGAGTGGCGCTCTCGACCACGTCGATGGCCGTGGTCTACGCCGTCATGCTGGAGACGGGCTTCAACAAGACCGAGTTCGGCAAAGGCATCCTGGGCGCTTGTTTCGTCAACGACCTGGGGACGGTCATCGCCCTGGGCCTCCTGTTCGCGCCCTTCACCTACAAAACCCTGGTCTTCCTCGCGGCGAGCGTCGTCCTTCTGGCCGCGCTTCCCGCCACGACCGCCTGGCTGACTCGTTTTTATGCCAATCGCACCGCCGCGATCCGCACCAAATGGGTGGCCTTTGTCCTTTTCGGGTTTGGGGCGTTGGCTCTATGGTCGGGAAGCGAAGCGGTGTTGCCTGCTTACATTGCCGGGATGGTGCTGGCCGGAAGCGCGGCGCGCGATATTTTCTGGGTGCGGCGGCTGCGGACGCTGACGGTGGGATTTCTCACGCCGTTCTACTTCCTCCGCGCCGGGACGCTCGTGTCCTTGTCCGCTCTCGCGGCCGCGCCGCTCGTCTTCGCCGTTCTGTTGGCGGGCAAGGTCGCCTCCAAAATTTTCGGTTTGTATCCTTTCATCGCCTTGTTCCGCAAAGAGCGCAACGAGCGCTGGTATTACACGCTGCTCATGTCCACGGGGCTTACCTTCGGCACGATCTCGGCCATCTACGGTTACTCCCACGGCATCGTCACCCGGGAGCAATACTCTTTTCTCGTCGCCGCCGTCATCGCCAGCGCCGTCGTGCCGACGCTGATCGCCGGCATCGCCTTTTTGCCGCGGCATCTTCTCCCCAGTCCTGCACAGGCGGATGTTCCCGCAACTCGGAATGGCGGGCTGAACGAGGAAGGGTAGGCGGCGTTCCACCTGCACCGTTGCTTCGTTTCAAGTGACGGGTTGTTGTTGCAGAAGTGGAGATTATGCGCGCCGCCGATCGAACCGTCTTCTGACGACCGCCCAGAGGTCGCGCATCTCCGGGCTTTTCAGGGCATAAGACGCGAACGCGAAGACGAGGGTGCAGACGGCGATGACCGCCAAGAGACCGGGAATCAGCACCAGCCGCCGCGTCTCCACGTCGAGCCCGAATCCGGCGATCATCCCCCAGCCGGTCAGCCCCATCAGCGCCGCCGCCAGGCCAATGCGCAGAAGCGATGCTCCGAGCGCCCGCCCGGACATGCGGCCGAGCCGCCGCCTGAGCAGGAATACGAGGAACGCCGCCTGGGCGAACGCCGACAGGCTGTTGGCGAGGGCGATGCCGCCCTGCGCCAGAGGGCCCATCAGCAGGAGGCAGGCGACGAGATTGACGATCGTAGCCAGGATCGCCGCCTTGACCGGCGTGGTCATGTCTTTCAGGGAATAGAAGGCCGGCACGAGCACGCGCCCCGCGCCGATGAAATAGAGGCCTAGGGCGTGGAAGAAAAAGGCGTGGGCGGTGATGCGCACGGATTCGGCGTCGAAGCGGCCGGTTTTGAAAAGCAGGTTGATCATCGGCGCCCGGATGACGATCAGCCCCACCGTGGCCGGGATCGTCACGAAGGCGATCAGCCGCAGGGCGAAATCCAGGGTTTCGCGGTATTTGTCCATGCGGCCTTCGGAGACGAAGCCGGAAAAAGTGGGGAGAACGGCCGTGGAGACCGCCACCACCACGATGCCGAGCGTGAACTCGGTGAGCCGCGCGGAGTATTGCAGCGCCGCCACCGCGCCCTCGGAGAGGTAGGTGGCGATCATCTGCGACAGCAGCACGTTGATCTGGTACACCCCGGCGCCGAGCAGGCCGGGAACCATCAGCCTGAGGATTTTCATAACGGCGGGGTCGCGCCATTTGAACGACGGCAGCAAAGAGACGCCGGCGCGGCGGACATAGGGAACCTGGAAGAAAAGCTGCAGCGCGCCGCCGAGCATCACGCCGATGGCGAAGGCGTAGACCGGCTTGCTGAAGTAAGGCGAAAGGCCGATGGCGCACAGAATGACGCTCAAATTCATCAGGATCGGATGAAACGAAGAGGGGCCGAAAATCCTGAAGCTGTTGAGCGCCGCCTGCAACACGGCGGCCAGCCCGATGAACAGCAGGTAGAAAAACATGTAGCGCGTCAATTCGGCGGTCAGTGCGAGCTTTTCCGCGTCGGCGGCGAAGCCGCGCGCGAAGACGTGCTCGACCAGAATGCCGGCGGCGAGGACGAAGATGATGCAGAGGGCGGTCAAAAGGAAGGTGAAGAGCGTGAAGAAGCTGTTGACAACCTCGGCCAGCCGCGCCCGGCCGCCGGCGCGTTCCTCGTCGATCAGCACGGGCACGGACGCGGCGGTCATCGCCCCTTCGCCGACCAGGCGGCGGAAAAGATTGGGGATCATGAAGGCGACGGTGAAGGCGTCGGCCATCAGGCTGGTGCCGAGAAAGTGGGCGCGGACGATCTCGCGCACCAATCCCAGAGCGCGGCTGATGAAGGTGAACGCTCCCATCAGTCCCGCCGCCAGAACGAGGCCCCGCTTCACCGACGCTTCGGGCATGAAAACTCCTTAGACCCGATGCGTAGCAGAGGGGGCGGGTGAAGTCAAGATCCTCTATTCGCTATATTTTTTCAATTTGGGAAAGCATTTGGCCGCAACGGGAGTCCCTGCTAGAATCCGCTTTACCATGAAGGCGCAAACGTCAAAATCCTGTCATTGGCCCTGGCTGATAGCGGCCGCCGTCTGGATGATCCTGACGGCGGGCGGCTGCGCGACGTCCGGGGGCGGTGCGGCGGCGGACGCCGACCCCGCCGAGACGGTCGATGACGATTTTGAGGATGCTGACGGCGACGAGTCGGACCGCGAATCCGTAGGAGAAAGCGAGACCGAACTACCGCCGGACGGCGACGGCGAAGAGAACATCGACGCCGACGAAGCAGAAATAGACGACGTTGATGAGGAACAGGGCGACGCCGATCCTGAGGAATACGCGGACGAGGAGGCAGAAGCTTCGGAGGACGACCCCGAGCCGTTCGAGGATGGCGACTTCGGCGAAGAGGAATTCCTGGAAGATGAACCGGAGCCGGAAGAACTGGCCGACGATGACGAAGAAGCCGCCCCCGAAGCCGAGCCGGAACCCGAAGTGGACGAATACGAGTTCGAGGCCGTAAGCTGCGAGCCCGATTTCACGCTATCCTGCGGTCAGATCGTCTATCTCCACAACGGTTTCGACGGTGCGCCGCGCATCGACGAGTACGACTGCACTTTCCTCGACGAAAGCGGCCCGGAGGTGCTTTTCCGCTTCGCCAGCCCCGCCGAGGCCGCCGTCACGCTGACGCTTGACGCCGAAGCCGCCGATCTCGACCTGTTTCTGCTTTCGGGATGCCGCTCCGACGCCTGCCTGGCGCGCGGCGAAGGGCTCGTCGATGAAGCACTGAGCTTCATGGCCGAGGCCGACGAGGAATTCGTCGTTGCGGTCGAAGGGTACGCCGGCGCAACGGGCGATTTCGCGCTCTCCGTCGCCTGTGAAGAACCAGACGGCGACATTGACCCGGAAGGAGAGGCCGAAAGAGAGGAAGGCGAAGCCGGCCCCTGCGCCGCCGATTTCACCATCGCCTGCGGCGACAGCTTCGCGCACGACAACGCAACGTATGGCGCGGCGCGCTTCGAAGAATACGGATGCGCGACATATGCCGAAACAGCCCCGGAGGTCGTTTACTTTTTCGAGGCTCCCGACGATTGCCGCGTCCTGGCGCTGCTGACGGACCTCGGCGACGACCTCGATTTCATTCTCCTGGACGCTTGCGATTCCGAGGCCTGTCTCGACTCCAGCACCAATTCCGACGATGAGGATGAATTTATCGATTTCGACGTGGAAAGCGGCGAGGCGCGTTACCTCGTGGTCGATGGTTTTCTGGGCAGCACCTCGTACTACGAAATTTCGCTGGATTGCCTCTGCGCGGACGACGTCGAGGAAGAGGAAGGCGACGGCGACGACGAAGAAGAGACCGAAATCGAAGACGAAGCGGAAGTCGAGGATGAACGGGAATTGAGCGAAGGCGGCGGCGACGAAGAGGAACTGGCGATCGACGGCGATGACGACCTCGACCCGGAACCCGCCGATGCCGAAGCGACTGATTTCCTGGAGGACGACGTCGTTTTCGAACTTGAGGAAGAAGCCGGCGAGCCGGACGAAATGGCCGACGCCGAAGCGGAAGCGGACGGCGACGCGAACGCGGACGTCGAGGAGGCGGACGGCCTGGAACTTGAGGACGAGACTCCATGACCCAGCCGAAGGAAGAGACCGCGGGTCGCCGGTTGTACGTCGTTTCGCTCGGCTGCGACAAGAATCTCGTTGACAGCGAAGTTTTGATGGGCGTCGCAGAGCGCGCCGGCTGCGTCCTGACCGCCGATCCGGAGGACGCCGACGTCATCCTCGTCAACACCTGCGCCTTCATCGGTCCGGCCAAGGAAGAATCGATCGACGCCATCCTCGACGTGGCGCGCTACAAGAAGGAAGGCCGCTGCCGGATGCTCGTCGTCGCCGGCTGCCTGGCGCAGCGTTACCCGGATGAACTCGCCGAGGAACTGCCCGAGGTCGATCATTTTCTCGGCACGGGCGACCTGCTGAGCTTTTCGCAGTTGCTTGCGCCTTCCGCCGCGCCGCGTCTGACGATCGGCCGGCCGCGCTACCTGCTGGACGCCGACGCGCCGCGCGTGGCCGCGACGCCGTTTTACACGGCGAACGTGAAAGTGTCGGAGGGCTGCTCCTCCGGCTGTTCCTTCTGCATCATCCCCAAGCTGCGAGGTTCGCAGCGCAGCCGGCCGATCGACGATCTCGCCGCGGAAGTACGCCGGCTGAAGCAACGCGGCGTATCCGAAATCTGCCTGATCGGCCAGGACGTCAGCGCCTACGGGCTGGATCGCAAGGATGGGACGACGCTCGCCCGCCTGCTGCGCGAGCCGGAACTGGCGCAGGGAGATCATTGGCTGCGTCTGCACTACCTCTACCCGCGCCGCGTCGATGGCGAGCTGCTCGACGCCATCGGGGAAGGCGAGGCGATCCTGCCCTATTTCGACATGCCGGTCCAGCATATCGACGACGCCATCCTGCGTGCGATGGAGCGGCGCGACGACGAAGCCTCGACGCGGCTGGCCGTCGAGCGCATCCGGGCCCGTTTTCCCAACGGCGCGTTGCGGACCACGGTTATCGTGGGTTTCCCCGGCGAAACCGAAGACCGGTTCGGGCGTCTGCTCGATTTCGTCGCCGAGGGACATTTCGATCGCCTGGGGGCATTTGCCTATTCGCCGGAAGACGGAACGCGCGCGGCGCGGCTTTGGGGGCGGGCGCCGGAAGAGGTGGTTCAAGAACGCCTCGCCCGACTGATGGAAACGCAGCGCGAAGTGTCGCGCCGCCGGCTGGAAACGCTGGTCGGCCAGACGGTGGACGTGCTTGTCGAAGGGCCGAGCGAGGAGAGCGAGCTTTTGTTTGCCGGCCGGATGTGGAGCCAGGCGCGCGGCATCGACGGCGTGGCGTATCTGGTGGAGGGCAAGGCCGAAGTCGGCCGCATCGTCCCGGTGCGGATCACAGAGGCGCACGACCACGACGTCGTCGGGCGGATTCTGAGACGCAAGCCCAAGGGGCATCGGCGCGGGCCGGACTAGCCCGCCCGCTTCGGACGTGTTAGAAACGGCTTTGCCTGTCTTGGTTTCTTCTATCGATACGCCAGTCTCATCAGGGAGTCTTTGCATGCGGATCGGACGCGGCGGGTTGGGGTGGGCGATCTTACTGGGGTTGCTCGCCGTTGTCTCGGCAGATCTTCTTTTCGTTTTCATCGGAAGCGAACGCGGGAGATGAAGCATGTGGGAATCGATCAAGAACTACTTCAAGGCGTTTAAAATCCTGGGCGAATGTCCGCGCGAAGTGTGGATCATGTACGGTCTGACGCTTTTCGACAGTCTCGCCTATTTCACGCTTTCCTTCGTGCTCATCAAATACCTCACCGACAACTTCGGTTTCTCCGACGTCGCCGCCGGCTGGGTCTACGGCGCGTGGACGATGGTGATTTCCATCGTCATTTTCTTCGTCGGCGCGTTCACCGATTCGGTGGGCATCAAGAAGGCGCTGATGGTCGGTCTCGTGTTGTTGGTTATATCGCGCGGCATGCTGGCCTTCGTCCCGGCGCTGCCCGACAACCAGATCGAATTCAAGCCCGACCAGCTGGTCCACGAATGGAAGGTCGAGAGTTACGCCAATAAGGTCCCGAAGGGGAAGACGCAACCCGATCCCTTCGGTTACTCGGACGAAACCTGGCGCATCGAGAAACAGGGCGACGGCCTCGTCGCCTTCGATAGCAAGGGGGAGCGGTATGCGGCGACCCCGCGCACCGGCCACGAGCTTGCTTGCAGCGATCAGACCGTCTACAGCGAGGAGGAAAAGGCGAAAAAGCCGGCGATGCTTTCGCAGCTTCGCTTGACGCCGGAAAGCGGGGAAGCCGGAGGAACGATCGCGTTTTCCGGCGTGCTGCGGACGGTAAACGGCGAAAAACGCAGCGACTGGGAGAAAGTCCAGGCCGCCGGGGCCTGGGACAAGGGCCCGCAGGCGGGAGTCGCGTTCGATCTGACCGCCGACGGCTGGGTCTTGGAAAAAACCTCCGAGCGGGAGGCGGTGGAAGCGCACGAGCAGGGCTATCTCGAATCGCTGGCCAGTTTGGGACGGGCCGCCGCCGACGGGCGGGAAACTATCGATCTCGCCAACCTGCCGCTGGCCAACCTCCGCCTGCGCGCTCCCGATGGCGCGCGTTACAAAGCCTCGCTCGCCTGCGCGCCCGACAAAATGCCCGAGGGCGCGCTCGGCAAGAAGTTGAAAATGCGCGGCTCGAACAAGGAATACGCGGAAGTTTCACTGGCCAACGCCGACGGGACGAAAAAAGGGCTGCTCTCCTTTTTAGGCATCCTCACCGACGTGCACGGCCATGAAGTGACGATGTGGAAGATCAATTCCGCTATCCTGAAGTGGGAGACGCATCCCGAGCTGGCGGGGACTTATCTGCCGGCCAATCTCGGCGAATCGGCCAAGCCGCTGCCGAAACAGTTTTTCTGGTCGAAGGGCAACTTCTGGGCGATGTCGGCGCTCGTCGTGGGCTTGTTCATCCTCGCGTTCGGCACCGCCTTGATGAGTCCCGTCATCCTTACGGCGAAGAAGTACTACACGAATTCGCGGACGCGGACGACCGTCTTTATGGGCTATTACCTTGTCGTCAATATCGCCGCGATGCTCGCCGGGCCGGTCGTCGATATGCTGCGGCTGCCATACGGCAATCAGTCGATCTTCATTTTCGGCTTCTTCATGGTCTTCCTGTCGTACATTCTCGTGCAGTTCATGCTACGCGAGGGCATCGACGAGGAGGAGAAGGAGCGCGTCGAAAAACTGAGAGAACAGCAGGCGAAGGGAGAGACGGTCGATCCGAAAGAATTCGAGGACCGCCGCCAGAAGAGCGCCGAGCATCTGTCCCTCTGGCCGGTGATGAAAGACACGGGCCTCAAGCTGTATACGGTGGCCAAGGAGAGCAATTTCTGGCGCTACATCCTCTTCCTCGTCATCATCCTCGGCGTGCGGCTGGTTTTCACGCACTGGTTCATGGTGATGCCGAAGTACTACACGCGCGTCCTAGGCGAGGGCATCCAGATCGGCACGCTGAACATGATCAATCCCTTCCTGATTTCGCTGGGTCTGATCGTCGCCGTGCCGCTGATCGCCCGGACGCGCATCTATCCCTGCTTTATCACCGGCACGCTGATTTCCGCTTTCTCGATGGTGTTTCTGATGATCCCTGGTTCAAGCTGGGGTTGGCTCGGCCTCGACACGTATCAAGGCTATCTGCTCGTCATCTTCCTGCAGATCGCCGTGTTCTCGGTGGGCGAGGTGATCTGGTCGCCGCGCACGAGCGAATACGCCGCCAACATCGCGCCGCGAGGACGCGTCGGGACGTACATGTCGCTGGCGGCGCTGATGCTGTTCGTCTCCAAGCCGCTCAACGGCCTGCTCTCCGGCTGGCTTCTGGAAGAATACTGCCCCGAAGGCACCTACGAACAGATCTATTACGAAGGCGGCATGAGCTACTGGTCCGGCCCGGAAGTGATGTGGGTCGTGTACGGGCTGATCGCCATCGCTTCGCCGATCGGGCTGGTGCTGCTGCGCAACGTCATCCAGGCCAAGGAAGCGCCGGCGGCGAAACCGGCGGAGAAAGCGGAGGCAAAGGCGTAAAGCATCGGAACAGCGTTCAATTTTCCAGCGATAGACAAAAAGGGCGCGGCTTTCGGCCGCGCCCTTTCACATTCGACGGATGAAACCGCTTATTTCGTCAGCGTCCAGTTTTCGATGACGGAGCCGTCGCCGAAGTAGGCCGTGCCTTTCAGCGTGTCGCCTTCCACCTCGACCATCACATAATTGCTGGCGTCGCCGTGGGCGCTTTTGGCGGTGAACCAATCGTTGCCGTTGCTGTAGCCGTCGGAATAGAAGCCGCCGGCGACGACGTAGACCACGCCCTGGCCGTCCGTCACTTTTGCATTGGCCTTGATCGGGTAGGTGCGCTCGTAGTCGTGATCGTGGCCGCTGTAGGCGAGGTCCAGGCCGTGCTTTTCGAACACGGGCACGTAAAGCTTCTGCACCCACGTCGTCGAACCGTGTTTCGTGGAAGCGGAATAGGCCGGGAAATGGAACATGGCGACGGTCCAGGCGATCTCCGGATCCTGTTTGGCCCGGGCGAGGTCGTTGTCCAACCAGTCCTTCAACTCGGCGGCCACGCTTTCCGTGTTGGAATTCAAGCCGATGAAGTGGACGTTGCCGTAGTCGAACGAATAGGCGTTCTCCTTCCAGCGGTCCTCCAGGTCGGGCGCCTTCGGCAGGGCGAACTGGTCGTAAAAGACGTTGGCGAACATCTCATGGTTGCCCTGGACCGGCATGAAGGGCGTGTCGTTGAGCACCGGCGCCATGGCGTCGAACCAGTTGTACCACTCCTCCTGCTTGCCGGTGCTGTTGAAGTCGCCGTTGAAGAGCCAGAAGGCTGCGTCCATGCCGTCCAATCGGCCGACGTTGGCGCGAATGCCTTCCAGCGCCCGGCCGCCGCGGCTGTCGCCGCAGAGCATGAAGGAGAATTTTTTCGTGGAACCCTTGGGCAGGCCGGTCTTGATTTTGTAAATCGGCGAAAGGGTGGCCTCGGTGAACTGCCTGGTCTCGGAGTCGAAGTCTTTCCAGGCGCCGGCGCGGTAATAATATTCGGTGTCCGGCTCCAGGCCGCGGACCGCCACCTCGAACTGGACGAATTTTTCGTCGTCGGCGGCATGGAAGCCTTCCTTGGCCAAGAGGGTAATGGTTTCCTCGTAATTGAACCCTCGGCCTTCTTCCGTGTACTGCGTGGCGAACGGCAATTCCAGATTGTCGCCCTCGCCGCGCGCCTCGCTGACCGGCGCGAACCACACCTTCGGCGTGTAGCCTTCCACCTCGACGTTGTCCGTCTGCCACTGGATCGTGATCGACGTCGCCGGGTCGAATTCGTAGGTAAGATGGACGCGCAGCGGTTCGCGCGCGGCGTCGGCGATCCAGGAGGACGGAGCCACCGGCCAGAACACCTCGCTAACCTCGCGTTCGGCCACGTCGTCGTCGCCGTCGGCCGGCGTCGATTCCTCGTCGCCGCCGGCGTTCTCCTTGCCGGACAAGCCGCAGCCGGCCGTGAGGCCCATTGCCAGAGCCATCGTCAGCAGCACCCCCGCAACGGATTTTCTCTGCATCGTTATCTCCTCGATTTCAGGCCGCCAGGGAATCCTAAGCGTTCCCCGAACGGCTTTTTCTTCCTAGCCGGCCTCTTTGCACCGACTCATGCTTAAGATCATAAATTGAACTGCAGCATTCCCATGAACATGCCGTTCTTGAATTTAAAGCCTTCCAGTTCCTCGCGCATCACGTAGTTGGCGGCGAACCTGGCCTGTTCGGCGACGTGCAGCGTCACGCCGCCCGTGATCCAGCGCTTCTTCTGCGGCGTCAACTCGTCGATCACCAGGGTGGTGCTGAAACCGCGCACCTCTTTGTCGCCGTCCATCTGCTCGATGCGGCCGGTGACGTCGATCACGGTCGGCCAGGCGTGGATGGTCAAATCGGCGTACCAGCCGTAGCCCTGGTCGGCGGAGCCGTCGTCGAGCAGGAAATCCTTCCATACGTACTCGCCTTCCACCGTGAAGATCCAGAGATGCAGGCGGCCGTCGATGCCCCGCCACCTGTGTTGCGTCGAGGGGTCGAAATTTTGCTCGGTATGAAGGATGCCGCCGCCCAGCATGAACTCGAAGTCGAGAAAGTTTGCGCTTAACGCGTCCAGGAGCTTGTCCACGTAAATCTCGCCCCGGCCGACATAAGCGAGCTGGTCGAAGCTGAGAAGCTGCTCCACGGCGAGTTCCGTCGAGTTGAAGACGCCGCCTCGGAGTTTCACCACCTGCCAGGGGTCGCCGATCGAGACCATCGCCCCGATCTGCCGTTTCGGAACCAGAAGATTCGCCAGCGGCGTGTTGATCAGCGGCATGTCCTCCGTCGGTTTCATATTGGCCTGACTGAACGGGATCTTCATGCGGCCGATGCGGATGTCGGCGACGGAATACTTGTTCCAGCCGAGATAGGCGTCTTTCAGATAATCGGCCGAGGCGTTGCCGTTCTTCTCGCGCGGCGCCAACTCCATTTTCAGCTGGTAATAAAGGCCGCTGTCGTTGAAGCGCCCTTTGAGGCCGAGTTCGACGTTGTCGAGGATGAAGCCCTCGCGGTGGCCCAGGGCGGAAGGTTGCATCGTCGTCGAATCGAGCGGTTCCTCCTGCCCCGGAATCTTGTATTTATCCTCAAGCGTCGTCGCGAAGATGGTGCGGATCAGCACGACGGGTTCAACGCGGTAATCGAAGTATTTCGTCTTGGCGGGAGGCGTGAGGAAAAGCTCCCGGATCGTGGGTTTGGCGGGTTCTGCCGGAGCCTCGCCTTCCTTGGGCGGCTCGGCCGGCTTTTCCGGCGCGGGCATCCAGGTTACTTGCTCGCCGCTCAAGGTTTCGTACAGCCCCGCAAATGCCGCCGCAGGCCAAAGCGCAGCCGCCAATGCCGTTGCGAGAGCGCCGATCCACATCTTCCCGCGCGTCATTATGCTTCCCTCTTGCCTTCCTGTGATCGGATGCTTGCCGTCTTAAGATATCTTAAGCGCGCAGCTTGGAGATTTAGTCTAATCCGCCTGGCGCGTCAACGCCTTTCTCGGAGCGAAAAGGCTTGCCTTTAAAGATATCTATTCCTGCAAGGAAAGCGTTAGCTCGGCGTGAGTTTTCGGTGAGTTTTCATCAACCGATGGTTTTACCCGCCGCACACTCCGCCGTCGTTGCGGTTTTCACCGTTCGATTTGCAGGCCGAGGAGGGCGCTTTCTGTGTCGGGAAGGCCGGGACGGACGAATGGTCCTCGGGAAGCGGGCCGACGCCGGGGCAGGGCTCGCCGCGCAAGGCGGAGAGCGCCTGCAGAAGCGCTAGCTCCGTTTGCTCGCCCACCAGCCGCGCCGCTTCCTGGTTTTCGCGATCGAGGAAGATGAAGGTCGGCACGCCGACAAGGCGGTACTTCGCCGCGAGATGCCTGTTTTCGGGGTCGGACACGTCCACCTGCCGCACCGAAACGCGGTAGCCGTGGCAGGAATTGACGATTCCCTCGACAACCGGCTTCATCCGCTGGCAAACGGCGCAATCGGCGCGGTACAGTTCCACCATCTTCGGCCAGGGTTCGGATTCCGGCGCGGTCACGGCGTCGGCCGGAGCGGCAGGAACGGCATTGGCGGCGGTTTGGCATTCCGCGGCGGAGGCCGCCGGCACGGAAGCGACGGGCGCTATGAGGTTCATGAACAGCGAGAAGGCGACGACGAGCATCAGCGCGCCGATGCCGAACTCGATGCGCGGCAGGTAGGGATTGATGCGCTTGAGGAAGCGCACGCCGGCCTCGGCGAAGGCGGCGGTCAGCACCATCGGCGTCGCGAAGCCCGCTCCATAGAGAGCGAGGTACAGCGCGCCGGTGAGCGGATCGCTCGTCGCCTGAGCGGTGTAAGTCAGCACCGAGCCCAGCACCGGCCCGACGCAGGGCGACCAGCCGGCGGCGAAGACGACGCCCATCACGAAGGCGTTGAGCGCGCCGGAGCTCGTCTGCAACTTGCGGTCGTCGGCGCGGACGATGCGCTCGAAGAGCGGGATCTGGATTACGCCGATGAACTTGAGGCCGAACAGCAGGATCAGCACCGCCGCCGCTCCCTGGACGACGGCTTTGTATTCGGCGAGGAAAGCGCCCGTCGCCGAGGCGGTCAGCCCCATCAGCGTGAAAACGGCCACGAAACCCGAGGCGAAGATGAGCGCGCGCAGCATCAACTGGCCGCGCGCCGCCCCGGACGCCTGCCGCACGTCTCCGCCGATCAGCGCCGAAAGGTAGATCGGCACGAGCGGCAGGACGCAAGGCGTGACGAAGGTCAGGAGACCCGCGCCGAACAAGCCCATAAAGCTGAATTCCATGGACCTACCTCACGACCATGCCATCAGCGCGCCGAATACCGCGCCGTAACCCGTGGAAATGTAGGGACTGGAGGTGATCGGGCAACCGCCCGACTGGCAGCCGATGAAGTAGTAGTAGGCGAAGCCCGCCAGCCCGCCGAGGGCGACGCCCAAAATCAGCTTCAGGCGGCGGCGCGACGGCTTGGGCGCAACAATCGGCGCCGGGGATCCGTTCGTGACTTCCGTTTCGTTCGACATGGCGTGATTTCCGTTCAGTTAGCCGATCCCTCGGGGGCGATCCCGAGCAGATCGTTGTCGATGATCTCTTCATAATAATGCTGACCGCGCGCCCCGACTACGCGTTCGATCACCTGGCCGTTTTTAAAAAACAGCACCGTCGGCGTGCCGCGCACGCCCAGACGGGAGACGGTTTTCGGCGCGGCGGCGGAGTTGAGCTGCGTCACCTTGAGTTTGCCCTCGTATTTGCAGGCCAGCCGCATGATCGTCGGGGCGAGCGCCATGCACGGCTGGCAGCCCGGCGACCAGATATCCACCAGCACCGGCGTTTCGGATTGCGCCACTTCGGCCTTGAAATTGGCGTCGGTGAGCGCCAGCGGTTCTTTCTTGCAGTCGTCCATACCCAGCCATTTCAACAGTCCCATGTGCGTCTCCTCGCTCTTTCTATGCCGCAGCGGCCTAATTGGTTACCGTCGCCTGATTCGCCGCCTTCAACACCTGCGCCAGATACGCCGCCTCGGGCTGTGCGCCCTCGAAATGCGTCGTTTCGTTGATGACGACGCGCGGCACGCCCATCACGCGATACTTGCGGGAGAGGTCCGGGAACTCCGTGGCCTCGACCATGTCGGCGGTGATGTTGGGATTGAGCCGCGCCATCTGCTGGCCGATGACGACCGCCGACGGGCAGTAAGGGCAGCTTGGCGTGACGAACACTTGGATATGCACCGGTTTGTCGATCGCTTTGACCTGGGCCTGCGTCTCCTCGCTCAGTTCCACAGTATCCGTCCCTTCGCGAAGAATAGCACTGATCAAGCTCATGAATTCGTAGCCCGCCGGCAGGCCGAAGAAACGCACGTTGGCGCGCGTCTCCGCCTCGTCGGTGACGACGATCGCCGGGATTTTATCCACGCCGAACCTGGTCGCCGTATCGCCGTCGAGCGCCGGATTGACCTCGCGCACGGCGACGTTCGGCGAGATCGCGCCGACCTCGTCGAGAATGCGCTTGGCGTCGGGGCAATAGTCGCAATTCAACTCCTGGGTGAAGAACAGCAGCTTCACCTTTTTGCCGAGCGAGGAAAACTCCTTCTCCAGGGCCAGACGATCCTCATCGCGCAACAGAGCCATAACGAACCTCCTTTAGGTCAGCGGTTTTCGGAAGAATCAAAGTCCGTGGCGGACGATGAAGCGGTTGCCGCTGCGGAACGGCCGCTCAGGGTCAATTCCGCCAAGCGGCTAAGCAGTTTGGTCACCGACGGATAGCGAGTCAGGTCGCTGCCGGCCAGAAGCCGCCGGGCGTCCTCGATTTCACCGTTGACGAGCCGGCAAAGTCCGTCGCCGATGTCGCCGGCGGCGGCAAGTTCGGTGCTTTTCACGAACCCCCGGCAACGGCTGGCGACGCAGTCTGGCGTCGCTTCGCCTCGGTCCTCCAGAATCGAATAAAGCTGATCGGCGGCTTCGTCGAAGCGGCCATCCTGGAGATAGGCCACGGCCAGCCGGCAGCGAGCCGCTTCAACGTCCGGCTTGCTTTCGATCGCCTCGCGATACAGGGCGATGGCCCGTTTCGGGTCGCCGTTCAGAAGGTAGCGATTGGCAAGCATTTCATTGTCCATGTTCCATCTCCTGACCAGAACACTATGTTAGAACTGTGCCAAAACTTTTAGTCAGTTGATTTCGTTGCTTGTTTTAATTTATTGGTGGGAGCGGAAACGCGGCGCTCATGTTGCAATGATACAGCTATGCAACAGGTGTTACAATCGATGAAACACTAATTTTCGGAAGTCGTCTTGCGAGGAGAGCTTGTGCCGGTCAGAAGCTCTGCATGCCGTTCGGAGAGATGAGATTGAATGGCCTGCAAACGCTTTGGATCCAAGTTGTGCTTGAAGTAAAAATCTTCGAAGAAATACAAGTCTTTTTCAATCTCGGCAGTAGGTTTGTGGGGCATTTGGCGGATATATCGGTCGAGGTGGCGAGGGAAATCCGTGTAGCGGAATTGAACGCGCTTGTTTTTCGACAAGCGCTCCAGAATGTCGGGGCGGTAGGCGGTGGTGATGACCACGATGTCGTTGAAGTAAATACTGGTCAGGGCGTCGTATCCGATATGGAAATAGTCGTTGAATTTTGCTCTGAAAATGTACGGGTTCCTCTTCTTGATGTACTCCAGATCGGCGCGGCGCTCGTGGCCTGGACGTTGGCGGCGGCCCTTATATGGCTGATGGGCGACGTGTTCGTCGGTGAGACCGAAAATATCGATGATCGGCGTCTTGGAGTAGTAGGCGATCATGCCGATCGAGGTCGAAGCCAGAAGCGGCTTTTCTTCGAAATCGGCGAAGGCTTTCATCAAGGCCTGGGAAAGGTCGAAATAGGTGCTTCTGATGGCGAGGGGATGAAAGCGGTTGACGCGGTAATAGCTGCTCTCGTCGGCGACATGCCGGACGATCTCCCAGGGCGGGATCAAGCGGAAGGGCAGCGCCAGCCAGCCGGCCAGAAAAACGCTCAGGCCGATGGCGAGGAAAGCCCGCTTGGAGGTGGAGCGCAAAACCTCGGGCCGGGTTCGCGCGCCGTCGATCGCCGCCGCTTTCAGGCCTGTTTCCAGGCTGAGCAGCAGCAGCGGCGCCAGCGGCGCGAAGAAGCGGCCGTACATGAAGTCGCCGCCTATCTTCACTGTGTAGAATGTGACCAGGACGCTTGCCGTAACGGCGAAAACGTTCAAACGGCGCAGGGCGGTCGTTTTTCGGGAAAGCCAGAGCGCGCCGATCCACCACAGCCCGGCGATCCAGAAATTGTCGCCGAAGAGGAATGTCACCAGATACACGAAGCCCTGAGACCAGTACGAGTCGTAGGCCATTTTGGCGTAATAGGTGTTGGGATAGGGGTAGCCGTAGTAGTTCCAGCGCCAGAAGAAGTAGGGCAGGTACAGGACGACGAACGGCAACGCATAGCCGAGCATGGCGCGGCGGAGCGCCGGCGAAAGAAACGCGCTCAATTTGCTTCTCATTCCCGCCGGAGCCGCGCGGCAAACGTCGTAAGCCACGGCCGCCGCCATCGCGACGTAAAACAGCGAGTAGTCCGGGCGTGTCATGGTCCCGAGGATCAGCATCGAACCGGCAAGCAGCCCGTTGCGAAACCCGACGGGCTTAAGCGCGAAATACAGGCCGGTCGTCACAAGGCAAGCCCCCAGCGCCGTTTCCATTCCCGAGGTGCAATAGCTCAGAAAGGCGTAATTGAAGCCGATCAGGAACGGTGCGATCGGCAGAAAAGGTTTGCCCGAGCGAGCCCAAGGGTCGTGCTCGCGCAGCAGCAGCACCATCACGAGCACATGCAGCGCGGCGAAAACGAGGTTCAGTACGAGGGACACTTCGGGCGACGGCAGCCCGAGCGCCGCGAACGGCGCGAGCAGGATCACCCAGAGGAAATTCGTATAGCCCTCGACGCGCTCGCCGATGTTGAAGACAAGCCCGTGTCCCGCAACGAGGTTATCGACGTAACGGAAGGAAATGTAGGCGTCGTCGCCGACCCAGAGCATCTGCCAGGCGCGAACTAAAAGCAGTGTTGCGGCGAGGAGAAACAGCCCTGCAACCACCGTCCGGCGCCGCGTGAAGCGTGCAAGCCCCTCCAGCCGCGAGGGCCGCCGCGACAGCCAGGCTCCCAGTGCGGCGAGCGCCAGGGCCGCCAACGCCGTGACGGCCAGTTGCGGCCAGGACCTCTGAAGGGCGTCGCCATAGCGTTCGAGCCAGTCCGCCAGGCTGTTTATCGTCCACTCCCAGTACATCCGAGGGCTCCGCCCCGCCGGTTTGCGCGGCAAACGTTCTGCAAAAAAAACGCCACGACCCAAAGCCGTGGCGAACAGGATGAAATTCATTTTACTTGAAATTTTTGTTTTGTCAAGACGCGGGAAGAGCGGATTTTCCCCCATTTTCACTCCGTATCCAGACCAATCCCTCGACCGGAGAAATCGCCGTCCTCAAAACGAGACAGGTCCTCCCAATCCGCCCCCGCATGCGCTTTTACGGAACAAAAAGCCTACGGCTATATTCGGACGCGATGCCTGGATCAACATCGCGCCGCGACGGGTTTCCGAGAGATAATTACATTGAGCCCAGCCGCGGGATCACCTATAATAACGCCGCCCTGGTGAAGGAAGGAAGCGGAGGCTCGAAAAGCGCATGGCGGCGATCAGCATGAGGGGCAGAGGGCCGACGATCCTGATCGTGTTGTTTTTTCTGATCTGGGGCGCTTGCTCCGAAGAGAAAAAATCCCTCCCGCTGCCGGAGATCACCAAGCGTCAGCTTGCGATCCTCTATTTCGGCGATTTCCACGGCCATCTCACGCCTTTCACAAGATTTTACGGAGACGCCGAGAAATCCGGCGGATTCGCCAGGTTGGCCAGACTTATCAAGGATATCCGCGCGAAAAACGCCGCGGAAGGCGTCGATACGTTGGTCGTTTCCTCCGGCGACAACATTCAGGGCACGCCGTTGTCCACCGCGTTTCGAGGCGAAGCGGAGATCGCCGCCTTCAATCTGCTCGGCCTTGACGCTTCGGCCATCGGCAATCACGAGTTCGATTTCGGCGCGGACCGGCTGCTGCAACTGATCGAACAGGCGAAGTTTCCGTTTCTTTCGGCAAGCATTTACGAATTCAACGGACCGGATCTGATTTTCAAACCGTACCTGAAACGCAAAATGGCCAACGGGCTGCGCGTCGGGTTGATCGGATTGACCACCCCCGAGACGCCGATCACCACGCACCCCGCCAACGTGGCCGCCTATCGCTTCGCCTACCCGCCTTTGTCGCTGCAACGCTATCTTCCTCAGGTGCAAAGAGATACGGATCTCGTGATTCTGCTTAGTCACCTCGGCATCGGCGACGACAAAACCATGGCCAACGAATTTCCCGGCATCGGTGTCATCATCGGCGGCCATACCCACACCCTTTTGGCCGAGCCTCTGCTGCAAAACGGCGTGCTCATCGCTCATGCCGGAGACCGCGGGCTGTATCTAGGTCGATTGGATGTCGAGGTGATGCAGGGACGGGCCCGCATGATCTCGCATCGTCTGATCCCGATTCGCCACGGCATGCCGGAAGATCCGGAGATGGCGGCTTTGGTCGGTTCCTACGACCGGCGCTTGAGCGCCGAAATCGCGCGGGTTGTCGGCCAGAGCGCCGTGTTCCTGGACGGCGAGCGGGAATCGGTGCGCACGCAAGAGACCAATTTGGGCAGTCTCATCGCCGATCTGATCCGTCTCCAAGCGGAAGCGGATGTCGCCGTCATCAACAGCGGGGCGATTCGTTCCAGCATCCAGCCCGGTCCCGTGACGTTGGGCGACGTTATAAGCGCTCTTCCCATGGACAACCACGTCGTACGCCTGGAAGTGACCGGCGAGCAGCTTCTGCTCGTCCTGGCGCGTTCCATCAAAGGCCGGCTGACGTGTCCCCCGGGACAGTATTTCGGCGGTTTTCTGCAGGTGTCCGGCCTGCGTTTCGGCATTCAGAACGGCTTGCTCAAGGACGTGCAGGTGAACGGCGCGCCGCTTGTCTTGAGCAAAACGTACCGCCTGGCGACGAACGACTTCCTTGCCGCCGGCGGGGACGGCTACAAGGAATTGAAAGAAGCCGCGTCTTATTACGACACCGGCGTCACCTTGCGCGACCTTTTTGTCAATTTCGTCGCCAAGAAAGGCGTGATCGCCACCACCGCGGATGGCCGAATCCGGTTTTTCTGACGGCGCTTTTCGTTTGGCCCGGTTCTTGGAGAAAATGCGATTTTTCGCTTTTCTCCACTTCCGGTTGACGCGCCCCGGCAAATTCGCTAGAAATGCTCGCAGGCCGTCGGGAGCGGCGTCGATTCCAGCAGAAAAAGGCGGCAAGCCAAATCCGGTAGTCGTCCGGTCGCACGTCGGCGGGCGTGGAGCAAGGGGAGGGTGAGCCGTGTTGCACGCAGAAAAATATATCCAGGGGTCCGGCGGGCTCAGGCTGTTTACGCACCGCCATGAAGCGGACGCCCCGAAAGGCGCGGTGGCGATCCTGCACGGGTACTGCGAGCACAGTCTGCGGTACGGCCATGTGATCGAAAAGCTTTGCGGGGCCGGGCTCTCCTGCTATCTGCTCGACCATCGCGGCCACGGCAAATCGGAAGGCCAGCGCGCCGCCGTGCTGCGCTTCGAGGAATACCTCGAAGACCTGGATCTTTTTCTCCAGGACGTTCGCGGGTTCTATCCGGCCGGGCCGCTGTTTCTGCTCGGCCACAGCATGGGCGGGTTGATCGCCGTCAATTACGTCCTGACGCGCAAGCCGGCGCTTGCCGGCGTCGTGCTTTCCTCGCCTTATCTGGGACTCAAGGCGGCGGTGCCGGCGTGGAAGGAAGCGTTGGGCAAGTTCATGTCCCGGGTCTGGCCTTCTCTGTCCTTGAAGAGCGAGCTCGATCCGCATCTGCTTTCGCACGATGAACGGGTGGTCCAGGAATACATCGCCGACCCCACGGTGTCCAAGATCGCCAATGCCCGCTGGTTCACCGAATCGACGGCGGCGCAGGAGTTTTGCCTCGATCAGGCCAGCCGCTGGACCCTGCCGGCCTTGATCATGCACGGGGGCGACGACCGCATCGCCGACCCGCAGAAAACGCGCCGCTTCGCCGAACTGATCGGCGGCGGCGAATCGAAGTTCGCGATGTTGGACGGGCTGTATCACGAAATTTTCAACGAACACGGCCGCGAAAAACCGATCCAGCTTGCGCTGGATTGGCTCGGCGGGCGTCTGACGGAGGGATAAGTGGTCGAACGCGCGCTCGCCAGGGATCTTCGCGCCAAATCGAAATACGTCATTCCCAACGCGATCACGGCCTTGTCGATCGTGATGGGGATGGTGTCGATTTACTATGCGTACCAGGGCCAGTTCGTCGTCGCGGCCTGGGTCATCATGTACAGCACCATCCTCGACAAGCTCGACGGCTCCACCGCGCGCGTGCTCAAGGCTTCGTCGCCCTTCGGCGGCCAGCTCGACTCGTTTTCCGATTTCGTCGCCTTCGGCATCGCGCCGGCTTTTCTGGTGTTCGTCATCTGTTCGGTGGATCCGAAGATCAAGGTGGCGTTCGAGCACAAGGATACGCCATTCTTCCTGTATGCCTCGCTGGTGTTCTTTATCCTGACCTCGGCGCTTCGCCTGGCTCGCTTCAATATCACGGACCTGCGCGGTTCACGCTACATGATGGGCATGGCCACGACGGTCGCCGGCGGGCTTGCGGCCACCTATATCCTGACCTGCTACAAATATTTGCAATTCCCCGTTTTCGTGGAAATGCTGCAAGGCATTCCCTATCTGATGATCCTGCTTGGCGCGATGCAGGTCTCGACCTTCCCGATCGCCAAGGCCGGTGCGAAAAAGACGCGCTTCGCCAGGACGTTCGACGCGTTCGGCATCGTGCTGTCGATCGTGCTTATCATCCTGCGGAAATTTCCCGAATTTCTGCTTGGCGCGGCCGCCCTCTACCTGATCGTCAGTTTCGCCCACGCCTATAAAGACCGGGAGCGGATCTACGCCGAGTGGGGCTTGGGTCCGGATGCGCTGGACGCGCCTTCAGAGGAGCCGACGGAGGAACCGTAGCATGGCCGAATCCGCCGTGCTGACCGGCCTGGACGTCCTGGCCGCCGAGGCGTGCGAGCGGCTGCGGGGCCAGCGCGTCGCCGTGCTTTGCCATCAGGCGAGCGTTGACGGCCGCTGCCGGCACATCCTGGATATTCTTTCCGCCGCGCCCGATGTCCTGCTGGGGCGCGTTTTCGCCCCCGAACACGGCTTGGACGGCCTGCTGCAGGATCAGGTGACGATGGCGCGGGCCGGGGCCGCCGGGAGGCGCGAAGCCGTTCCCGTCGTTAATCTTTATGGCGACGATTTCGCCTCCCTCTGGCCGAGTCTGGACGATCTCGACGACATCGACGTTCTCGTCGCGGACCTGCAGGACGTGGGGGCCCGCTACTACACGTTTTATACGACGCTCGCCTTCTGCATGGAGCGCGCCGCGCTCGCCGGCGTGCGGGTGGTTGTGCTCGATCGGCCGAATCCGATCGGCGGGGTCGAGGTGGAAGGCCCGCTTCCGAAGCCGGAGATGCGTTCCTTTGTCGGCTACTACGCCTTGCCGGCCCGGCACGGACTGACGCTGGGCGAACTGGCGCTGTTCATCAACGACGAGTACAAGCTCGGCGCGGATCTGGAAATCGTGCCGATGCGCGGCTGGCGGCGCGACATGCGCTTCATCGATACGGGCCTGCCGTGGGTCATGCCCTCGCCCAACATGCCCACGCCGGAAACGGCGCTCGTTTACCCCGGCGGCTGTCTTCTCGAAGGCACGAACCTTTCCGAAGGGCGCGGCACGACCCGGCCCTTCGAGCTGTTCGGCGCGCCTTTTGTCGATGGGCGCGAATTGGCGCGGCGGCTGGACGCCGAAGGCCTGCCCGGCGCGCTCTTCCGTCCCGTCGCCTTTCAGCCGACGTTCCACAAATGGGCCGGGCGACGCTGCTCGGGAGTCCAGGCGCACGTCACGGACGCGCGCCTCTTCCGCCCCTGGCTCACCTACGTCCTGGCTTTGCGGCACGTTTTCGAAATGCACAAGGAATTGGCCTGGCGCACCGAGCCCTACGAATTCGTGACCAACCGTCTCGCCATCGATTTGCTGCTGGGCGATCCTGCTTTGCGGCAGGCGATCGAAAGCGGAGCCGATCGGGCGGCTTTCGCCGAGTGGGGGCAGCCCGAACTCGCCGATTACGACGCCAGGCGGCAGGCTTATCTGCTTTACCCCTTCCCCGAATCGTGAGATGAGCGCGGCGCGCTTCGGTCCCTATCGCATTCTGCGATGCCTTGGCCAAGGCGGCATGGCGGAAGTATGGCTCGCCGAGCGCGAAGGGCCGCAGGGGCTGACGAAACGGCTGGCTCTGAAACGCATCCGGCCCGCCTTGCGCGAGGATGCGGAGTTCGTGCGGCTTTTCTTGCGCGAAGCCGAAATCGCCCTGCCGCTCGCTCATCCCAACCTTGTCCAGCTTTACGGCGTCGAGGAAATCGACGGCGAACCCGTCCTGGCGATGGAATACGTCGATGGCGTGGACCTGGGCCGCGCGCCCTGCGGCCGCCTCACCCCGTCGCTTATAGCCCATGTCGGCCTGCAAGTCCTGGACGCCCTGGCTTATCTGCATGACCATCCGCAGGGCCGGGTGCTGCATCGCGACGTCAGCCCCGGCAATCTGTTGTTGAGCCGCGACGGCTTCGTCAAGCTTGCCGATTTCGGCGTGGCCAGGCTTGCCGACGCCGCGCCGGCGGCGCAAACGGCCCTGCACGGCACCTGGCGCTATGCGCCGCCGGAGCGCAAGGCCGGCCGGCCGCTCGATGCTTCAAGCGATCTTTACAGTCTCGCGCTGGTGCTGCTGGAGACCGTCGGCGGTTTTCCGGCGGGACCATTGGATACGGAAGCGCAACGTCGCGCCTGGCTTGACGACGCCTTTTCCGCGCCGTTTCGTCCGTTGGCGGAGACCCTGCGCCCCTGGCTCGCCGACGAGCCGGCCAGACGGCCTGCCTCGGCCCGGGCGGCGATGGCCGCCTTGCGGCCCCATGCCGCCGCCGATGCCGTGGCGTCGCGCGATGAACTGGCCCGGATCGTTGCTGAATGCGCCGCCGCCGAGGCCTCGGGGGAACGGAGGCGGACGCAAGTTTTGCCTCCCGCTGAGACAGCCAGTGAAAACGTCGTCGCGAGAAATCGGGGTCATCGCCGGTGGTGGATACTGTCGGCTCTCGCGGCCGCCATATTA
>QZKR01000163.1 GCA_003598065.1 Myxococcales bacterium | reverse complement strand
TCCATTTCCCTGCCCACCCCGCCACGGCTCCCGCCGGTTGCCGCCGACCATTGGTCTTTACCTCATTAAGTGAATGGTATTAGTCTCACGGCCGAAGGCTGGGAGGCTGTGCTCCGAATCAAAGCCGGGCCACCCACTGACAAATAGAAGAAAAGCACATGGAGGTGCTCGGGTGGTTGAAGTACGGAGGAAGGATGAGTTGCTGGATTAGCGATAGGCTTCGCGGCGATGAAGCACTCGGGTGATATTGACGATCCGCTGGTCATTATCGATGCGGTAGAGAACGCGCCATTCCGCCACACGGACCCGCCATGTTTCCGGCCTGTAGTTTTTCAGGATAAGCGCGCCATGCGGCCTGGGGTCTTCCGCCAGACCGACGATGGCCTGCTCGACTTTCGGAATGATGGTGTTGGGGAGTTTTTTCAGGTCTTTTTCGGCCCTGGCGCAGAAGATGATCCGGTGCTTCACTCGGCCAGCCCTCTCTCCTTCTTCAACCCTGCGAACACCTCTTCCGCCGGACGGCCTTCGGCCACGTCATCACCGGAAAAATGCGAGGCCAGGATCATATCGTGGAGATCTTCCTTTTCTCCCTCATCCAGGCCGGGAAACAGGGCATCCAGCAACGCCCAGATCTCTTCCGATCCCAAGGTGGCGATAAACCGAGCTAGAGCTTCCATGCGGAAGTCTGCCGCGCCCCCCTCAATCTTATTTCTTGCTACACCGGACACGATAGCTCTCCTTCTTGGTCCTCCAAGACATAAGTTAAATATACTACTCGGAATTTCGGGGATCAAGGTAAAACCGCCGGTCGGATGGCCTGCTTGAGGGCGTGGCATGCGTGGAGTTTGCGACAAGCATGTGCCGTAAAAACATGTTTGTCGCAGGCTCCAATATCTGGACCACCCGCCGGAACCTGCCTTAATCAGGGAATGGAAAACAAAAGCGGCGAATCTAACCAGACGGCAAAAGAATGTCGCGGCTGTCTCCTGAAACCGGCGGGGCTTTACGCGAGGGAGACGGTTTGCTAGCATCAGGGGCGGCTCGTTGTAAACGAAAGACGGGAAACTGCCCGTGTAACTTTTTCGATCGCCGGAGGAGGACGCCATGTCACGTATCGGTGTGGTGCTGTCGGGTTGCGGGTTCATGGACGGCGCGGAGATCCATGAAGCGACCCTGACCCTTTTGTACCTGGACACGTTGGGTGAAGAGATCGTTTGCATGGCCCCGGACGCGAGCGTGATCGACACCGTGGATCACGCCCGCCGCAAACCGGGCGGCGAAAAGCGCAACGTCCTGGCGGAATCGGCGCGCATCGCCCGCGGCGCCATCCGCGACATCGCGGGCGTGAAGGCCGAGGAACTCGACGCGCTCGTCTTCCCCGGCGGCTTCGGCGCGGCGAAGAACCTCTGCGATTGGGCGACGAAAGGGCCGGACTGCACCGTCAACAAGGACGTCGAACGATTGATTAAGGAATTATATAAGCAAAAGAAGCCCTTGGGATTTATCTGTATCGCGCCGGTGCTGGCGGCCAAGGTGTTGGGCTCGCAGGGAATTTCGCTGACGATCGGAAATGACGCCGCCACGGCGCGCGGCATCGAGCAGACTGGAGCGAAGCACAAAAACTGCGCCGTTGACGAAACCTGCGTCGATTCGACCCATCGCCTCGTTTCGACGCCGGCCTACATGCTCGGCCCGTCGATCGCCCCGGTGTCCAAGGGCATTCAGAAGCTGGTCAACCAGATTTCCGCCTGGACAAAGTAGGCGGAAGAAAAAGTTTTCCGGCCGCCCTGGGCTTTCTATTCGAGGCTGATCGACTGTACTCCCAGGAATTTTGTCGCCATGGGCGGCCGGGTGTGGGACTCGAGGTATTCGCGGATCGCCCGTTGCGCGTTGCCCGCCAGTTCCCGCAAGGAGTCGGCGTGAATATAGCAACCCGGCAGTTCGGGAACGGCCGCCATGAGGGTTCCGGTTTCTTCATCGTGACCGATAACCAGGGTGAAGCTCGCCATCGTCCTGTCCTCTCTTCGTCCTTTTCGTCCTTTGTGCGCCAAAGAAATGACTTGAATAGTGTCCATTCAATATAATTTGATTATACCCCAAATTTGGCAAATTTCAACATAAAAAAGCAAAACAATTGTCGGCCGGAAACCAACAGCCCGGCGCGGGAGGACAAAAAACGGCGTTCAGGCGTCAAAGGACTGACGATTGGATGGAATTGCTATCTACTCGAAATCACGTATTTTTCCTGAAAGTCAAGCTGTTGAAAAAGCTGTTGAAACCCGGTTGAAACCCCGCGTGTTTTCGCTCGCTCCCCTGTTGAAAACCTGTGGATTTTCCGGGGTCGGAATGTTGATAAGGCTGTGGAAAACTCAGGTTTTGGCGCTGAGCAGCGTGACGGCCGCTTCGACAACGTGCGGGTCGAACTGCGAGCCGGCGTGGCGGCGGAGTTCCTTGAGGCTGTGGCGCCAGTCGCGGCGGCGCTTGTACGGACGGTCGGATATCATCGCATCAAATGTGTCCGCCACGCGGATGATGCGCGAATGTAGGGGAATGTCGGTCATTGCCAGACCTTCGGGATAGCCCGAGCCGTCCCAGTTTTCGTGATGGCAGCGGACGATCCGCGCCACCGGCGCAAAGCCTTCCACGCGGCCGAGCAATTCCTCGCCCACCAGCGGATGGCGGCGGATCGCTTCGCGTTCGGTCTCGTCCAGACGGCCGCTTTTTCCCTTGAATTCGCGCTGCAAGGCGGTCTCGCCCATGTTCTGCAAATATCCCGCCCAGCGCACCAGGCGGCGGTCTTCCTCGGACAAATCGAGCATCGTCGCGACGCGGTCGGCGAGCTCGGCGCTGCGCGTGCTATGGCCTTGCGAATAGCTCAAGTTGTGGCTGTCCACGATGTTGGCGAGGCCGGCCAGGACGCGTTCCCAGTCGTCGAGGTCCTCGAAAATCCGGATGCCGGCGAGTTCGCGGCAGATTTTCTCCACTTCCTCGGAGATCGCTTCTGGACGCAGCAGATAGCCGAAGGGTACGTGTTCGGAAAGAATCTCGCGCAACGTCCGGACCAGAGCGGCGGAAAAATCTTCGCCCTCGTAAGGCGCCAGCGCGCGCTCCGCCTCTTTTTCGTTCCCCGGCTGATCGCTGCGCAGCACGAGGTCGAGCTGATCGGCCACCCTCAGAATCTGCGCGCCCAGCTCGATCTGGTCGCCGACGAGCCCGGCCGGATAGCCGGAACCGTTCAGGCATTCGTGGTGCGACAAAACGAGTTCGGCCACCCGGCGCATGCCGGGCAGGCGGCGCAACGCCTCGTTGGCCGTCACGGGATGGAAAAAAAGCTGTGTATCGGCCTTCTGGGACAGCGTGCTGGGATGATCGGCGAGCTCCTCGACGATGTGGCGGCGGAAATGGATCGCCCCGCAATCCATCACCATGCCGGCGAGAAAGACCAGCGGAGCTTCGAAGGAATCGAGCCGCTTGGCCAGGTGATAGCCCAAGAGCGCCACGCGCCAGGCGTGATCGTAACGGGTTTCGCGGCTGCGGTCGAGCATCAACCCGAAGGAGGCGATGAGATCCACCGGGCTGGCGCGCAGGGGGTCTATGGCGGCCATTTTTTCCTCGTCGGCGTTTTCTCGACGCCCAGAGCGTCAACGTAAGGATCGATTAGGCTATACCGTCGGAGCGCGAAAAATGCAACTGCGACGGGATTCGAAGCAGGCCCGCGTTTTCCTCCCGGCTTGTTCCGAGCCCCTTCATGCAACTCCCATTTGACATCCGGCCCGCCATCAACTAAAAGGAAGTATTGAGTGTGGAAAGACCAATAAATGGACAGGTTAAACCATGATCAGATCCATGACCGGTTTCGGCGCCGCCGAAATCACGGTTGGCGTCATGCGCCACCGCATCGAGATCAAGGCGGTTAACGGGAAGTTCTGCGATGTAAAGATCAAACTCCCCCAGGATTATTCCTCGCTGGAAGTCAACGTCCAGCAGACGATTCGCAGTGCGATCAATCGGGGGCACATCGAGATCTACGTCTCGCGCGACATCGGTTCGGGAGACGGGCCGACGGGCGTCGTCGTCAACTGGGCTCTCGCCGAAAGCTACTACAAGGCCTACCAGTCCATACGCCACAAATTCGGCATCGGCCAGGACGTGTCGCTGGCGATGGTCACCAACGCCCGCGAGGTCATCACCTTCCAGCAGCGCGACGAAAACATCGACGCCGTTTGGATCAAGCTGGAAGAGGGGATCAAGGCCGCCGTCGCGGCCGTCGTGCGCATGCGCGAGGCGGAAGGCAAAACGCTGGCCGTCGATATGGCCGGCCGCTGCAACGCCATCCGCGAGATGGTCGGCCAGGTCAACAAGCTGGCCCCGACGATCCTCGAACAGTACAAAAAGCGGCTGGAGGAGAAGATCGCCGCCGTCAATCCGGCGGAGATCGACGAATCGCGTCTCGCCCAGGAGATCGTTTATTTTTCCGACCGCAGCGACATCACCGAGGAGGTCACGCGCCTCCGCAGCCACCTGCAACAGTTCCTGCATTTTCTCAACGCCGAGGAGCCCGTGGGCCGCAAACTCGACTTCATCGTTCAGGAGATGAACCGGGAAGCCAACACGATCGGCTCCAAGTGCTCCAGCGCCGAGGTGGCCCAGCTCGTCGTGGAGATCAAAACCGAGTTGGAGAAGCTGCGCGAGCAGATCCAAAACATCGAATAGCGGAGCCATGATGAACGACACCCGGACGGAGAACGGCCGCCATCTGTTTGTCGTTTCCGCGCCGAGCGGGGCGGGCAAATCCACGCTGACGCAGACCGTCGTGAGCCGCCATCCGGACATCAGGCTTTCCATTTCCTGCACCACCCGTCCGAGGCGCGGCGACGAGCGGCACGGACGCGAATACTTCTTCCTGAACCAGGAGGAGTTCTCGCGGATGATCGAGCGCGGCGAATTCCTCGAATGGGCGCAGGTCCACGGCCATTACTACGGCACGAGCCGGGCGCACGTCGAAGACCTCATGAAGCAGGGTTTCAAGGTGCTCTTCGACATCGACGTGCAGGGCGCGGCCAGCCTCAAGAAGCAATATCGCGAGGCGACGCTGATTTTCATCGCCCCGCCCTCCCGCGCCGAGTTGGAGCGGCGTCTGCGCGAACGCAAGACCGACGACCCCGCCGAAATCAAAAAGCGGCTGCGGAACGCGCTGGGCGAAATCTACCAGGCGAAAACGTACGACCACGTCATCGTCAACGACGACCTCGCCGCCGCCGTCGCCCAGCTTGAAGCCGTTCTGCTCGGCCGGCGCCTCGCCAAGGAAGACAATGAGGCGATTCTGGCGCGCCTCCTCTCCGAGTTCCGCGATGACTCAGCCGGGGCTTAAAGAAAGCCTTCGCCAGCTTCGGCAGGACGCCGGCTATCTGCATGCGGATGACCTGGCGCTCCTCGACCGCGCCATGGAACTGGCCCCGCTCTGGTACGGCCCGCTCAAAAAAACGTTCGGCGATTCCTTTCTTCGCCACCCGCTTCGCGTCGCGAGCAATCTGGCGCGGCTCAGGCTCGACGCGCCGAGCCTCGTGGCCGGGCTTCTGCATCAGGCCGTCGAATCGAAGGCCGTGAAGGCGGCGCTGGTGCGCGAGAAGTTCGGCGACGAGACGGGGCTTATCATCGAAGGCGTCTCCAAGCTTTCGGAAATCGGCATCCACGCCCGCAAGGCGGAGCAGGTGCGCCGCTTCCGCAATATGTTTCTCGCCATGGCGAGCGACGTCCGCGTCATCCTCGTCAAGCTCGCCGACCGCCTGGAGATGGTGGAAAGCGCCGACGCCGAAGCGCCTTCCGAACGCCGCCGCGACATGGCCGAGGAAGCGATGCAGATTTTCGCGCCGATCGCCGGCCGCCTGGGCATCCACTGGCTGAAGGCGGCGCTGGAGGATCGGGCCTTCGCCATCCTCGAACCGGCGCAATGCGACGCTGTCCGCCGGCACGTCGAGCAGGGGCGTTCCGAAAACGTGGGCCGCATCGACGAATTCATCCATCAGCTTCAGGCCTTGATGGCCGAACACGGCATCGAGGCGAAAGTGGTCGGCCGCGCGAAGCATTTCTATTCGATCTACCGCAAGATGCGGCTCAAGCAGCTTTCGCTCGACCAAATCTACGACATCGTCGCCTTCCGCGTCCTGGTGGACACCGTCGAGGATTGTTACAAAGCGCTCGGTTTCGTGCACGCGACCTGGCGGCCGATCCGCGGCATGTTCGACGACTACATCGCCATGCCGAAACCGAACCGTTACCAGTCGCTGCACACGACGGTCGTCGATGCCTATGGTCAGCGGCTGGAAGTTCAGATCCGCACCAAGGAAATGCACGAAATCGCCGAGAACGGCATCGCCGCCCACTGGCGCTACAAGGAAGGCGGCGCGGGCTTCAACCCCAAGGACAGCGAGCGGCTCGCCTGGGTCCGCCAGCTTGTGGAGGTGCACGAAGCCGGCGAAGAGGGCGGCGAACTTCTGGACCAGCTCCGCCTGGACCTCTTCTCGGATTACATCTTCGTGTTCACCCCGAAGGGCGACGTCCACGAACTGCCGCGCGAATCGACGCCCGTCGATTTCGCCTTCTCCGTTCACACGCAGGTCGGCCTGCGCTGCTCCGGGGCCAAGGTGAACAACCGCATGGCGCCCCTGCACTCGCCGCTGCAGAACGGCGACGTGGTGTCGATCTTCACCACGAAGACGCAGAAGCCGAAGAAGGAATGGCTGGAGTTCGTCAAAACCGACCGCGCCAAGCAGAAAATCCGCCACGCCATCCGCGAGGAAGAGCGGGACCGCAGCCGCGAACTCGGCCGGGAGATGGTGGAGCGCGCCTGCAAGGACGCCGGAATCAACTGGAACAAGTTCCAGAAGGAGGAGGCCCCCAAGATCGTCGATGCCCTGGAAGAACTCAAGTGCGCCGACCTGGACGACCTCTATCTGAAGCTGGGACGCGGCGACCTGCGCGTTCTCGAATTCATTCAGCGTGCTGCTCCGGACAAAATCGCCCCTCCCGCCCCCGAGCGGCCCCAGCCCGCTCCCGAGGCGGCGGCCAAGCCCAGGAAATCCGGAAAGAGCGGCATCAAAATATCCGGCCTCGATGATTTGATGCTGCGCTTCGGCCGCTGCTGCAACCCGATCCAGGGCGATCCGGTGGTCGGCTTCGTGACGCGCGGGCGCGGCATCACCATCCACCGCGCCGATTGTCCGATCATGACCACCGCCGAGAAGGAGCGGATCATCGAGGCCTACTGGGACATGACGTCCGATTTCGCGGGCCCGGTGACGATCAAGGTCGTCTGCGTCGATCGGGCGGGGCTTCTGGCGCAGATGTCGAACGTCTTCGGCGCGCAGAAGGTCAACATCGAATCGGTGCAGGCGCGGACGCACGAAGGGCGCGGCGAGATTTATTTCGTCGCCCATCTGAAAAACATGGAGCAGATGGAGAGGCTGCGCCGCGAATTGCGGCGGCTGAAAGGCGTGCTCTACGTCGAACGCGACGCCTCCGGCCTCGCCTAGCCTCGGGAAGGTCCGCAGCCGGCCATGCCATTCACGCTCGGCGACACCATCGCGGCCATCTCCACGCCGCCCGGCGCGGGAGGCGTCGGCGTGATCCGCCTTTCGGGGCCCGAGGCCGTAAGCCTCCTCGATCGTCTGTTCGTTCCCCGAACTCCCGGCAAACCCTGGCGCGCCGCGGCGCTGACGCGCGGCCGGATCGTCGATCCGGCTACGGATAAAACGCTCGACGACGTGCTGGCCGTGGCGTTCAGAGCGCCTCGCTCCTACACGGGCGAAGACGTCGCCGAAATCCATGCCCACGGCGGGCGGCTCAACCTGCAGCAGATCCTGCGGCTGGCGCTCGATCACGGCGCGCGGGCCGCCGCTCCCGGCGAATTCACCCTGCGCGCTTTTCTCAACGGCCGGCTCGATCTGACCCAGGCCGAGGCCGTCCGCGAATTGATCGACTCGCAGACCGGCGCGGCGCTGGCCGCCTCGCGGCGTCATCTCGAAGGCGAAGTGACGCGCCTCTGCGAAAACGTGCGGGAGGCGGTGCTGCCGGCGCTGGCGCATGTCGAAGCGATGATCGATTTTCCCGAAGAAAGCATCGAGGCGGCGGCGCTGAGCGAGTATGACGCCGCTCTTGCCCGGGCGAGCGACGCGCTGGACGAAGCCGCCAAAAGCTACGCGCGCGGGCGGCTGTTGCACGAAGGCGTCGAGGCGGTCATCGTCGGTCTGCCGAACGTCGGCAAATCCTCCCTCCTAAACCGCCTGCTGCGCTCGGAACGGGCGATCGTCGCCGATCTGCCGGGCACGACGCGCGACCTGATCGAAGGCGTGGTGGAGCTTGCCGGCGCGCCGGTGCGGTTCGTCGATACGGCCGGCGTCAGCGAGGCGGCGCGCGGCGTCGAGGCGATCGGCGTCGAGCGCGCCTTGAAAAAGCTGGAGCATGCCGATCTCATTCTGTGGGTGGTCGATGGTTCGCGTCCTTTGGCCCAGGATGACTGCCGCCTGGCGGCGCGCTTCGCCGGCCGGCGGGCGATCGTCGTGGCGAACAAAAGCGACCTGCCGCACGCTTTCGCCGCCGAGGCGCTGCCGCCCGAGGCGGCCTTGTGGCCGCGCGTCGAGTTGTCGGCGCTCACCGGCGACGGCCTCGACGCTTTGGAAGCCGCGATCGGCCGTACGCTGGATGTGTCGCCCGCCGACGCCGACAGCCTGCTGATCACCTCCGCCCGCCATGAGGCGGCCTTTGCCGCCGCCGCCGCCGCCCTGGCGACGACGCGCGCCGCGCTGACCCGCCCGCCCGTGGCCTGGGAACTTGTCGCCGTCGATCTGCGAGAGGCGTTGGCGCAGTTGGAGGAAGTGGTCGGTGTGACTACGCCCGACGCGATCCTGGAGCAGATTTTCAGCCGCTTCTGCATCGGGAAATAGCGTTTTCCCTCGCCGCTGCATCGCCTCTCCGTCGCCTTGACACCCCCGGGCGGATAGGGCTACGGTTGTCCGGGAAACCGGTACGCAGGAGAGAACCATGTCACTCGACGAATTGTTGCAGCGGCGGCGCACGACGCGCTATTTCGATCCGGCGCGACGCATCGACGCGGAGAGGCTCGAACGCATCCTCGACCGCGTGGCCTATGCCCCCTCCGGTTTCAACCTCCAGCCCTGGCGCATCCTCGTCGTTCAGAACCGGGCCGTCAAGGACAGGCTCTGCCAGGCGGTCTACAACCCGGATCGGGTGCGCGACGCCTCGGCCGTGCTCGTTCTTTGCGGCGACACCACGGCCTGGCAGGAGGCGGAGCAGGTCGCCGACGATCTGGCGGCGAAAGGCTATTTTCCCGGAGAAGCCAGGAGCGGTCTCATCAATCTCATCCGCGAACTTTACGGCGATGCGACGCGCGCCCGCGAGGCCGTGGTGCGCGACCTGATGGCGGCGGCGATGGTGCTGATGCTCGCCGCCACCGAGGAAGGGGTGGACAGCGCCCCGCTCTCCAGCTTCGACGCGAAAAAGCTGTCCGGCGTCATGGGATTGCCGGCGCAGGTCGCGCCGGTATTGCTGCTCGCTTTAGGCTACGCCCGCAAACCCAACCCGCCGCGCGCCAGCCGCAAGGCCAGGGAAACTTACGTCTGCTGGGACGCCTGGAACCTGCCGCTCGCCCAGGAAACGGCCCACAAGCCCAAGTCGTCTTGACACATCGGAAAGCCGCGCATAGAGTGGGCCGTTCGCGAACGGCCGGCGAGGGGTGAAGGGTGCGACGATGAAGGCGATTCGCAGCGAAATTGTCGATGAGTTGAAGCGCGACGTGTCGTTTCCGGCCGAGCGTTTTATGACGCTGTTCAAACAGCCCGATATCGCCGAGCGCGGCGACCTGGCGCTGCCCTGCTTCCCCTTCGCCAAGGAACTCAAGCGCAAGCCCGACGAAATCGCCCGCGACTGGGCGGCGCGTTTCGCCGGCAAGCCGCTGTTCGCCAAGGTGGAGGCGGAAGGGCCGTTTCTGAACTTCACGTTCAGCGGTCCGGAGCTGGCGCGGCGGATCGTTCCGGCGACGCTGGCCGCCGGCGAAGCGTACGGCAACGGCGCGGAGGGGCGGGGGAAGACCGTCGTGCTCGACTTTTCCTCGCCCAACATCGCCAAGCCGATCGCCTTCCACCACATCCGCTCGACGGTGATCGGCAACGCCATCGCCAATCTGCACGAGGCGCGCGGCTGGAAGGCGGTGCGCATCAACTACCTCGGCGACTGGGGGACGCAGTTCGGCAAGCTCATCGTCGCCTACAAGCGCTGGGGCGACGAGCAGGAACTGCGCCGCAAGGAAATCCGCCACCTGCTCGACGTCTACGTTCGTTTCCACAAGGAAGTCGAGACGCAGCCGGAACTGGAGGACGAGGCGCGGCAGTGGTTCGTGCGGATGGAGCAGGGCGATGAGGAAGCGCTCGCGCTCTGGCGGCTCTTCTACGACATCAGCCTGAAGGAGTTCGGCCGCATCTACGACCGGCTCAAGATCCGCTTCGACCATTTCGACGGCGAAAGCCTCTATCGCGACCGGCTGGATGAGGTGATCCGGCTCGTCGATGAAAAAGTAGGCACGACCGTTTCCGAGGGCGCGGTGATCGTCGATCTGACCGACGCCAAGCTGCCGCCCTGCCTGCTGCGCAAATCCGACGGCGCGACGCTTTACGCCACGCGCGACATCGCCGCGGCGATCGACCGCTATGAGCGGTTTCATTTCGACCGCCTGCTCTACGTGGTGGCGCACCAGCAGTCGCTGCACTTCTCCCAGTTCTTCAAGGTGCTGGAGAGGATGGGCTATCCCTGGGCGAAGTCGCTGGAACACATCGCCTTCGGCATGCTCGGACTCAAGGACCGGACGATGAGCACGCGCAAGGGCGAGGTGATCTTCCTCGACGAAGTGCTCGACAAGTCGGTGGCGCTGGCCCTGGATGCGGTGCGGGAGAAAAACGCCGAACTGGCCGACAAGGAAGGCGTCGCCGCGATGGTGGGCGTCGGCGCGATCGTTTTCGGCGATCTCGTCAACCGCCGCACCAACGACGTCACCTTCGAATGGGAGCGCATCCTGAGCTTCCAGGGCGAGACCGGCGTTTACGTGCAGTACGGCTACGCCCGCTCGCGCTCCATGCACCGCAAGGCCGGCGCGCTCGACCGCTCGTTGTTCGATCCCGCCCTGCTCGACCGGGCGGAGGAGCGCGACGTCCTGAAGCTCATCGGCGAATTTCCCGACCGGCTGGAGTACGCCTGCGAAGCCTGCGACCCGTCGGTCGTAGCCCGGCACCTGGTCGAACTCTGCCGCGCCTTCAATAGAGTCTACACGATCGAGGGGTATCGCTTCCTGGCGGAGGACGCGGCGTTGCGCGCGACGCGGCTGATGCTGGCCGAGGCGACGACGATCGTTCTGAAGCGCGGCCTCAGCCTTCTCGGCCTCGAAGCGCCCGAGGAGATGTAAGGCGATAGACGCATGACCCGCTTACGACCCATCACGGCGATTTTTTCGCTGGCCATCGCGCTGGGCATGCTCGGCGCATTGCGCGGTCCCGCCTGGACCCAAGACGACGTCGCGCCAGAGGAGACGGGTTCCTTTGCGCCGGTCGTCGAGGAGGAGGAGGGCGCGGCCGGGCCGCCTTTGATCCCGTTGACGCTTCCGCCGGTGATCCTGCCCGGAGCGAAGCCGCGCCTCGCGGTGACGGCGAACCCCGGTCCGGCCGGCAAGGATCTGCCGTTTTACGAAAGCGGCCAGCCGCTCGACGACAAATTGCTGGCCGGGAAACTCTCCGCCTCGTTGTCCAGGCCCGAACTGGAAAAGGTCCGTTTCGGTCTGCACGCCATCGACCTTTCGACCGACGAGCCGCTCGTCGAGGTCGGCGGCCGCACGATGCTCAATCCCGCCAGCAATCAGAAGGTGCTCACGACGGCCGTGGCGCTCTTGAAACTCGGCCCGGAATACCGCTTCGCCACGGAAATCCGTTCCCTGGCGCAGCCGACGGCGGAGGGCGCGCTGAAGGGCGACCTCTACCTGGTCGGCGGCGGCGACCCCTGGATGGTGGTGGAACAGGTGTATCGTCTGGCGGCGGAACTGTACGCCGTCGGCCTGCGCAAAATAGAGGGCGATCTGGTCGTCGATCAATCGTTTTTCGACGACGTTTATCAGGGTCCGGGCTGGGAGCAGGACGACAGCAACGCCGCCTATCAGGCGCCGATGGGAGCGCTGTCGGTGAATTTCAACACCATCGCCGTCTACGTCACGCCGGCCGCGAACGGCCAGCCGCCGGCCGTCGGGGTGCTGCCGCTCTCGCCCTATTTGAAAATCGACAACACCGCCGTCACTTCCGAGCACGCGCGTTCGGCGGTGATCGTCGATGCGCCGAAAGACGGCGACAAAAACAAGCTTGTCGTCACCGGCACGATCCATCCGAAAAGCGGCCGGCGCATCTTCTTCGTCAAAATCGACAACCCGCCGCTTTTCGCCGGCTGGGCGATCCACGACGCGCTGAAAAAAGTCGGCATCGAGGTCAAGGGCAAGGTTGTGGTCCGCAAGGCGCCGGAGTCGTCGGAGGTCCTTTACAAGTTTCTCTCGCCGCCCTTGGCGACGCTCATTTCGCTGGTCAACAAGTATTCCAACAACCACATGGCCGAGCAGATTCTGAAAACGGTCGGCGCGGAGACGAGAGGCGCTCCCGGCACCTGGGACAAGGGCCTCCAGACGATGCACGAGGTGATCGAACAGGAACTGGCGTTCCCCGCCAACGGTTACGTGTTGAAAAACGGTTCGGGTCTGGGCGACGTGAACCAGATCCCGCCGGAATTGTTGACGCGGATGCTGTCGAGGATGTATCACGATCCCCAGGTGGGTCCGGAATACATGACCTCGATGGCCGTGGCCGGACGCGACGGCACCCTGCGCAGCAACTACCGCGACGAGGCGTTGCGCGGCAAGCTGCGGGCGAAAACGGGCACCCTGGAGCAGGTGATCGCCCTTTCGGGCTACCTGTTGACGCGCTCCGGGCGCATGCTTGCCGTATCGCTTGTATTCAATGACTGCCTGGGAAAAGACCGCTGGCGGCTGCGGCGCATCCAGGAGGAAGTTTTCGCGTTGCTGGCGGACTGGGATCCCGGCGACCTCCCGGCCGAAGGTCGGAAGAAAAAGGAGTGAGCCATGTGGAAAAGGGCATTGGTGGCGGCGGCGCTGGTGACGATGCTGGCCGTGGCCCTCGCCTCGTGCGCCAAGGGCTGCGGAGAGGAAAAAGCCCAGGACGGAAACGGGAAGAAATCGATCCCGCTGCCCGACAAGTATTACGCCGACCTGGAGAAAAAGAAACGGAGCGAAGCCGCCTCGCCCTCCAGCGAGCGCGGCCAGCTTTCGATCACCAAGGACATGCTCGCCCAACCCAACCTGGAGGCGATTTCGAAACTGCGCCGTGTTACCTCAAGTCCCACCGAGCCGTATCCGCAGGAACTTCTCTCGCGTTTCCTGCCGGAGAAGGCCGAAGGCTATGCGGTCGGCCCGCTTGAAGGCTACAATGCGACGTCGAAGGACGATTCCAACATCTCCTACGCCAGCCGCACGTACACGGGCCAGGCCGGCAAGGTGACGCTGTCGATCAAGGACATCCGCACCAACCTCACAGCCAGGCTGGAACTGCGGCGGTCGATCCACGCCATACGGCAGGATCCCGCGACGCAATTCGTCGAGCACAAGGACGGCCCGCAGCTTATCCACGAGTATTACAACCCGCAAACCAAACAGTCCCTGACTCACGCCAATCTTTATCGCCGCGTGCTGGTGGAGGCGAAAGGAGAGGGCGTGGCCAACGGCGAGGCGGGCACGGTCCTGCTGAAGTCCATCGACCTCGAAGGCCTGGCCCGCACGCTCCAGGAAAAATTCCCGGACAAGCGGGCAAAATAGGCGCGGGCGGATTCCGCTGGGCTCTATCCGCCCCTACCGGCGTTGGAGTAGGTTACATCGGCGTTGGAGCAGGTTACAAACCTGCTCCTGCCCTTCCTAAATGTTTTGGACCAGGCGTGGACGCCTGCTCCAACTACTAGGCTTTGCTTCGGAGTCCTCCCGGCGTTGGAACAGGTTTTCCAACCTGCTCCTGCCTTTCGCCCGTCTTGTGCGGTTTCTCTTCGCTATTTCGCCCGCCTCAACTCCACCGCTTTGCGCCAGGCCTCTCGTACGCGCCGATTGGAAGGCGGGACGGGCGGCGGGTCGGCGAGTTCCATGAAACTGCGATAGCCGCTGAAAAGATGCTTGCCCGCCGCTCGGCCGCCGATGCTGGGCTGATCCGGGCCGCTGGGTTCGGAGGGGAAGGAATCCCAGAGGAAATTCTTGTTGTAGACGAGCAGCGCGCCGCCGTTGACGGCGAAGGGGGCGGCTTTGTCCACGTTGCCGTGGTTGTCGATTCCCGCGTAAACGATGTGAGCCCCTTGCGTGCCGGGATAATCGACCGACGCGCCGGCGAGCCGGAAGAAGGCGCCGGCGAAGGGCTCCAGATCGACGCTGCTGGTTCCTTCCCAGACGACGGGAGCGGAAGCCGCCGAGGCGGAAAACATGCCGTTGTAGCCGTATGGACCGCTGTCGTCCTGCACCCAGTTGGCGATCAGGGAATCGAACTGAACCGAGTTGAAATCCGTGTCGAGCAGTTCCTGGATCAATTCGTTGACCGCTCCGGGGTCTCCGTCGTCGAGATCGAAGAAGGTCCCGTATTGCTCAACGCCGCCCGTGCGTCCGGCGAGGTAGGTCCAGAACAAATAGGCGAGCGCGTAGTTTTCGTATTGGGCGTACTGCCAGTTCACGAGCGACAAACCGTTGCGGATGACGTCGCGCGGATCGTACTGGTAGACGAGCACGGCGTAGTCGTTGTCGCCGTAAACGGCGTGCACCGCGCACTCGGCCAGCCCCTCGTCGTGATATTCGAAGTAGTCGTATTGCAGTCCGTGGCGCTCGTGGTAGAGCAGATGGTTGAATTCGTGCGCGATGACGTGCCCGTATTCCGACGGCTCGGTCAGGACGTTGATGTGGACCATTTCCATTTCGTTCGAGTGCATGCCCCACCATTCCATCGTCTGTCTGTCGGAATACTGGTTGGTGGGATCGAAGTAGCCGCCGTAGTAGTCGCCGCCGTCGAGGCCGAAGATGACGATCTTGCCGTTTCCGTCGAAGTCCGGCGCCCCGGTCATCAGCGCGGTGAGCCTGGGGTAGATCTGCGCGTCGAATTCGTCGAGGAACGCCTCGGCGTTGGGGAAATCATAATCTTCCTGGGCGTAGATCACGGCGTTCTCGCCCACCGCGACCCGGAACGCGCCGACTTGGATCTGCGAGTAATCGGCGAAATCGATGGCGTAAAATTCCTTGAAATCCGCGGCGATAAAATCGGCGCTGGCCGTTCCGCGGCCGCCATTCAAGGACAGCGTATACGTTACGCCGAGTTTCTGCTTGCCCGTCGTCAAGGTCGCCGTGCGGACGAGCGGCTGGTAATCGACGGAGAGCACGGAGAGAGGGCCCCTGTCCGAAGTGATCGAATAGCTGGATTCCTCGGAGGCGGGGCCGCCCCAGTCCTCGCTGAGAAGCACGCTGACCGTCCGCTCGTCCGGGGCGCTGACCGCCTCGATGTCAACCCACAGGTCCAGGTCCGAGTCCGTCCAATCCCCGTCCACGGTTTCCGGGTCGAAATCTCCATCCGTCGGCATCTCGTTATCGACAACCTCATCAAACTCCGCTTCGGCCGTTTCGTCGGCGGTTTCCGAGCCGTCGCCGTCGATGATCTCCTCGTTGTCGATGTCGGCCGGGATATCGATTTCGGGAGAATCGGGCTGCTCGGCGATCGGGTCCTCATCTCCATCTCCCGGAGCCTGATCCTGCTCGACGGGATCGGAGTCGGCCGTTTCTTCGGCGTCCGGATCGCCGAATTCGAAGACGATGTCGCTGCCGGAGCAGGCCGGGATTGTGAAAGCCCAGAGCAGGATCGGAAGCAGGAGCCGCGTTTGGTTTCGCATGAGCACTTCTCTTTACTGCTGGAATAATCACATTTAGTACGGACGTCCTGCCCTTGCCGGTTTGCCGTCCCAGACCGGACATTGCTATTTTGCCGAATATTTACTCGGAAGAGGCGGATATGCAAGGAAGAAGAAGCGGATAGGCAGAAATTCGTTCACGGACGAATATCAATGTCCCGTCCAGGTCGCTTTGCGCTTCTGGAGAAACGCCTGCGCGCCTTCCTTGGCGTCGTCGGTTTGCAGATTAAGCGTAAGCTGCGCGAGCAGGTAGTTCAGCCCGTCGTCGAAGCCCATGTCCGCCGACACCGCGACGGCTTCGCGGCCGAGACGGACCGCCACCGGCGAGAATTCGAGGATCGGCGTCGCCAGTTCGGTGATTTTCAGGTCCAGGTCTTCCCGCGCCACGGCGTCGTTGACCAGCCCCAGCCGCACGGCCTCCGCCGCCGTAATCTGTTTGGCCGTCAAGAGCAGTTCCAGCGCCTTCTTGGGGCCGAGGTGACGGTTGAGGTGGGCCAGCGTCAGCATCGGGAAGATGCCCACTTTCATATCCGGGCAGCCGAGCCGCACGTCCTGCACGGCCACGGCGAGATCGCAGGCGAGGACGAGGGCGAAGCCCGAGCCCAGCGCGTGGCCGTTGACGCGGGCGATCAGCGGCTTGGCGAGGGCGCGGATGTCGCGCAAGAGGTCGGCCATTTCGCGGTTGGCGTCGTAGCGGGCGATCGCGCCGGAATCCGAGGCGTCGCGGCCCAGGTCGCCGCCGGCGCAGAAAACGGTGTCGCCCGCGCCGGTGAGGATTACAACCCGCACCTCCGGATCGCTGTTGGTGCGCGCCAGATGGGCGCGCAGGGCGTTGACCACCGACGAGGTCAGCGTGTTGCGTCGGCTCGGGCGATTGATGGTGATTGTCGCCGTGGCGTTTGTTTTCTGATAGAGCACTTCATCCATGCTCGCCTCCTCGCCCCGCAAAATCTCTTTTCTTTCTCCGACCGTAACAGATGCCATGGGCGATGGCAAGTGCGAGCGACTGAAAGAACATTGACTTCTTAGGCCCTGCCGTTAGCATGGTTCAGGCGAAATTTGAGGCGTTAAATGGAGCGAGGTGCTTCGTGAAGCGGATTACGCGGGCGATTCTGGCGCTGCTTCTGGCGGGGGCGATGGCGGCCTGCGGCCACGGCGAGACAACGTTGGCGAATGGCGACGTCCGGAGCGACGGCGACGGCTCGGCTGCGGACGGCGACGAGGATTCGACCGACGGGGATGGAGTCGAGGATGCGGACGCCGAAGGGGAGGAGAACGTCGAGGATGCGCCTTGCGAGGAGCCGACCCTGCCGGAGTCGGTGAGCGTCGAGTTCAGCCCCTTCGCGATCCGCATTTTCAAAGACGGCGTGCCGCTCGTCTCCATCGCCGATGGCGAGGGTTCGCCCTTCTATCTTGCGCGCGGCGCGACGCGCACGACGATCGCCGGGTTCAGCTACGTCTGTCAGGATGGGGATAAAACCATTTACCCCGTCGAACTCTCCGACGGCCGCGAAGCGACGTTGACGATCCGCCCCGAGGCCGAGGGCGCGGTGCAGATCGCCTTTCGGGCCAAATCGCTCCAGGAGCGCGAAACCACCGGCCTGCGGCTGCAGGTGGCCGACGACGAGGCGTTCTACGGCCTGATGGAGCGCGTCGTCCAGGGCAATCAGGATTTGTCGTGGAAGCCGAACATGACGGAGGCGCTCGATCTGCGCGGCCAGGAAGCGCCGCTGTTCATTCAGCCGACAATCTCGCTCTACAGCCCCTTTTTCGTCTCCTCCGCCGGCTATGGCGTATGGGTGGAGAGCGATTGGGTGGGCGCGTACCGCTTCGGCACGAGCGATCCGACGCGGGTCGAGATCGAGTACGAAGGGCCGGGGCTCGTCTTCCGCATCATCCCCGGCGAGACGCCGCTGGACGCGACCGCCAAATACGCCCGTTCCAGCAGCTTGAGCCTCATGCCGCCGCGCTGGGCCTTCGGTCCCTGGCGCTGGCGCGACGAAGTATGGGACCTGCCCGCCTTCTACGACGGTACGCCTTACGGCGGCCCCTACAATTCGATGATCGTCGAGGACATCCTGATGATGGAGGCGCTCGGCATCCCCTGCTCATTGTATTGGGTGGACCGGCCGTGGGGTCCCGGCGACTTCGGCTATGACGACCTCGAATTCGACGAACAGCGCCTGCCCCAGCCCGTCGAGATGATCGATTGGCTGGCCGGCAAGGACATCCGCTTCATGCTCTGGGTTGCGCCGTGGGCGGCGGGCGAGATGGCCGGCGAGGCGGTGGAGTTGAGTTACACCGTGGACAACCCGATTCCATCTTCCCCTTTCGAGGCGAAGCTGTTGGACCTCACCAACGAAGCAGCCGTGACCTGGTGGCAGGACCACATCATCCCGCGCATTCAGGACGGCGTGGCCGGCTTCAAACTCGATCGCGGCGAGGAAAAGGCGCCCGACGGCGAATTCTTCACCGGCGTCTACGACAACGGCATGAGCTACCGCGAGGTGAAGAACGCCTTCCCGCGCTACTACGCGGCGGCCGTGCACGGCGCATTCGAGCGGGCGGGAGTGGAGGAATTCGCCGTCATGCCGCGCGCCGGCTGGGTCGGCTCGCAGGCGCACGCGATTTTCTGGGGCGGCGACACGGCGACCTCGGAATGGGGTCTGCGCTCGGCGATCATCGCCGTGCAGCGCGCCGCCTTGATGAATTTCCCCGTCTGGGGCTCCGACACCTGCGGCTACGGCCGGCCGAACCCGCCGGTCTGCGCACGCTGGTTGCAGTTCTCGGCGTTCACGCCGCTGATGGAAGTCGGCCCGACGGGCAACGCCTCGCTCTGGTCGCGCCGGCCGGACGATGGTTCGGGCAACGTCAACGAAAACGGCTACAGCTACGAGCCGGTGTACGACGCGCAGCTTCTGGCCATCTGGCGGATGTACGCCCGCCTGCACCGCGACCTGATGGATTATACCGAGACGCAGGCGCGCCTCGCCCATGAACAGGGCGTGCCGATCGTGCGCCCGATGATCGCCGTCCATCCGGAGCGGCCGGATTACAAAGACCTTTTCGAGCAGTATTACTACGGCCCGGACATTCTCGTCGCGCCGGTCTGGCGGACGGGCCAGACGAGCCAGGACGTCCGGATCCCCGACGGCGAATGGATCGACGCCTGGACGGGCCTGGAAATGACGTCGAACTCGGTGATCCCGATCGAAACGCCAATCCACAAGACGCCGATCTTCATCCGCAAGGGCAGCGGCGTCGATCTGGGCGACCTCAACGCCCGCTGGGCCGAGTCGCAGGCGGCCGTGGCCGAGCCGCCCGACCTGGCGGAACTGGCGGAGGCGATGGGACGATGAAGCGGGTCCCGATCATAGGGGGCTTCGCGTTCGGCGCGATTCTTGAGCGCTGCTTGCGGAGCGCTCGAAAGTTTGCTAAGATGCGAAATTCAAAAGGGGTTTTCGGCCGGGCGCCAGCCTGGCCGGAACGTTGATCCGGGGTCTTCGAGCGATGCGCAACATCCAGACGGTGCTTCAGGAAGAAGATTACACCCGCATTATAGCGGCCTGCGAAGAACTGGCCAGGGAATCCAGCGCCAAAGTGGTTTTCCTGGTGGATAAGAACGGACAGCTCATCGCCTCCGCCGGCAACGCCGGCGCGATGGACACGACCTCGCTCGCCACCCTTGCGGCCGGCAACATCGCCGCCACCGGCGGGCTGGCCAAGCTCCTAGGCGAGCAGGAATTCTCGATTCTCTTTCACGAGGGCGAGAAGGACCATCTTCATCTGTCGATCATCGCCCAGCGTTACATCCTCGTGGTCGTGTTCGACAACAAGAGCGCGCTGGGGCTGGTGCGGTTGCGAGTGAAGCAGGCCGGACAGCAGTTGGAAAGCGTATTCTCCGAAATCGCCGAACGCGGCGGGAAGGACGCCAATCCGCTGTTTGCGGAAATTACGGACGAGGACATCGAAAACCTTTTCAAAGATTAGCCCGGAGGCCGGGGATGGCGTTTGTCAACATCTCCACCCGCGAGATCAGCATCAAGATCGTCTACTACGGACCGGGCTTGGGCGGCAAGACCACCAACCTGCAATACATCTGCCAGAAGTCCGACCCCGAAACGCGCGGCAAGCTGATCTCGCTGGCCACGGAGACGGAGCGGACGCTGTTTTTCGATTTCCTTCCCTTGCAGCTCGGCGAGATCCGCGGCTTCAAGACGCGCTTTCAGCTCTACACCGTGCCCGGTCAGGTCTTTTACGACGCCTCGCGCAAGCTGATTCTGAAGAACGCCGACGGCGTGGTGTTCGTGGCCGATTCGCAGATCGAGCGGATGGACGCCAATCTCGAAAGCCTCGACAACATGAAGATCAACATGGAGGAGAACGGCTTGTCGCTGGACGACGTTCCGCTGGTCATGCAGTACAACAAGCGCGATCTGCCCTCGGCCGTCGAGATGAGAGAGCTGTCCCGGCTGATGAATTTCCTCGGCGCTCCGGAATTCGAGGCGGTGGCCACGCAGGGAACGGGCGTCCTGGAGACCCTCAAGACCATCGCCAGGCTCGTCATGAAAGATCTGCGGGAAAAGAACTCCTGACGGCCCGGCGAGACGGCGGCGATTTCCCGATGTCTTTCTACGCTATCGCTTTCCAAAAGAGCTGTGAGTTTATTTGCCGAGCGCCTCGAAACGCTGGTTGGAATTGAGTTGTTCCAACATGGCGTCGAGCATTCCTTGTGGCATGCAGACGTTGCCATTGCCGAAATAGTTGAAAGCCTCCTCCTCGGTCAGATAGCCGCCTTCAACCAGTACCGTCGGGTCCAGGCAGAAAACATCGTCTGTCGGGCGGCAGTCGGCGTCGGTATAGCAGGGGGCCAGGCAGATGTTGAAATCGGCATAGTCGTCGCCCAAGAAGGCGGCGCTGACGTTGTGGCCGTTGACGTCCGGCGTGCAAATATCTGGGCTAAGCGAACAGCAGTAGCCATTGACAATCTCGATCTCTTCGCCAGTAAGGGTGGAGATAACCGCGGTGGTCAGGCAAAATTCGGTAAGGCAGTCCTCATTGGCCGCGCAGGCGTCGCCGACCAGGCCGTCTGTAAGCGCATCGCCGCAAAGGCAATAATCGAAGCCGTAGTTCGGGTTATAGCCGCAGCCGTCTGTGAATTCGCCTTGCGAGGAGCAGATATCATCGCAGTGGTAAAGACTCCATTGGCCGCCTTCGCAGACGCACACGTTGTCGGCTGTGCAGAACGACGCCTCGATTGTCGCGTCGCACACCCCTCCACAATAGTCGGGATCCTCGCCGTTGAAACGCTCGCACAGGTTGCTCCTGTTACAGACGAACACCTTCCGGCTGCCGTGACTCGGATCGTCGCATACGCCTAAATCGGCGCAGTCTTCGTCGTCCGCACAGGGCGCCTCGGCGCACTCGCCGTAGGCTGCCGTGGAAAATTCCAACACGCCGGGACAATCCTCGTTGTAGTGGCCGTCTATGCAGATCACCGCCCAATCATTGGAGCAGCCGCCAATCTCGTCGTCGCAAAGCCGGATACCAGGGCAGCCGTCGTCATAGCACTCTGGCGTGTCGCCATCCGGTTGGTCGCCATCTTCCATGTCCCCCATCAGGCACCGGTTGAAATCTTCGCAGGTCCTCATCTCGACGCAAGCAAGCTGTTCGTCGGTTACGATGCTGACTCCTTCATCCCGAGCCGCCTCGCAAGCCGTCTTGCAGGCATCGGCCCACTCGGCCGTGAGCACGCCGCTCTCGTCGCATTCATGCGCCTTTTCGCAATAATCAGTACAGCCGCTGGTATAGGCCGAACTGAAGGTGATGTCGGATAGCGACAGATCGAGGTCTTCTTCCTCGATGCATTCGATGCACCCGTCCGATTCCGGTTCGCAAAGTTTCGCGGCCCCGTCCATCGCCTTGGCCGTGCAAATGCCTTCCTCCAGCTTTCCATAGATACAATCGATTTCGGTTTGGCAGATTTCCAGGCAGCCGACGGACTCTATCTTCTCCCAGTTCTCCGCGCAGAGTCGTTCGCACTCCAGACCGCTGAACGCGGCGTCCGTTTCCTCCGCGCAGGCTTGCGCGCGGTCGCAGGTTTGGGTGCAAATGGGATCCTCGTTTGAGGCTGTTTCGCAGGATTGGCACAACGTCGCAAAGATTAAACAGGATATTGAAATTGTGATTTTCGTCGGCATCGCACTTTCTCCGTCTATTGGGCCTGTGTTGGAAACGACTATTGATAATCTAATGATATGTTTTAAAAAGTCAATAATTTTATTTAGAAAGAAGTTATCGCGGTAAAGCCGCCTATTGCGCGAACGTAAAATTCCCGACCGATTGGCGTGAATTTCTGGACCGGCGGCCGCTATTCGGCCTCGGCGCGGACGAGGACGGCGGTGAGGTTGTCGTCGCCGCCGCGCGAATTGGCGAGCTTGACGAAAAAGGCGAGCGCCGTTTCCGGATCTTTCTTTTCCATGATCTCCTCGATCTCCTTGTCCTTCACCAGATTGGGGAGACCGTCGGAGCAGAGCAGGAACATGTCGCCGGGCTGCCAGTCGATCGACTCGACGTCCACCAGCGTATTGCGCTCGAAACCCACGGAGCGGGTGATGATGTTTTTATAGACGCTGCTTTCCGCCTCGGCCTTGGTGATCAGGCCGGCGTCAAGCTGCTCCTGCACCAGCGAATGATCGGTGGAAAGCTGCGCGAGCTTGCCTCTGCGCAGCCTGTACAGGCGGCTGTCGCCGACATGGGCGAAGTAGGCATGCACGTCGTGGAAGAAGAGCAGCGTGGCGGTGGTGCCCATGCCCATCAGCGAGCGATCGGCGTCGATCTTGGCGATGATCGCCTCGGAGGCCGCGCGCACGGCGTCGGACAGCATGGCGGGCACGGGGTCCTCGGCGAGCAGGATCTGCGTCTTGCCGGATTTGACGGGCGGCGGTAGCGCGGCGGCGCGAGTCCGCACCTCGCCGGCGACGATCTCGACCGCCGTCCGGCTGGCCACGTCTCCGGCGCGATGGCCGCCCATGCCGTCGGCGACGACGTAGAGACCCAACTCGTCATCCCGGAAATGGCTGTCTTCGTTGTGGTCGCGCTTCGTGCCGATATCCGTGATCGACCAGCTTTGCCGTTTCATGCCTGCAATCGGACCGCGTTTGGTTCGGCGTGTTTTTGTACGGCCAAGGCCCACGGGCCTTACCCTCCCATCGATGGCGCCGGGCGACGATGCCTCATTTCCGGCGCAAGATGGTCAACCCTATCAGATTTTTCCGATCGGCGGCAACAATTTTCAAACACGCGCGGCGGCCTAGCCGCCCCGGGAGTGGGCCAGCAGTTCGCGCGCCGCTTCCAATGAGGCTTCGCCCGCCGCTTCGCCGGCCATCAATCGCGCCACCTCGCGGACGCGCTCCTCCCGCTCGTCGAGCGTCGCCACGCGGGTATAGGTCCGCCCCTTCCGCGCTTCCTTCTCCACCCTTGAATGCTGGTCGGCATAGGCGGCGATCTGCGGCAGATGGGTGATGCAGATCACCTGCCGCGCCCTGGCCAGGCCGTGAATCTTCTTGCCCACCATCTGCGCCACCGCGCCGCCGATGCCGGCGTCCACCTCGTCGAAAATCGAGACGTCCACCGGATCGGAAGCCAGAAGCACGCCCTTGATCGCCAGCATGACGCGCGACAGTTCGCCGCCGGAGGCGATGCGCGCCAGCGGGCGCGGCGTCTCGCCGACGTTGGGGGCGATGAGAAACTCCACCTCGTCCAGCCCCTGCGGGCCGAGCGCCCGCCCGCCGGCGGAAACCGTCTCCTCGCTTCCCGAGCGCGGCCGCACCGAAACCTGGAAGGCCGTCTTCCGCATGCCGAGCGAGGCCAGTTCCGCCTCGACCTTCTTGCCCAGCGCCAGCGCGGCGTCGCGCCGCCGGCCCGAAAGGTCTTCGGCCGCCGCCAGCGCCGACGATTCCGCCGCTTTCAGTTTTTTGTCGAGGTCGGCGAGCGCGCCTTCCACGTCCTCCATCTCGGCCAGTTCGCCGCGCATCCGCTCGGTCTTGGCCAGAAGTTCCTCCGTGGTCGGTCCGTGCTTTTTCAAAAGCCGCGACAGAAGCGCCAGCCGGTCCTCGATCTCCTCCAGCCGGCCGGGATCGGCGTCCAGCTTATCGCCGAGCGAGCGGACGGATTCGGCGACGTCCTCGATTTCGATGCGCGCCGATTCGAGCCGGCGGGCGAGATCGCCCACGGACGGCAGATGCTGCGCCGCCTGGTTCAAGGCGCGTTCGGCCTTGATGGCGAGCGCGCCGGCGGAGGGTTGGCCGTCGAGCACGGTCAGGGCTTCGTCGAGCGCGGCCTTGATCTGCTCGGCGTGGCGAAGCGTCTGCCGCTGTTCCTGCAACGCCTTTTCCTCGCCGGGCTGGACGCCCGCCTTCTCGATCTCGTCGATCTGGAAGCGCAGAAACGCTTCGCGCTCGGCCCGCTGGCCCTGCGCTTCGGCCAGCCGACGACGCTTCCGCACGAGTTCCATGAGCGCCGCATAGCGCAGGCCGACGTCGGCGACTTGCGCCTCCAGCCCGCCGGCGCGGTCGAGCAGCAGCCGATGGTTTTCGACGTTCAAAAGGCTCTGGTGCTGGTGCTGGCTGGAGATATCGACGAGCCGCCCGGCCAGTTGCGCCAGCACGCCGACGGTGATCGGCCGGTCGTTGACCCAGGCGCGGCTTTTGCCCTCGCGCTGCACCTGCCGGCGCAGCATCAACTCGTCGCCGGCCGGGACGCCGAGTTCGTCGAGCCGCGTGCGCAGGTCGGCGTCGTCGGGCCAGTCGAAACGGGCGGCGACTTCCGCCTCCTCGCTGCCGGTGCGCAGGAGATCGGCCGAGGCCCGGCCGCCGAGCACGAGCGCCAGCGCGCCGACAAGGATCGACTTGCCCGCGCCCGTCTCGCCGGTAAGCACCGTCAGCCCGGGGGAAAAATCCAGATCCAGGCTTTCGATGATCGCGAAGTTGCGAATCGCGAGCTGGCGCAGCATGCGCTAGTCCTGCCCCCAACCGAGTTTTTCGCGGAGAATGTCGAAATAGCCGCGCGTCGGCGAGCGCACGAGCCGGGCCGTCGTTGTCGCGCGCCGCACGCGGACTATGTCCCCCTGGCGCATCACCGCGCCGGCCTGGCCGTCGAGCGAGAGATGGACGTCGCTCGTGGCCTCGGTCAGTTCGACGATCACCTCTTCGTCGTCCGGCAGCACCACTGGACGGTTGGCGAAGGTGTGCGGGCAGATCGGCGTGAGCGCGAACGTGGCGAGGGTGGGGTAGAGCACGGGTCCGCCGGCGGCCATGTTGTAGGCGGTGGAGCCGGTGGGCGTGGAGATGATCAGCCCGTCGCCGCGATAGGAAGTCATGAAGCCCTGGGCCGTGCCGACGTGCAGCCGCAGGATGCGCGCCAGCGCGCCGTTGTTGATCACGACGTCGTTGAGCACGTCCTGGCTCAGAATCTCCTTGCCCTCGCGGGTCAGCGTCGCATGCAGCATGCGCCGGATCTGCGTGGGGCATTCGCCGGCCAGGATCTTGTCCAAGGTCGGGTAAAGTTCGGAAAGCTGGATTTCCGTGAGGAAGCCGAGCCGGCCGAGATTCACGCCGAGGATGGGCGCGTCCCGCCCGCGCAGCAGCTTCACGGCGTGCAGCAGCGTGCCGTCGCCGCCCAGCACGATCAGCAGGTCCGCGCCGTCGCCGAGCTTCTCCTCGGGGACGACCTCGGCCTGGCCCTCGCCGCAGCAGACGCCTTCGGCGATGCGGAGCGTTTTGATTTTTCCGTCGAGATAGCGGATCAGGCCGTTGAGGATGTCCGGCGTACCGGCCGTACCGCGTTTGCAGAGGATGGCGACGACGTTCATAGACGGATGCCCTTCGAAGCCGAGTCCATTCGGATGGCGCGCCGTCGATATATCACAACACGGCCCGGCCGGGCAATAGCGACGCCGCTACTGGCCGACTTTCGACCATTCGCGCGCCAGTTCGTCCTGCGTCCAGGCCCCGTCCTTCTTCTCGATGCCGGCGGTCTTGCCGACCGTGTATTCGTAGACGCGCGTCCCCTCGACGGCGAGGATCTTGCCGTTGACGTGGCTGGCCGCCTCCGAGCAGAGAAACAAGACGACCGTGGCCACGTGCTCGGGCGAGAACTGCGCCGGATCGACGTCGGCGAACATCGGCAGCGACTCCGTGAGGCGCGTCACGGCGATCGGCGCGATGGCGTTGCAGGTGATGCCGAAACGCTCCAGCTCCATGCCGAGCACGCGCGTCAGGCCGACGACGCCGGCCTTGGCGGCGCTGTAATTGGCCTGGCCGAAGAGGCCGTAGATGCCGGACAGCGAGGTCGTGTTGACGATCCGCCCGCCCTGGCCCTGGTCCTTCATCACGCCCGCCGCTTCCTGGGCGCAGAGGAACGTGCCTTTCAGGTGGACGGCGTGGACGATGTCCCACATGTCGTCGGTCATCTTGAGGAAGCTCTTGTCGCGCAGGATGCCGGCGTTGTTGACGAGAATGTCCAGGCGGCCGAAGGCGTTGATCGCCGTGGCCATGATCGCCTTCGCGCCCTCGCGCGTGGCGACGCTGTCGGCGTTGGCCGCCGCCTGGCCGCCCGCGGCGCGGATTTCCCGCACCACCGTTTCGGCCGCGCCGACGTTCCGCCCCGAGCCGTCCGTGGCCGTGCCGAGGTCGTTGACCACCACCTTCGCGCCGGCCGCCGCCAGGGCCAGCGCCTCCGCCCGGCCGATGCCGCCGCCCGCGCCGGTGACAATGGCCACTTTGCCGTCGAGAATGCCCATCCGTTCCTCCTGACGTATTTGAGGTTTCCGTGTTCCCCGCCGTGCGCCGCATCCCGCCTTTGGCAGAGGTCGATTCCCTTGTGTGTCCCGACACTAGCGCAGTTCGGGGAAGTATGCAACACTCGGATAGATTGTGAATTTGGTTGCTTTATTGATCATGGAAGGTGGGGCCATGACCCTTGTCGCCTGCATCGATTGCGGGGCCGAGGCTCGCGCGGCGTTCGCGCGCGTCCCCAAGGACGCGAATTACGTTAGCGCCGCGCCGCCGGACGCGCCGCACCCCGGCGATTCGGGCTATCTCATCATGCGCTGCCCGGCCTGCGACTCCTGTTTCCTCCATCCCGACTACTTCGCCGAAAGCCAGGCCGTCTATTCCACGGAGCGCTACTATCGCGGCTACTTTCCCGACAACATTCACACCGGCGGCGGCCCCGCGCCCTATGGGGGAACCTCCGCCCTGCGTCGCCGGCTTTACACGGCCAAGGCGCGCGCCCTGCTCGACGCGGCGGGACTCGCGCCCGTGGATCTGCGCGCCCTGGAAATCGGCTGCGGCGCGGGCGATCTGGTGGACGGCATGAGCCGGCTCGGCGTGGAGGTCATCGGCGTCGATGTCAGCGCCGACACGCTCGGCGCACGCGAGCGAGGACTCGATATCCGTCAAGGCCGCGTGGAGGAGATGGACCAGCCGGCGGGCGGTTTCGGTCTGATATACACCGTTCAGGTGTTCGAGCACATCCCCGACTTAGGTCCGACGCTGGCCGCCGCGCATCGCCTGCTCGCCGAGGACGGCCGGCTCGTGGTCGTCGTCCCCAACGATCTGGAAGGCTACCGCGCGCGCCGCTTCCACCGCATCTGGTGGATGATTCCGCCGCTGCACGTGCGCTACTTCACGGCCCGCAGTCTGGAGACGGTTTTCGCCCGGCACGGCTTCCGGCTGGAGACGCTGAAGACGGAAGGCCAGATCGGCGACGACGTTTCCGCCCTGGTCCGCTGGCGGCTGAAACACGCGGGTCTGGATGGCGTGGCGCGCTCGCGCGCCTTTCGCCTCGCCGAGCAGGCGGCGACGCACGCGCTGTTGAAGCCCGTGGATTACGCTCTCTCCGCCGCCGGCCGCCACGCCAACTATCTCGCCGTGTTCAGGCGCGCGGCCGGCGGGCTTTAGAGCCAGTATTATTTGAAATGCGCCATGTGAAAGCCGTTCGTGGTGAGTGATTTGCCGAAGGCAAATCGTATCGAACCACGAACCGTTCATCCCTCGATACGCCGCCCGCTGGGCGGCACTCGGGACGAACGGTCTTCAGTGACGCATTTCAAATAACCGACAGTATAGCTTTTGCGAGCGATCAGACCGCGACCCACTTGTTCTTCGGCACGCCGCAGATCGGGCATTTGTCCGGAGCGTCGCCGAGCACCGTATTGCCGCAGACCGGGCAGATGTGGATCGACTCGTCCGGCAGGTCCTTGCCGCCTTTGAACGACGCGGCGGCGCTTTCGTACAGGGCGTGGTGGATTTTCTCCACGGCCAGGGCGAACCTGAACGACACCACCGCCGCCTCATGGCCCTCCGCTTGGGCCGCCGCCAGAAAACCGGGATACATCGTCTTGAACTCGTAGGCTTCGCCGTCGATCGCCGCCTGCAGATTGTCAGCAGTGCCTTTGACGCCGCCCATGGCGCGCAGGTGGGCGTGGGCATGGACCGTTTCCGCCTCGGCGGCGGCGCGGAACAGCTTGGCGATCATCGGGTAGCCCTCGGCTTCGGCCTTCCTGGCGAAGGCGAGATACTTGCGGTTGGCCTGGCTTTCGCCGGCGAAGGCTTCCTTGAGATTTTCCAACGTGGCCATGGTGCTCTCCTTCCGTCCGAATTCTGGCGTACAAGTAAGGGTGGGATGCCGCTTTCCGAGGCGACGCCAACGATGCTAAAGAGGAAAGGGGACGCTGTCAATGAGGCGATTGCATCGTCGCAGGATGGGCGAACCCTGCCCTTCAATTGGTTTTCAGAAAGAAATGAGTGCTGACGTTTCTTTCAGCATCTACGCGGCCCCGCGCTCCCCGCTTTTCCCTTGACTTCGCTCTCTCAGGCGCTAGAGTATGCCTGTTTGCGACAACGCAGTGCGGCATGATTCGGTCTTGCGAGCGATTTTTAATTCAAAGCGAGGTGACGGAATGTCCAGGGAGCTGATTCTCGCCAATCTCCACCTCTATGCGGTCCTGCCTCGGCTGCAAGAACTCGTCAAGCTCGATCCCGACGCGCGCAAGCTCGCCGGCGAGATGAAAAGCGCGATCCGCTTCGCCGTGCGCGGCGGGCCGTCGGTGCTCTTGAAGTTCTCCGGCGGCGCGGTGAGCGTCACGCGCGACCGGCGCGAGGGCTGCGACATCGGCCTCTACTTCACGTCGCCGCAAAAACTCAACAAGATGTTTCTCGGCCAGAGCGTCGTGCCCATCCCCTACCTGGGCTCGCCCGGAGGCCTTACGCGGCTGGGCGATCTGAAGCGTTTCACCAAACTCACGGAAATCATGACCCGCTACCTCAAGCCTTCGGCGCACGATATGAACGATCCCGAGTTCCGCGCCCGGCACGTAGAGATGGGCTTGATGGTCGGCATCGCGGGGGCGGGCGTGATCGGCGAAAGCGACCCGATGATGGCGCGGACCGTCAAGAAGCTGCGCGACGGGACGCTCCTGGTCAACGTCAAGCCGGTCGGCCCCAAGGCGCACGTCGTCGTCAAGGGCGGCCGGATCACGGCCCTAAACGGCCCCATCGACACGCCGTCCGGCACCATCGAGATCAAGGACCTGGACACGGCCGTCGCCCTCTTGGCCAACAAGCTCGACACGTTCGCCGCGGTCGGCGCCTGCGACCTGCGCATTTTCGGCCTGATCCCGCTCGCCGACGAGTTCAGCGCGCTGATGGATCGCGTCGGCCTCTACCTCAACGCCTAAGCGTCAAGGAGGATCGGATGACCCTCTATTCGTTCGCCAAATCGATGCAGATGTTCCAGCGGGCCACGAAGGTGATTCCGGGCGGCATTCCCGGCCACAAAAACCCGGCCTTCGCCGTCCCCGGCTCCTTTCCCTACTTCGCCAAGCGCGGCGACGGCTGCCGTTACTGGGACGTGGACGACAACGAGTACATCGACTTCCTCTGCGGCTACGGCCCCATCGTCCTCGGCCACAACCACCCGGCCGTGGAGGCGGCGGCCGAGGAACAGAGGCGTCAGGGCTACTGCTTCAACCACCCCACCGAGCGCACGGTGGAGTTGGCCGAGAAAATGGTCGAAACCATCTCCATCGCCGACTGGGCCGTCTTCGGACGCAACGGTTCGGACGTGACGACCTACGCCGTGCAGGTGGCGCGCGAGTTCACGCAGCGGCGGAAGGTGCTGATGGCCAAGGGCGCCTACCACGGCTCGCACGCCTGGTGTACGCCCGGCCACGGCGGCCTGATCGAGGAGGATTTCCACCACGTCCTCACCTTCACCTACAACAACGCCGACGAACTTGCCGACCTCGTCAAGAGATGCGAGGGCGACGTGGCGGCGGTCATTCTCACGCCCTACCATCATCCGGCCTTCGGCGGGTCCATAATGCCCGTTCCGGGCTTCTGGAACGACGTCATGCGCATTTGCCGCGAGAACGGCATCGTGCTGATCTCCGACGACGTGCGCGCCGGCTTCCGTCTCGACCTGCGCGGCTCCCACGAATACTTCGGCTTCAAGCCCGACCTCGCCACCTATTCCAAGGCGATGGCCAACGGCTACTCCATCTCTTCCTGCGTAGGCGCGAAGGAATTGAAGAACGCCGCTTCGAAGGTGTTCTTCACCGGCAGCTTCTACACCTGCTCCACGGAGATCGCGGCGGCGATCGCCTGTTTGAAGACGCTCAAGGAAATCGACGCCGTCCCCTACATGCTGCGTCTGGGCGAGATGCTTCAGAAGGGCCTCAAGGAAAGAGCGGAGAAGCACGGGCTGCAAATCGCCCTGTCCGGCCCGCCGTCGATTCCGGCGATGACCTTCGCCAACGAAACCAATTTCCTGCGCATGCAGCGCTTCAGCGGCGAGGCGGCCAAGCGCGGCGTGCTCCTGCATCCGCACCACAACTGGTTTATCTGCGCCGCCCACACCGAGGCGGACATCATGCGCGCGCTCGACGTGGCCGACGAGTGCTTCGCCGTCGTCAAGGCCGAGTTCGGCGGCTAGCCGCCGCCCGCCCGCATGGCCGTACGCGCAACGCCGACGAATAGGACCGCGCCGTTTCCGGCGCAGGCGATTATCTTCGACCTGGACGGCACGCTGACGCCCGTAGCCAGCCCCTGGCGGCTGGTGCATGAGGCCTTCGGCCTGTGGGAACGCGCCGTCGCCTACCACGATCAATTTTTCCGGGGCGAAATCGACTACGAAACCTGGTGCCGGCGCGACGTCGCGCTCTGGCAAGGCCGCTCGCTCGCCGAGGTGCGGGCCGTGCTCGCTCGCATCCAGCCCTGCCCCGAGGCGATCGACATTCTGAAACGCGCGGCGGCTCATCGGCGCGCCGATGGCCGGCCCGCGCCGCTGATGATCCTCTCTTCCGGCTTCGACGAACTGGCCGGCCGCGTTCTCGCCGCCGCCGGTCTGTCGCGCGAGCGCGTGCGGGTCGTGGCCAACTCGTTGCGGGAGGAGAACGGCGTCGTCTGCGGCGCGCCGCACGTCGTGCTCGGCGACCCTGTTCGCGACAAGCGCAGCCATCTCGTCCGGTTCCTCGCCGACCACGGCGTCGCCCCGCACGATGCCATCGCCCTCGACGACCGGGAAGAGGGCGACTTATACGCCGACCTCGGGGCTTTCATCCATGTTCGCACGCCGGCGGATCTGCGCCGAATCGAAGACTTTCTCGTCTGAGCGTCCCATCCCCCCTGCGCCTGCCCCCTTCCGCGCCGGCAGGCGCCGGCGGCTGCGCCTGCCCTCCATCGTACAGCGCTAAACCCCAACCCGGCATCCCTTGGATGTCAACTCGGTCTCATGGAGCAGGTTCGTGCAATTTGGTTTGCTTTTTAAGTTGAAAGTTTTGTCGTTTGACCGATTTCATGATAGCTACTATTGCTAAAGTTGGCTGGCGCAACAAGAAGACCGCGCGAGCGCCCGAGGCGATGAGCACTTTTGTACGAGGCCACGGAGATGGAGACCAAGGTAATGTTCTATCGCGGGGATGACCTGCTGCTGGTCAGCCAGGGCCGGGAAGCGGGTTTCGAATACGCCGCGCGAGTGACGAAAACGAAACCACTGACCGTTCAAGTCACGTCGATCCTGGACGAAAGCGGTTTGGCCAAGCTCCAGAAGGCCGAAAATCTTCTCGTTGCCTACGCCACAAAAGGCTATGCCTACAAAGCCAAAGTCGCGCAGATCGAAGGGGACAGCGTCGTCCTCTCGCTCATCGAACGCCATGAAGGCCGCGACTTCTTCCGCGTCGATACGGTCATCACGACGAGTTACGAGGTGGTGCGGGAAATGCCCCGCGCCGGCGGCAAAACCGACAAGCCGAACGGCCCGAAAACCGTGGACGATCTCGACCTCGACGATTCCGTGAGCCAGGGCGAGCGGCGCATCGCCGCCTTGATGCTGAACCTCTACCACGAAGTGAAAATGCTGCGCGAGCAGGTCGTCGAGCGCAACAAAATCGACACGCGGCAGCTTGCGCCGAAGCTCGTATCTCTTTCGGCCTCGGGCGTCCGTTTCGCAACCCCATACGAACACCAGCGCGGCGACGTTCTGCGCTTGACCATGGTGTTGGAGGACCCCAACAAGCCGATCAACATCAACGTCACGGTCGTCCGCTCCGACCGCGACTTTTTCGGCGGCAGCGGAGCCTTCTCCACCGCCTGCCAGTTCAAAGACCTCTCTTCTTCCGACCGCGAGCGGCTGGTGCGCTACGTTTTCCGCTCGCAACGCCAAGCTCTCGTAAGGCGCTGAAACAATTTTCGCCGATCTCCGCTGACAATCGCCGTTGACTCGCCCCGGTCGTTGTCGCGAATCCTTTGCACGTCGCCGACAAGAAAACTTGCCAGGGCGCGGCAGTTTATCCCTATTCTACTGAATGGAGGCATTGCGCTTGACAGGCAGGGCAAGTCTGTCAGCCTCAAATCTCCTCTGCCATTTTGGCCGGATGTCATTTAACCAACTATAATATCAAGCAATTTTCAGACGGATGAACCAAAACGGTACAGACTCCCAGAATAATCCGGCGTTCGCCTGCGTCCTTCCTCGGGGACGCATATGTTTGATTTTCGAGAAGATTTTCGTTAAAGAAGCAACTGGCACGGCTGATGCTTTCGGCTAGCCCGCGTTGATCGTGTGGCGCTAAAAATGTGAACTGCAACAGGGAGGAGAAAAATCATGTGGTCCGGAAATCGCTCTGCTTCGCCGATATTGTTGATGGCCGCAGCCATGATGCTTTTCGCTGCGCCGGTTTTGGCCCAGGATGAACCTGCTTTGCCGCCGGCCCAGCCGGAACCGGCTATCGTTCCTCCTGCCCCCGTGTCTCAACCGGCCGAACAGCCGGCAAGCGTGGAGACGGAGAAGGCGCGCGCCGACGCCGAAAAAGCCCGGGCCGAGGCTGAAAAGGCGAAAGCCGAAGCGGAAAAAGCCAAGCTCGAAGCCGAGAAAGCACGGCTGGAATTGGAAAAACTGAAAGCCGGTGAAACCCCGGCGGTCGCCGAGACGCCCGCCGGCTTCCATGCCCATGATGGCTTCTTCCTTCGGATGACGGCCGGCGCCGGCTTCGGCGGTTTCGTCGCCAACGGTTCCACCCAAGGCCCCGGAAATTCGACCATCAAGGATCCCAATTTTTACGGCGCGGGGGGTGGCGGCTCTCTCGCCATCGGCGGCGCGGTAATCGACAACCTCATCTTGCACCTCGATATGTGGGGTTATGGCTCGGGCGACACTCACGACGACGACAAAGATCTCCATGAGGCTGTGGGGATTTGGAGCCCCTCTTTCGGGGTCACCTATTATTTCATGCCGGCCAACGTTTATCTCACCGGCACGATCGGCCCCTCCTTCCTGGGCTATTCGATGAACAGCGACCGCTTCGACGACAACGAACACGAAGTGGGCTATGGCTTTGCGGTGTCGGCGACGGTGGGCAAGGAGTGGTGGGTGAGCGACAACTGGGGTCTGGGGATCGCGTTGAAGGGATTGTACACCTTCGCCGAGGGTGACGATTTGACCTACAACACCGGCGGCGGCCTGCTCCTCTTCTCGGCGACTTACAATTAGACCGAAACAAAAGAGCTTCCGCCAATACGAAAAAGGCAAGGGGCAAACTCCCCTTGCCTTTTTTGTCGCCTCAAAAGCGCGCTTTCCTGATGTGGAAAAAATGTTGAAAACCTGTTGATAACCCAGCGGCCAGCCGAGGCCATCTTGGGGATAAAGTGTTGAAAAACTGTTGAAAACAGCGTCGTAAAATTCGCTCCAATAGTGAAATTTCTATCCTTCTTTCAATGGCTTAAAAAATGTATGCAATGTTATCAACAATTCAGGCCGAGAAACTCTCGGGCACCATCCCGCCCAAGCGGGGTTGTTTTGCGACAAGGTCAATCTATCGCCCGAAATCGACATAGGTAAGCCCTCGCGGGCTGTCCCTGTCACACCACCGTACGTACGGGTCCGTATACGGCGGTTCGGTTCGGTTAAGCGGCGCAAGGCGCCGACAGATTCGGTAAGCCCAGCGATTTCAGATAAGCGTTGGGCAAGGCTAAGCTTAGGGCTGGACTCTTGGCCATCCGCCAGGGAC
>QZKR01000073.1 GCA_003598065.1 Myxococcales bacterium | reverse complement strand
TGTCGATCGCCGCCGCCAGCGTCTCGAGCTCGCTGCGGGTGTTGTAGAAGGCCATGGACGCGCGCGCCGTCGCCGGCACCCCGAACCGCTGCATGACGGGCATCGCGCAGTGGTGCCCCGCGCGGATCGCGATGCCGCCGCTGAACGGTCGGCGCTGCCCGTCAGCCGCGTTTCAGTGGACTTCGTGCGACGCGTACCTATTGCCTTCGCCCGCCGTTTCGGCGTGGGCCTCACCTGTTCCGAAATGATCTCCGCCCGCGCCCTTGTCCATCGCGCCCGCGTCATGTTCAGGCGCGCCCGGCCGGCCGAGGGCGAGCGGCCCTACGCCGTTCAGCTGGCCGACCACGACCCGGCCATCCTGGCCGAGGCGGCGCGGACCGTCGAGGGCGAGGGGCTGGCCGATATCGTCGATCTCAACATGGGCTGCCCCTCGCGCACGGTCGTCGGTTCGGGAAACGGCGCGGCCCTGCTGCGCACGCCCGAGCTTATCGCCGCCATCGTCCGAGCCGTGCGTCAGGCGACGACGTTGACTCTCTCGGTGAAGCTGCGCCTCGGCTGGGACGACCAGACGCGAAATCACCTCGACGTCACGCGGATCTGCGAGGAGGAGGGAGCGGATTTCCTCGTCGTCCACGGGCGGACGCGGACGCAGATGTTTTCCGGCCGTTCCGACTGGACGGCGATCGGCGAGGTCAAAGCCGCCCGCAAGATTCCCGTCGTCGGCAACGGCGACGTGACGAGCGCCGAGGCGGCGCGCCGCCTGCTCGCCCAAGCCGCCTGCGACGGCGTGATGATCGCGCGCGGCGTTTTCGGCGATCCGTGGCTCATCGAGCGCATTCTGAAAAACGACGATTCGCTTAACCCCGGGCCAGAGGAGCGCTGTGCGCTTGCCCTCGAACATCTGGCGTTGCAGTGCGCTTACGACGGCGAAACCCAGGGCGTTAAGAAGTTGCGCAAGCATCTCGCCTGGTACGTGCGCGGTCTTGCCGGCGCGGCCGTTTTCCGCAAGCGCGCCATGACGATTCCCGACCGCGCCGGCGTCGAGCGCGAGGTGCGCCGCTTCTTCGCCGAACTCACGGGAACGCCCGCCAGCTAACCTGTTCACCGACAAAACGGCCTACCCCGGAGGCCCGCTTAAGGCGTGCCATGCTTGGAGCTTGCGACAAGCATGCGCCCGTCGCCGTGAGATTCCCACGCATGCTTGTCGCGGACTCCAAGCATGCCACACCCGCGACAGACGTGTTTGCCATACAAGCCACCCACCCTTTCCTTGCAGCGCGCTTGACTTCGGACGCGGCGCACGGCTAAGATCGCCAGCCGGAACGCGAGGTTGCCAGTGAAGCCGATCGTCGTGCAGAAATACGGCGGATCCTCCGTCGCCGACCTGGACAAGATCCGGGGCGTGGCGCGGCGCATCGTGCGCGTCAAGGAGGAGGGATATCACATCGTCGCCGTCGTCTCGGCGATGGGATCGTCCACCGACAATCTTCTCTCCCAGGCCTATCAGGTTTCTCCCGCGCCGCCCAAGCGCGAACTGGACATGCTGCTCTCGGTCGGCGAGCGGATCTCCGCCTCGCTCTTGACCATGGCGCTGCACGAACTCGGCCACGAGGCGATTTCGTTCACCGGCAGCCAGTGCGGCATCATCACCTCCGACAACCACGCCAACGCCCGCATCATCGACGTGCGGCCGGTGCGCATCCTGGACGAGCTGGCGCGCGACAAGATCGTCATCGTCGCCGGCTTCCAGGGCATGAGCTACAAACGCGAGGTCACGACGCTCGGACGCGGCGGCTCGGACACGACGGCGATCGCGCTTGCGGCGGCTCTGGGAGCGACATGGTGCGAGATTTGCAGCGACGTGGACGGCGTCTACACCGCCGACCCGCGCCTCGTCCCCGAAGCCGAGAAGATAGAATCCCTCTCCTATGACGAAATGGAGGAGATGGGCGAGGCGGGAGCGAAGGTGCTCAATCCCGACGCCATCGAGTTCGCCCGCCGCATGGGCCTCAAGGTGATGCTCACCTCGACGTTCAAGGAAGGCGGAGGGACGGTTCTGCTGGCGCGCGACAAGGCGGCGTCCGGCGTGGCCGTGAAGGCCGTGGCGACACGCAGGAAAATCTATCTCGTTGAACTTTCCGATATTGACCCCAAGGAGACGAACGAGGCGGTGGCGCTGTTCGACGAACTCAAAGCGCCGGTGGAGAGTCTGGCGTTGCGGGTAGGCGAACGGGCGACGGCGCGCATCCGTCTCGCGCCGGAGCGCGTGCCCGACTGGGCGCTGCTTGAGCGGCGGATCGGGGAAGTCTTCGGCGAGTCGGCTCGGATCGACGCGACGGAGGGCTCGGCGAGCCTGATCGGGCCGGGCCTCGGCGACGAAGTGGCTTATCTGCGACAGGCCGAACAGACCCTGCGACGGCAAGGCGTCGCCTTCCACGAGATCGAGTTGAGCCGCAACCGGCTGACGTTCTTCATGTCCGCCGAGCAGGTCGATTCGGCGACGACCGCATTGCACGCGGCGTTTTTCGGCCGCCCCCCTTCCGCCTGAAATCACGAATCGCCAAACGGCCGCAGACCGGCAAGCGGCGACCGAGCGCCGATCGTCTCCACGGCAAAAGCGTTGTGTTCGATGTGCGCCACGGCGGCGTTGGCCTGCGGGGAATACAGCACGCGCAGCCGAATCTGGCCGACGCCCAGGGACGGCGGCGGCGCGCAGCGCCCCGACCCGCGCACGATCAGCAGCGTCGTCCCGGCGCGTCGCCCCGCATAAGCCAGCGTCAATAACGCGGCGGCAATCGGCGTCCGCAATTTTCCGCCCGGCGCGGCGTTCCGGGGCGATTCGTCGCTCGGCCCGCCTTGCGCCATGAGTCCCGGCGGCAGCAACACGGCGGCGACCGGCGCACGACGGATCAGCAGCAGCAAGGCCCGCGCCAATCCGCGCGGGTCGGCGTCGGCAAGAACCAGCGTTCTTGCCGGATCGACGCCTCGGGAGGCGAGCGCGACGGCCGGCAACTCGCCGAAGGGATCGGCAATGGCGACGATCCCTCCCTCCGCCTGCGCCTGGCTCAGCCACCCGATCGCCAAGCCCAGCGGCCAGGCCGGCTGGACGCCGCAGAACTCGACGCTGGCGCCGCGCGGGACCCCGGCCCACAGCACGGCTTCCAAAGCCGGCTGGCCGAGCGGGAACATCCCGTGACGCCATCCCGCGCCGGCGGTTTCATCGTGCATCTCCACTTCCAGAAAACGGATCATCGCTCGCAAGCCGCGTTGCGCCTCGCGAGCCAACGCCACCGGATTTCCCGCCGCATCCATTTAAACCTCCCCGCGCCCGTCGCGATTCGCTGTGTCGGGATTTGTCGATGCATGGGCGATGCCAACCGTTTTTCGCGTAAATTCAAATAGTTTCCAGTCAGACCCAGCGGTTCTTCTTCCGGATTTCGGTCCGCGCGTCCGAACTTCGGACTCACCGCACAGGGTTGTCGGACGGAAAAAAAGAGCCGCTCGTTTGGGGAGTAAACCAGGATCATCATCAAGAAGTTCGACGCGCGTGTTTGCCGAGGACTGCAAATTATGGTAAGAGGGAGAGGTTAAGTCGGTAAACACGCAGGAAAAGAGCCATGAGTACCGGATCGCAGTTGGGGGCCATCCTCGAACAGGCGGGGCTTGTCGAGGCCGATCAGCGTCAGGGCTACGAGGTTCGCGCCAAAAGCGAGGGTCGGCCGTTCGGCGAATTGCTCCTGGCGGACGGGATTTGCCTGGAAGAGGAGATCTGTCAAGCCCTCGCCAGCCAGCTTGGTCTGCCGCCCGTCTCCCTGACGCAACTCGGCATTCAAGGCTACGTCGCCAAAATGCTGCCCCGCGACATGGCCGAACGGCTGTTGGCCATCCCCGTATCCGTGAAAAGCGAAAACGACGACGACGTGCTTTACGTCGCCTTTTTCGACCCCACCGATCCCGCCGTCATCCAGGAAGTAACCGGCCACACCAAGAAAAAAGTGAAGCCGGTCGTCGCCACGCGCAGCGAAATCCTCGCGGCGATCAAGCGTTATCTCGTGCCGCTCAAAAGGCGCGGCGGCGCGGCCGCCAAGGAGGCGGAGAAGACAAAAGCCGCCCCGGCCAAACCGGCCGAAGCCAAGCCGCGCAAGGAGGCTGCGCCCGTCCCGGCGCTTGAAAAAACGACGACGCAGGAGATCGACGAAGCCGACCTCGTCTTCGAAGAAGAGAGCGGCCGCGCGCCAGTCGCCAAAGGAGACGCGTCTCCCGAAACGCCGATGGAAATCGCGACGAAGTCTCCCGAACTGGATCTGGAGGATTTCTCGCTCGACCTCAATCGGATCGCCGAACGCAAGGCCGAGCCCGAGCCTTTCCCCGAGGCAGGCGGCGAGGAATCGGCGTCTTTGAAATCGCTCTGGGACGATGGAAATTCCGGCGGCGATTCCGAGGCGGCGCTGGCCGCCGCCTCGCCGGAGGACACCAACGCCTTCTTGCACTTCGACGCCAAATCGCTTGCCGAACAAGACGAGTCGATCATCCGTATGCAGCAGGAGGCGGAGAAAGCCAAACAGGAAGTCGTCTTCGGCTCGGAGATGGACGTCGCCTTCGACGAAGAGAAGGCGGACGCCGCTCCAAGCCCCAAGCCGGCGGAGGACAATGAACCCTTCGCCACCTTCGACAGCGAGGAATTCGATCTGGACGCCGACGAGCCGCCGGCCTCCGCCGTCGCGCCGGGCGCAAGCGAAAAGGCCGTCGATCTGGCCAGCGCGGCCGAACCTCTGGAGTCGGAAATCGACTCGGAAGAAGAGGAATTCGATTTCGACATCCCCGAGGCTCCCGAATTTCCCTCCGACAGCGGACGGATCCGACTCGCCAAGGCCGACGGCGAGGCCAAGTCCGCTTCGAAAGCAAAAGCCGCGGCGACGGCCGAAAAAGACTGGAGCCTCGATCTCGACGCCTTGTTCGACGCCAAGGACCCGAGCGGAAAAGGGGAAGAAACGAGCTTCGAGATGGCGGCGGAAGAACTCGACGCCCTGCTCGACGAAATGGAGAATTCGGAGACCCGAACTCAAGCGGCCCAGCGCGCGGATTCGGCCGCGCCGCCGGCCGAGCTGCTGGACGAACTGGCCCGTCTCGCCGAAAGCGGCGAGCTGACCGGCTCCGAGGAAGAGGTGCGTTTCATCTTCGACTTTTTGAACGGCAAAACGGCCACGGACGACCCGAAGGTCCACAAGCTGCAATCCGTCCTCGCCTCGATGGCGGATCTGATGATCGAAAAAGGGTTCATCGACGAGCCGGACTTCATCAAAACCTTCTTCACCCGGCGCCTCAGACACAGACAATAAACGGATCGTTCCAGGACGGCCGTTTTTTCGGAAAAAAAACGCCCTCCTTTTCGGGAGGGCGTTCGTGTTCGCCGTCGAGTGAAGCTCAGACGTTCACTTTGAAGACGAGCATAATCGTGATGACGAAGGCGTAAATGACCAGCGACTCGACCAGCGCCAGGCCGATGATCATCGGGGTGAGGATCTTGCCGGAGGCCTGCGGGTTGCGGGCGATGCCCTCCAGAGCCGCCGCCGCCGCGCGGCCCTGGCCGAGCGCGCCGCCGAAGGCCGCCAGACCGATGCCCAGGCCCGCCGCCAAAGCGATGTAGCCCATCGTCATGTTGGGCTCGCCCGCCTCCGCCGCCGCAAATGCCGCCGACGAGTAAAGCAGCGAGGCCAAGCCCGCGAAAATCGACATCAGAAGCTTCTTCATCCTTGTCTCCTTTCTAACCGGAAATCCAAGCCCACCTAAACTGTCGGGAACTTCAAACGTTAGTGATCGTGCGACACCGCAAGGGCGATGTAGATTGTCGAAAGAAGCGTAAACACGAACGCCTGGACGAAAGCGATGAACAGGCCCAGGATGACGAAGGCCATCGGCACGACGATATAGGTGAGGTCGGTGAAGATGCCGAGCACCATATGGTCGCCGGTGATGTTGCCCGCCAGACGCAAGGAAAGGCTCACCGGCCGCACGAGGTGGCCGATCAGTTCGATCGGGATCATCAGCCAGGCCAGCCAGATCACGGGCCCGGCGAAATGTTTGAGGTAGCCCACGCCGTGGGCGCGGAAGCCGGCGTAGTTGTAATAGAGGAAGATCGTGAACGCCATGGCGGCGTTGGTGGCCACCGTGCTCGTCGGCGGCGGAAAACCCGGGATCGCGCCCAGGAGATTGGAGAAGAAAATGAAGATGAAGGTGGAAAGGAGAATCGGAACGTGCTTCTCGGCCCCGTGGCCGATCACGTCGTGGACAAGCGTCTCCAGTTTTTCGATGAGGAATTCGAAGAGGGCCGTCAGCCCGAAGCGGCGCGGCGGCACGAGGCTTTTTTCTCGGTCGCGATAGCGGCGACCCACGAAAACGGCGACGAACACCAGAAAGAGAAAGACAAGCGTCGCCGAAATCATGTGCTGCGCGCCGCTGTGCTCGCCGAGAACGCCTTTCTCGCGCAACCACTCCGACAGCGATCCAAACGCCGGAATCAGATCGTACCAGGAAAAGTGCTGCATCGCGTCCACTCTGCTTGGCGGATCAAGGCCACCGGCCGCCGGCCATCCCCTAAGCGCTCAGGCGTCACTCGTCTTCCCGCTCCAGCCGTTTGAGCAGTCGAAGAATGCGCCAGAATACGCCCGCCGTGGCGGCCACTACCAATACGATGATAAAGACCGGCGTCGTCATAAGCCGCTCGTCGAGCCAGTAACCCAGGAGAGCCGACGCGGCGACCGCGCCCGAAACTTCGGTTCCGACGACGATGAACGACATCGCGCGCCGAAGCTTGCTTTGCTCGTCCTGGGGCATGGGCGCTTTCCTTATATGCCCAGGCGATGACGACGCGTCGGTCCTATCACAACCGCGCTAAAGAGTCAAGCCAACGGCATTCAATTCTTTCTATGTCAGGACGATCCGGTCGGGAGAAGATCGCCGAAAAGGCGATTTAAGAGGCCGAATCGCTTGCGTCTCGCCTTCGGCGGACCACGGTTCGGACCCGCTCCCAATCGGCGGTCGTCAGTTCCCCTAAAACGATGAGCCCGGCGACGAAAGCCGCCGCAATCAGAAGGCATTTTGCAATAATCGGCAGGATTCCGGTCGGACTCCAGGCGAACGACAGGCCATAAATCGCCGCCGCGATAAGCGCCAATCTAAGGAGGGTTTTCCAGGGAAAAGCCGGGTTGGCCATGCGCTTGAGATAAAGCCAGGCCAGACCGACCCCGGCGGCCATGGCGACCGTGGTCGCGCCGGCCGCGCCGACGATTCCGAAGCGGGGCACCGCCGCGGCGTTGCCGACCACGGAGAGCGCCAGCGCAACGAGTGTAAGCATAACCGAGACATGAGGCCGACCCCAGCCGGAGATGATCGCCGCGACGATCATCAGCAAGGCATAGGCCATATAGGCAAGGGGAAGCAGCGTCAGCACCGGCCAGCCGGAAAGGAAGATCGGCGGAAAAATCAACTCCAGCACCTCCCGCGAGGCGGCCGAGAGACAGACGGCGAGAAAAGCGACGATCACCAGAGAATAGCGGATGGTCGCGGCGATGTAGCGGCGGGCCTTGTCCAGATCCTGGGCGTAGGCGGCGGCCGAAACCAGCGGGAAGATGACGAAAGTAACTGATATTACGGCTATGTACGGAAGCCGGGCCGCCTGCAAGGCGACGGAATAGACGCCCACCTCCGTATCACCGGGCCCGAGCGCCTTGACCAGATAGAGATCGGCGTTCATCAACAAGTTGGAAACCAGGGCGAAAAGCATAATCCAGACTTCGAAGCGCAGGATGTCTTTCCAGCCGACCGAGGATTCAACGCGTTCCGGCCGTCCGACGAACGCCCAGGCGACGACGAGCATGATTGCCGCCGTCGCCGCGAAACCGGCCACCGTCCCCATGACGCCGAAGCCGAGCGCCGCCAGCAGTAGGATCAGGCCGATCTTCAGCGTGGCGAAAATGGCGTCCATCGCCGCCTGATGGAAGAACATCCGCCGGCCGTTGAAGCAGCCGATCAGCGCCGCGTAAAGCGCGTAGCAGAAGACGATCGCGCCGGCGAGGCGCAAATAAGGCGTAAGCGCGTCATCGCCGAGCAGATGGGCGATGAGCGGCGCGGCAAAAACGAACGCCCCCGCCGCCAGCCCACCGAACACGGTCTGGAGCTTCAGCGCCTCGCGCCGAACGTCGCCGAAGCGGCGGACGTCCTCGGAAATGAATTTCGACACCGCCTGCAGGGTGCCGGAGATCATCATCATCGTGATCGGGTTGAGTACGCCGATGACGACGGTGAACGTTCCGTAATGGCGGGCCCGCTCCTCGTCGGTCGCGCCGATGAGCTTGGGCAGAAGCGTGATAAGCAGAACGCCGGTGAGGACGAAATAGAGCTTGGCGGCCGTGATCCACAGCACGCCGCGCCCCGCCGCTCTCGTCTCGTTGGCGCGCGCTTCGTCCATCAGGGATTGACGATTTCCACCGTGCTCAACAGGATGCGGCCTTCGGCGTCGCGCTGCGGGACCTCGCTCGTCTTGGCGCGGTAGTTGCCTTTGAACAGGCCGATGTAGATACCGAGGTCGCCCGGCGTCGTGTCGGGCGGGACGTCGAGCTTGTAGGTGTCCTTGATGTACTGTCCCTCCGTCCATCTGCGGGCCGGATAACGGCCGTCCACCGGCACATGGTCGCCGCGCAGGCGGAAAAGTTTATCGCGCTCGGCGTGGATGAACACCTCGTAGTCGCGCGACGGCGTCTTGAGCGCCTTGAAGTACAACGTGATTTCCAGATCCTGTCCGGCGGCATGCTTGGCGGGGAGCGGATCGAAGCCGATGAGTTGGATCTCGCCTTCGAAATCGACGAGCAGCGACGTGCCCGGCGTGAACGGCTCCTCGCGCACGAACTCCTTGAGCTGGCTTTCCATTTCCTCCGCCGTGACGTGCTTGGCCTGACCAACGCTGTCGCGGTTGGAGACCAGCCAGAACTCCGGCCGGTAGGGCTCGCCGTGCACGGCGTCGTCGGCGATCTTCACCAGCTGCTCGCCGCCGGTCACTTCCTGCCAGAGGGCGTTGATGCGGCTGAAGTGCTTCTGTTTCTGTTCGATGATGATGAAGACCCGTTTGTCTTTGTATTTCTCGTAGAAGCGGCGGACGCTCTGGACGTTGTCGCTCAGGCGATAGTACCGGTAATCGTACTCGTCCTTCAATTCGTCGAAGGGAATGTAATACTTGATGCTGCGCGATTTCCAGGTCTGGGTGAACTCGCCGATGGGTTCGTCGGGCGAGGCGCGCAGTTCGAGGTAGGTGCGCAGCATCGAACGGGCGGCGAACATCTCCGTCAAAGTGGGGATCGTCACCATGTTGATGTAGAAGGCGTAAACCACCGCCAGCGCCACCAGCACGGCGAAGAACCAGCGGTTGAAGCGCCGGAGGACGAACGACGCGCCGAGAACGAGACCCCAGAGGATGAAAACCACGGAGAAAAAGTAGGTCGGATCGGCGACGTTGGGGTGCCAGTCCTGCAGCCGCTCGGTGGTGATGAAGTAGAACAGCGTGCGATAGTTTTTCATATCCAGAAGGTCCGGAGCGACGATGCCCAGGACGAGCAGCGCGATCAGGAACGCGAAGCGGCCGATTTCGCGGCGACCGTCCTCGGAGAACAAGCGATCGATATAGAGCGCCACGACCATCGCCACGAAAGGCACGGCGGGAAAGATGTAATGGACGAACTTGGTGGAGATGATCGAGAAGAAGGAGAAAATCATAAAGAAGCCCGTGAGGAAAAACAGTTCCGGCCCGCGCCGGTCGGCGGCCCGGCCGCGCCAGGGAACGATCGTCGCCAGCGCCTGGGGCAGAAAGGTCAGCCACGGCAGAACGCCGATCGAAAAGTAGAGCACGAACATCTGGAAGCTGTCGTTGGGCTTGTCGATGTTGCCCAGCGAGCGCTCGACATGGTGATCCCAGAAGAACTTCTTCACGTACGGCGCGCCGTACTTCGCGGTCATGTAGACGTACCACGGCGAGGCGACGATCAGGTAAATGATCCCGCCGCGCACCAGCCGCATGCGCTTCAAGAGCGCCCAGTCCATGGAAATGAGGCAGTAGGCGAGGATGGTTACGCCGACGAGAATCAGCGGCGTCAGTCCCTTGGCGAGCGACGAAACGCCCATGAACACGTAAAACAGGTCGTAGAACAGGCGGCGGTTCTCTTTTTCGCCGAGTAATAAGAAGCCGATCGCCACCCACATCGCGCCGACGAAGGGCAGATCGACCATGAAGGCGCGGGAAATGAGGAAATAGCAGGGGCTGGTGAGCAGCACCAACCCGGCCAATAGGCCGATGCGAGGCGTATAGAGACGCGCCATGAACCAGTAGGTGAAAAGAATCACCAGGGTTCCGAGTATGCCGATAGGCAGGCGCGCCGACCATTCGCCATCGCCGAAGGCGGCGTAAAACGGGTAAGCGAGCCAGAAGATGAGAATGGGCTTGGACCAGAACGTGCCGGGGGCGGCGCCTTCGTCGGAGCCGACCTTGGACGTGGGGGTGATGAGATCGCCCTCGCCCCAGACCATCTCGCGGACGACCTGGCCGTAGTTCGGCTCCCACTGCATCTGCAGCGGGAACGTGCCCAGCCGCGTGAACAGGATCACGACGGCGACGACGAAAAGCCCCCACACGGCATAGCGCTCAAGCTTGCTCGCGCCGTTCACGGCCCACCTCCCTGACTTCCGTGGCGCGTCCTCCCGGTGGATAAGTCCCGGGAACCCGGACGTTATAAGCGGCGGATGGTAGCACGCGGAAACCGGGACGTCAATTTGGAGGCCGCCGAATTCCCGATTCCCCGGTTAAAGCGGGGAATGCGTTTTCATCAATCCAATTGAAGGGGACATGGCCGTCATGGTATTGTCGGTGATACCAGATCACCAAGGCGACCGGCATTCCGGTCACTCAATGGCTGGAGCCGGCGCTTGGGTTTCAGATCCGCTTCAACCATTTCACCAAGATTCTTCTGTCCTCGGCTCTTCATATCTATTGGAACAAATACGAAAGCGGCCATTCAGTCAGCCTGCTGGAGATCGGCCTGGGCTTCGACATCGATCTTATGCCGACCAAGGCGGATAAGAGCGCCACACAGAACTTGGAGAATAGCGCCAACGAGAAATAAGGCTCAGTGCACCGGCCGGGGGGCGATGAGTTGGACGCCGTTTTCGACGGCGAGCTTGACCGCCGAGGAGGGATCGTAGACGCCGTCCTCGGTGGAGATGTTCCAGTCGGTAATCTCCTCGGCTTGCAGGTCGTAATGCTGGCCTAGCGCCAGATCGCGGGCGTGCATGGGGGTATTGATCAGCGTCGCCTCGATCCGTTCGGCCTCCAGCGCCGTCACCTCGAACCACACATGCTCGGAGGACACGTCCGCGTTCGGCGTATGGAACGGCTTGCGCACGAAGAAGAGCCATTCGTGGTCCCGCCGCTGCCGCCAGAGCGAGAGAAACAGCGGCCAGCGATAGCGGGCCAGATAGGTCATGCGCTCGGTTTCGGCCGTCGTATAGAAAATCAGATCGTTGTGCTCCAGCGAGGCGAGAACGGCGTCGAGGGTCAGCGAGCGGACGGGCGTGGCGAAAAAAGAAAAACCCTGGCGCTTGTCGTCCCCCGGCGTGACCAGGACCATGCGCGGCGACTCGTGGAGTTCGTCGCGGTCGCGCGGTCCGCCGACCTCGTCGGGACCGACGAGCTTGAGCGCCTGATCCAGCGGAATCAGGCCGATCGTCAGGCCGGGGGCGACGACCAACGGCTTGCCGGGCTGCAGAAGGCCGTCGATCTGGCGGTCGGCGACGAGGCCGATGAGGTGGGCGGCCGTCTGGTGGTGCTCGCCGCGCACGCCGAACGCCTCCAGGTTGGCCACGCCCGCGCGCTCCAGGCCGTGCGTGTGCAGCCAGAGCCGTCTCGGATCGCGGTCGCCTTCATCATATACGGCATGCAGGGCCATCATCTCCCGGGCCGAGGGATGGACGGGCACCTCCATCAGGCTTTCCGCCTGATAGCGGGTGACGATGCGCATCGCGCTGTCGTCGTAGATGAACGGCGCGTCGTCGCCGAGGTCCAGGGCGAGCATGAGCTGCTTGCGCCAGAGGACGCGCGGGTCGTCGCCTTCCAGCTGCGTCTCGATCACCAGCCCCACGCCGCAGGACTCGAAGGCGTCGCGCAGTTCGTCGGTGAGTTCGCTGTTGGGCCACCAGGCCTCGGCGGGCAGGTCGTCCACCCGTTCCGGCCAGAGATAGACCGTCTCCGGCCACTCGGGGATGTCCACCGCCAACATCCAGGGCACGTCGGACGGGTAGTCCTCGTCGGCCTCCTCGATGACGACGCCCGGGTATTTTTCCTCCAGAATCTGGCGGATGACGTCGTCGGCCGGGGCGGCGTCGCCCGGCAGGGGGAGGAGGATCGTGCTTGGCGGTATGTCGAAATTCGCCACGGCTGCTCCACGGCGGCGACTCGAAACCCGCCTGTCAAAGCGACCGGCGGGGTCGGGAATCGCGCGCAGCCGCAAATCTTAGCCACCGCGCGGGAAAAAAGCAAAGAGATTTGGCGGAAAGTTGCGGGGCGAGAGAATCGGCATAGCGGTCTGTCCTCAATAGCAGACCAATTCATAAGTAGAGCAAGAAGAAGACTGGGCGCCGCTGCAATCGAAGTCGTTGGTTTCGGAAACGAGTTGGTCGTTCTCGTCGTAGGTCATGGTTGTGCAGGAGTTATCCGGTATTCCGTCGCAGCCACGGTCGGTGAAGGAGGAGGTGCGATTATCGCGGGCGTCGTAGGTGGCGACGAAACAGGTCTTCTCCACGCCGTCGCAAAATTCGTCGTCCTCGTCTATCGTGAGATTGCCGGACGGGTCGTAAGTGAAGGACTGGCAGTATTCCGCCTCTTCATTGCAATCATCGTCTTCCCACCAGGTGAGCCTTCGCCCCTGGTCATCGAACGTCGAATACAAGCAATTGGAATCGCCAATCCCGTCGCATTCCGCATCGCGCCATTGCAAATAAGGCCTCTTTTCATCTTCGTTGTAGAAATAAGCCTCGCAGGTCCCGTCGGCGACGCCGTCGCAGTCGCTGTCATCCTGCTGCTTCACCCGCCGGCCAAACGGGTCATAGGTATAAACGGTGCATCGAAACGGAAGGTCTTCGCAGGAAAAGCCAACCTCCATGTAGATGAGGTTGCCCTGTCGGTCATAGGTCGGTTTTTCACAGCGTTCCGTGGATCCGTCGCAATTATAGTCATAGACGGAGAAGACGAGTATCCCATCTTCGCGGTAGATGTGATCGAGGCAACCGGAGTCCCATCCGCCGTCGCAGTCGATATCGCCCTTTGAATGAAGGAGGTTGCCTCGTTCGTCAAAAACGGCGTAGTGGCAATTGACGTCCGGCACGCCGTCGCACTCATCATCAAGATAGGAAATCGGGTCGTACACACCGCCCCAGGGATTGGGAGCAACGAACTGGCACTGATCCGCCTCACCGTCGCAGTGGGAGTCCCCCGTCCTCAGCAGTCCACAGAAATGCTCGGGCCAGGCGATATTGGAATTACCCTCCTGGTCGGAGTCGCCATCGGTCGGCTCCTCGCCCCAGCAGATATAATCGTAAGCAACGCATTCGTAGACGGTTCCGGTGCAACTGGATTCGTATTCTTCCCGAACGAGCCGGCCATAATCGTCATAGTAATAGTTCCGGCATTGAGGCTCTCTGGCCGGTTCCTCGCCGCCTGTAAAGCAGGGTTCGGCCTCGGGCAGGATATTCCGGCAACACCAATATTCCTCGAACCGGGTTCGCCGACCCAAATCGTCATAGGCGCTGACGCTGCAATAGTCATCCGGGACGCCGTCGCAGTTTCGGTCCCATCGTTCGGTCAGCTGATGGCCGTTCTCGTCGTAGGTAAACGCTTTGCATTCCCCATCGGCCGTTTCGTCGCATTCTAAATCCCAAACCTCGGTCTGCCGGTTTCCTTGGGGGTCATAAGTATACACATTGCAGGAAACGATTTCCCCCGTGCAAAGACTCTCCGTCCATCGGGTCATATTGCCGTTTTCGTCGTAAGTGGCAACCCCCTGGCGGTCCGAATGGCGCCTGGGATCGTCGCAGGGGTTTTCGGCGATCAGCCGCCCATTTTCATCGTAGGCATAGGTATCATAACTGTTCACCTGGCCATCACATCCCGGAATCCATTGTTCCAGCAAGAGGTTGCCCATCGCATCGTAGGTTCGAGACTTGCAGCCGTAGTCCAGGACTCCGTCGCATTTGGCGTCATAACCCTCCGTTACCTTCCCTTCGTCGTCATCATATACCCATATGTGGCAGGAGTTGTTGCCGGAGTCGCAGTCCCAGTCGGTGCCGCGCCAGACCGGCCGGCCCTGCCGGTCGTATTCATAGCGCTCGCAACGCCTTTGAGTCAGCCATGGATTGGGAGGCTCGTCGCAGGGTTGTTTATGATCGGCTATGCTGCTTTGAAGGATGCACACGAAGTCCTCTTCCGAATCCTCTTCGGTTTCGTTCTCGTCCGTGTCGGCCTCCTCGTTGTCAGCTTCTACCTCATTATCCTCTTCGAGCATGTCCCCATCGATAACATCCTCGTCCGCCCCATCCTCATCAAGGTCTTCTTCCGGCAAATCTTCATCTTCCAAATCGAAGTCGTCCTCGTCGTCGGTGGATTCTCCATCTTCGTCGGCGTCCGTTGCGTCAACGTCGCCGTCGTCGTCAACTTCGGCCGAATCGGCTTCGGTTTCGACATCGGAATCGATCTCCGAATGCGGAAACTCATCCTCCTCAGCGTCTAACTTATCGCCATCGGTTGTGACGCCGGATGTGTTTTCACCACTTGCGCAGGAGAGAAGGAGGAGGGTTGCAGCTAACAGTATCCACCAGCAGTTTTTCTTCGGCATGGCACCCTCAATTATCAGCTTGTTTCTATAATCATTCGCACACTTTTGTTTGCCAATCTTTATAGTTGACGCCAGGGCCGGTGAAGTAAGCCTCGCAGGTATGGGCCAGGGGCAGGGCCTGAATGAACTCCCATTGGAAAGCGGCCAGGGCATAATCGTCCTTCTTATACTCGGCAACGCAGTTTTCGGCATTGAAGCTGTCGCAGATGTTCAGGTAATCGCAGCAGCCGGCAAGAAAGTCGCACCACGCCCGGACTGGTTCGTCCATGAAGCTGCCCACGACTGCGCAAGTCTCGCTGAACGGCAGGCAGATCGCTCTTGCACTTGCCGGACAGGCCGTCTGGCCCGTGCAATCTTTGCCGAAGGGGCGGCCACTGAAATCTTCGCCCGGCGGCGCAGAAATACATTCGCAACCGAGATCGAACAAGGTACACTCATTCTGCGAATACGGATTACATTGGAAACGGTAGTCGAACATCGTATTCCGGCATTTTCCATACTCACATTTTCGATAGGCCAAATCGCAATTTTGATCGGCGGCGCACATCTGGGGCGACCCGTTAGCATTCACGAATATACACCCACGCAAGGGAAAACTAAAGTAATAAGCATCAGAGTCGTAAACATCAAAGCACTCCAGGCTCGCAGGAAACCGATATCCTATGCAATCTTCATCTACTTCACATGAAAAAACGCCGCCCAGGCCGTTATTACGGCAAAATCCGACTGTGTCGGGTATGGGCTCACGCTCAACTTGTCCTAACTTGAAAATAAAGGCGTTAAATTCACTTAAACTCAAATAATTCCCGTTGCTGGCGTTCCTACAATACTTATTTTCTGTTTTAACCACTCCATTATCGTACTCAAGCGAAATATAGGAGCAGTCAATTGAACAGTCGTTATCTGGTGGGCAACAGCTAAACTCCGGTTCAAGAAAGCCGAATAGCTGTTCTGCCTCACCGGCGCTAAGGATATCGCGTTTGTCCAGCAAAAATGTTTCTTTTGTAGGGTCAAATTCCCTAGAGTAATCATCTCGGTAGTATAAGTTGAATTCGTTACTCTTGGTTACAATGAAACGAATATCAACATAAGCATGATAACCCTCTATATGGTAGTAGTACTCCAATTTCGTTGTTCCACCGACCGAAGGACGGTCACAGGATATTTCTTCATCCGATTCCGTTTCATCGTGCTCTTCTTCGTCTATCTGCTCAGATTCATTTTGGTTTTCGTCTATGTCGGCATTGGCCTCCTTCTCCTCACTGTAGCAACCCAACAATAAGACGCACGGTAACGTGGCAAGGAGAAGCTTCCTGAAAAGAACATCTAAGGCGTTCGAGCTAAAAGTTGCTTTCATGTGCTTCATTCTCCGGCTTGCGGTGAATCGTCTCACGGATTCCACTCAAATACAGTTGATCTTTCCGAATCCGTCAGACAGTTGTTCATTATGTTCCTTTCGATGCAAACCTTTAACCTGTCCGGTGCGTTATTCCAATAATCCCAAACGTTACGTCCGTTACGACCCGACCATGGATACGGGTCAGGTGTTGACCCTTCGTCTGCTTGCCCATCCCCGGTCCCAGCGGTGAAATTAGTCCATACGGAAATAATTTCCCCAATGGTCATTGAACAGCCGTCGGAATAGTCACCTTCGTCCCGCGTATCATACAAATCCCAGAAAAACCGAACAATATTCCAACCTGAATCCCAGGCAACCCCATCGGGATCATCTAATGCCGCACAAGGCATATTGGAATTGCTGTTATTATATCGACCTCCCATCAGGCCTTCAGCATCAAATAACCAATCTCTATTATAGGGAGTGATGTCCTGTTGGTAGGGTTCGTGAAATGCAACAGCGGCGATAAAATCAGCCCATGCCTGTGCCGTGGCCGTCTTCTGGGCGCAGGGCGGATCCTCCGTACTACGACATTCGTTAGGAACAAAATTAGGATCTCGTCCAAGAAAGGTGGGTACATGCTCCATGGCGCGCGCATGTATGGCATGCCCAGTTTCATGCGCGAGCCAACTTGGATCGGTGTTAATCCCTACAAATTGAATTCGATCACTGCCGGAAGGATTGCTTAAGTAGTTTCCACCAGGACCCAGATGAAACTGAACAACTAACTGTTCCGGGTAGTCGCGGTAGGATAAGTGACCCTGGAAACGATCAAATAACGTTCCTGAGGTTATCGCACAATTTCCAAAAGCATTATTTTCGGTAAATAAGTCAGCAGCAGCTTGATTGCACCAGCCTTGCGGATTATCGGTACATGAAAGATTCCATGCCTTTTCCACGTAGGTTTCTGAAGGGGCAAAGATATAACTACTGAGAATAAACAAAGACCGCCTCGCGTCTGCATCTAAACATTCCTCCGGCCGGTTAGGATCATTGCAGTCCGGTTCATACGGAATGCAACTCGCCGTTGAATCAAATGGGTTTGTAGGATCGTCATTGGGGTTGCAACCGGGCCCAATTGGGTCAGTGTCATAGAACTCATGCATTCGCGTTTCAAAGTGCGTGCAGAAATAAAGATTGGGATGTGCATTATTACTATGCCAGGTAAAAGTCACTACTGCTTCGCCATTTGAATTTGGCCGGGTAAAACCGGCCCCATGGTTAATGTCGCCCCGGGGCCAAACGTAACAATCCTTATTGTCTCCTTCCCACATTGAAATGTTTAGATGTGGAACCGGTTTATTCCCATTAATTCCATCGAAAAGGTGCGGAGCCGCTGTGGGTAAATGTCCCTGGTTTGCGGCCTGCGCAAGTTCCAATGCCCGATCATCCCAATTTCTTACTCGGACTACTACCGTGCCAGAGTATGCGAATCCGACACTCTCAATAGCTACGAAAAGGGACGCTACGGCTCCAATAATAACGGCTGTTCTCCAGGGCATTTTGTTCTCCATCATGAGTAACACCACAGACTACTGTGCTACCGGTAAATCAACTTCGTCTTCCCTAAGTATCCGGATTCCAAAATTGGGCCTTTGCGGATGCTTTGCATTGTACACTGAATTATAATACTCCGAGCGCGTAATTGCTATAGCGCGGCCATTTTCGATTTTGAATGGAATCACCTGTCTCTCACTGGCAACCGACGATCCTTCGTCATCCGGCCAATTACAATAACAAAGATAATGGAGCAAAAACGCATAGAGTCCATCCGGGAGACTAACAATAGCACTATCTATGCTCTCCGGCTCTGCTCCATTGACTGCTTGCACGAAAGATAACTTAACCTCCTGGTCTTCATACAGAGTCAAATAAATGTTGCAATCAATACGATTAACCTCTTCCCGAGCAAGGAAGCGCTTAACTCCTTCGTTTCTTTGCTCAGCCGCGAGCTTGACTACTACCCCGACGTCTCCTTTATGAGGTACAGCATCGGAAAAGGAGACATCCACTCGAATTGGGTTGTAGTTGGTTTCGCTGTCGTATTCCTGTGCCCAGATAACTGAAGCGACAAAGATCATACCAACGGCCGCTATCAGTATCGTCGAACTATGTTTCATCTTAACCTCCCAAAGCAGCTTGCGGCTGCTCGTTCCCGACAAAATGGTCATGGAAGATTAGCCTCTTGCCCAGGCAAGCAGTTATTCATCATGCTCTCTAAAACTGCATCGCGCAACCCCAGACCAAAGGCATTATGCCAATAATCCCAAAGATTACGACCTTCCGTTGGGGGACTCGCTTCGTCGGCCTCGTGATCAGCCGTGCCAGGAGGGAATTGACGCCAGACATCGAAAAGCTGCGTCAAGCTCAAGCTTTGATTATCGATTGTATCACCATCCTGCGTTGTGTCGCAAAGATCCCAGAAAAAACGAGTAACGTTGCCGGACAAGTTGCGGGGTCTATTTTCGTTAATGTTGAGGCAATAAGAATCGATAAATATGCCGGGGTCCAATATGTACATGCGGGTTCGACCTTCGACAGCCTTCCCGTCATATTTAGGTGCGGATGCATCCAAGGGGAACATAAGTAATGCGCTCACAAATTGAGCCCAGCCCAGCGCCGTAGCGCAGCGCTCGGGGGATGGAACGTACCACGGATCCAGTTGAGGGCACATTGCAACCAAGCGATTAACATTCAGCAAGCGTTTGAGATATAGACACCCGAGATACCTCCCCATGGTCTCTATATCCTTCCAGTCATCTTGTCCGACCTGAACGATGTCTACCGAATTTGACCGTACACCTTCCACCGCATCTGAGGGTGGCAATCCATTCACCGGCCAGCGCCACAGGACGGTGTTGGTGTGATTATTTACATTAGGCGTCCCTAAAATGTTAATGCTTTCAATCGCCGTTAGCAAGATGTTACTGTCAGCGCGGCGGTAAGATGGTTGGGCGTCTGCCGCACTCTTTGACCCGCAGGTTCCAGTTCTGCTTTCCGGACAAGTAATTGAGAAATTCATTTCGTACTGGCCACTTGGCATGCGCATGGCTGCATAACTCGGCTCCCATTGCGGATTGCCGGCATTGTCGGTCACGCCGTGTCGAAGCGAAAGGAAACGGTGACACAGGTAAAGATTTGGAGATTGTATTTCCGACTCTATGGTAGCGTTCAAAGACCATTCACCATTTTGATCTGTGTAAACAAATCCGAGCAGGCGGTCGTCTCCTCCGTTCTGCCTGCAATCCTGCTCCGGACCAATCCATTGAAAAACGAATAGCTGCAAGTCCGGTACAGGTACATCCCTATTTTCATTTCCGCTCGGGTATCTTGTCCCGGTTGAGGAATCATACGGCCGTTCTCTCATATCAAACGCCGTCACCCGCCCGGACAGGTCGTAGGTATATTGAAACACACAGGCGCCTTCTTCCGAGCACCTTCCATGTTGCCCAAGCTCATCAACACAATAAGCGTCGAGACACCCTTCTATTGTTATATTAACAGCAGCATCGTCATTGCCGTTGTAGGCCGTGATTCTGTGCGTGCCTATCGGCAAAGTCCTGATTCGGAAATTCCAAGGATATCCATCGCCAATACCAATGGCATTTGACCTAAAATCCGAATTATTAAGATGGCCAGAACTACCATCAGGTCTAGTGTAGTCGCTTTCCCATTCAATTTCTCCCCTACCATTGTAGTCCGCATCGAATGTAACATCGGTGTTAACCGTGAAAACGTCTCCCTCATCGGGTTCGTTGATGTCCACTCGGCAGCCTAAAATACCAAATGCCGCAAGCGACAACATCGCAAACAAGAAAACCGGACGGACCTTCCCATTTGGATACATGGCCGACCCTTTCTATTTACAGAGAATTAATCTTTGATGGGAATCACTGCTGAGCTGGCACCTTGCAATCAAGCTTTACGCGGATAGTATCTGCGTGTCAAGCGAAAATTTAAAGCTAAAATCGTATTACAGTAACGACGCAGATTATATTTTAGACATGAAATGTCAGAAATGGGGATAATATCACGAAACTACAGATATTTCCGTTTTAAGTCGGAAATGGCGGAAAGGTACGGCTGCTCTCTACCCCTCCCCTTCCTCCGTCGCCGGCGGCATGCCCTCGTCCGCCGGGGGCTTGAAGGTGATGCCGTTGGCCCCCAACTGGCGCACGAACTCCGCGCGGTCCGGGGCTTTGGAATAAGCCTCGGCGGGCTCGACCAGATCGCTCTTCACCAGCCGCACCAGTTCGTCGGTCAAGAGTTGCATGCCCAGGGAGCGGCCGGTCTGCATCTGGTTTAAAAGCTGGTGGGTCTTCTGCTCGCGGATGAGGTTGGACACCGAGGTCGTCACCATCAGCACCTCCAGCGCCGCCACGCGCCCGCCGCCCTTCTTCTTCAAGAGAATCTGGGCGACGACCGCCTTGAGGCTCTCCGCCAGCCCGTAGCGCACCTGCGCCTGCTGGTCGGCGGGGAAGATCTCGATGATGCGGTTGACGGTGGAGGTGGCGGTGGTCGTGTGCAGCGTGCCGAACACGAGGTGGCCCGTGCTCGCCGTCTCGATGGCGGTGGAGATCGTCTCCAAATCGCGCATCTCGCCCACCAGGATCACGTCCGGGTCCTCGCGCAGGGCGTCGCGCAGCGCCTCCCTGAAGCCGCCGGTGTGCCGGCCCACCTCGCGCTGATTGACGAGGCATTGCTTGTCCTTGTGGACGAACTCGATCGGCGCCTCGATGGTGATGATGTGGTCTTTCCGGCTGCGGTTGACCAGATCGAGGATCGTGGCCAGGGTCGTCGATTTGCCGCTGCCCGTCGGGCCGGTGACGAGCACCAGCCCCTTCGGCAGATTGGCCAGGGCGCGCACCGCCTTCGGCAGGTTGAGCTGCTCGGCGGTGAGAATCTCCGAAGGGATCAGCCGGGCCACGGCGGAAAAGCCGCGATGGTCCTTGTAGACGTTGAAGCGATAGCGGCCGACATTGGCGATCTCGTAGGCGAAATCGCAGGCGCCGCGCGTCTCGAACTCCTCGGCCTCCTTGGCCGGGACGATTTCGAAAACGAGCTTGCGCAAGGTGTCGATGTCGTATACCGGCCCCTGCTGCTCCTCGTGCAGATCGCCGTCGATGCGGTAGCGGGCGCGGCGCGTGCTGCACAAATGGAGATCGGAGGCGCGGTTTTGCAGCATGTGGGCGAGCAGTTTGTCGATTTCCCGTCCGGAAGCGGGCATGGATATTTCCGTCCGCCGCCCTGCCGGCTTCGCCGGGGCGGCTTGAAGCTGGGACGCCTGATCGGCGGCGATGAATTCGCTCACGCCGCCGTGGACGATCGCCGGCGCGGCGGCCGAGGACTGTTCCTCGTCCAGAGGCGCCAGTTCGATGCCCTCGACGTCGCGCGTCGCGAGACGCTGCCCCGCCGGCGGGGCGGCGGTCTGATTGAGGAAGATCGCTTCGACGCCGCCTTCCGTCGGCCGGCAGGTCACCTGAAAGCGGAACTCGCGCGTTTCATAGAGCATGGTCGCCTTGCCGGTGCTGTTCAACTGCGCCTTCTGCTCGGGCGAGAGGATCTCCAGCACCGCCACGCGAATCTGGCTGCCATGAATGGGATGGCCGAAGGGCGCAGGGCCGGTGTCGAGCACAAGCAGGGGCTTATGCCCCGGTTTCAGCACGAGTTGCTTGGCGCTTCGCTGCGCGGCCATTTTAAGATAGGGATCGACCGAAGCCATGCCTCACCTCGCCGTTCAGTCGAAAAAAACCGGAAGCGAATCGCGACGCGGGGCGGAACGTTCAGGCGTCTTCCGCCGCCTCGGGACCACCGTCGTCGCGGATCGGGCGGGCCGTCGCCACCCGGTTCTTGCCCGCCTTTTTCGCTTCGTAAAGCGCATCGTCCACCGCGTGGATCAGCGCCGAGGCGTCGGCGTAATGGCCTGCGTCGTGAGTGGCCACGCCGAGCGAAAGCGTTATCCGCCGGTTGGACAGCCCTTCGTAATCGCGTCGCTCCGACTGCTCGCGGATTTTCTCGGCCACCAGAAGCGCGCCCCCGGCGGACGTCTGCGGCAGAAGAATCACGAATTCCTCGCCGCCGTAACGGGCGAAGACGTCGTGGCTGCGGATGACGCTCTTCACCAGCCGCGCCACCTCCACCAGCACCTTATCGCCCTGCAGGTGGCCGTACGTGTCGTTGACCGATTTGAAATTGTCGATGTCGAAGAGGATCAGCGAGAGGTCGTACTTGTAGCGGTTGGAACGGGAAAATTCGAGATCCAATAACTCCATGAAATGCCGACGGTTGTAGACTTGAGTGAGGTAGTCGGTGATCGACAGTTCCATGTAGCGCTGCTTGGCGATTTTCAGTTCGTCCTGAAGCTGCTTCACCTTGAGTTGCACGCCGACGCGGGCGATCAGTTCGCCGGGGTCGAAGGGCTTGGTGACGTAATCCGATGCTCCGAGCTCCAGGCCGCGGATCTTCTTGTCCACCGACTCCTGGCCGGTGAGCATGATGATGGGGATGTCGCGCCATTGTCCGTGGCTCTTCATCTTGCGCACCAGTTCGAAGCCGTCCATGCCCGGCATGACGATGTCGCAGACGACGAGTTCGACCTTGCGTTTCTCAAGAATTTCAAGACCTTCGAAGGCCGAGGCGGCTTCCAGGTAGTTGTCGAAGAGGTTGGTCTGCTTGAGCACGAGATAGATTCCGTGCCGCACCGTGCTCGAATCGTCGATTATCAAGACGTTGCGTTCGCTCACTGCCTGCCTGCCGCCCTGTGGGTTTGTTCCGATCCCCAGCCTATCTTCTCATTAATCGGTCGGTCGCCGTCTGACTTGACCCTCGGGCGTCACTTCCCTTTCGCGCGGCTGACCGCCTCGCGCACGTCGTCGCGCTGCCGCAACAAAACCTTGGATTCCTCCATCGTAACCGTGATTTTCTTGCTGCAGTGGGTACAGGCCAGGTTGATGTGGGTGCCGATGCGATCGGCGGGAATGCCCGTAATTTCAAAATGATGCATGCAATCGGCGGCGCTTGTTTTTTCCTGGGCTGCCTTGCGTTTCTTGACGCATTTTTCTTTTTCGGGCTCGCCTACCGAAAAAATTTCCGCGTTCTCCTCATGCGGATCGCCCAATTCGAAGCTTCCGTCGCCCGCCGGAGCTTGATCGTCGTCGAAGAGGTCGGCGGGTTCGCTCTTGGTGCGCAGGAAGAAGTACAGCGCCCCCAGCGCCGCCACTCCGCCCCCCACGATCAGCCAAAGGTTTTGGTCCATGCCTCCCCGTCAGGGATAGATGCGCTCCAGCATCCGCGGGAAAGGAATGCATTCGCGGATGTGGTGCGTACCGCAGATCCAGCCGACCGTCCGTTCCAGGCCCATTCCGAAACCCCCGTGCGGGAACGAGCCGTAACGGCGCAGATCGAGATACCATTCGAAGTCGGCCGTGTTCAAACCGTGTTTGTGAATCGCGGCCAGAAGCTTCTCGTAATCGTCCTCGCGGATCGAGCCGCCGACGATTTCGCCGTAGCCCTCCGGCGCGAGGACGTCCACGCACAACGCTTTCGTGGAGTCCTGCGGGTCGCGCTTCATATAGAAGGCTTTCACGTCCGCCGGGTAGCGATGGACCATCAGCGGCTTGTCGAACTGCTTGGTGAGGATGGTCTCGTCGTCGCCGCCGAAGTCGTCGCCGTACTGGATGTCCGAACCGAGTTCTTTCAGCTTCGCCACGGCGTCGTCGTAACTGATGCGTACAAACGGCTTGATCACTTTCTCCAGCGCGCCGATGTCGCGCTCCAGCATCTGCAACTCATGACGGCGCTTGGTCAGCACGCGCTCGACGAGATAGGAGATCAAGTCTTCCGCCAGATCCATGTCGCCGTCGAGGTCGAGGAACGCGACTTCCGGCTCCAGCATCCAAAATTCGGTCAAGTGCCGGCGAGTTTTCGATTTTTCGGCGCGGAAGGTGGGCCCGAAGCAGTAGACCTTGCCGAAGGCCGCCGCCGCCGCCTCGGCGTAAAGCTGGCCCGACTGCGTCAGGTAGGCCATCGAATCAAAGTACTTCGTCTCGAACAGCGTGCTGGTCCCTTCGCAGGCGGCCGGCGTGAAGATCGGCGTGTCGATGCGCAAGAAACCGCGCTGATCGAAGAAATCGTGGATCGCCTGGATGATTTCGTGGCGGATGCGCATGATCGCCAGCGGGCGGCGCGAACGAAGCCACAAGTGTCTGTTTCCCAATAGGAAATCGACGCCGTGCTCCTTCGGCGAAAGCGGGTATTCCTGCGTCGGGGCGGCGACGATCTCGACGTTCGTCACCGCCAGTTCGAAGCCGACCTCCGACCGCTCGTCTTTGCGCACCAAGCCGGTGACAATAAGCGACGTTTCCTGCATCATGCGGTCGCAAAGCTGATAAAGCTCCTCTCCCGCTTCCGGCCGGAAAACGACCGCCTGGATGATGCCCGTCCCGTCGCGCACCTGGAGAAATACCAGCTTTTTGGAGGATCGCTTGTTGTAAAGCCAGCCTTTCAGTTCGACGGTCTGTCCTTCGTACTTGGCGATATTCTCGATGTAGACGTGCTGCATGGGCTGTCCTTAATACCCCCGAGGTTTGATCGACGCCGGTCAGTCTAGTGAAAGGCGCAGCCGATGTCAAAAGGTTTTACCCTCCGCGCTCGCCCGCGCCCAGCTTTCCACAATTCCACTGAGTGGACGATTTTGCTTGTCATATCCATGGGATTTCCTTTTGACGGTCTCCCCCTATTCTGCTAGGATCGGCTCGTTTCGGCCGCTTGCGGCCGATTCGTCGATACGCTCCATCGACCTTGAAACGCTCGCGAGGCCTGATCGCGACAGACGGCATCCGTAGGGGGTGGGACAGGTGAATGCGCGCCGGAGGGCAGTAAGGCGAGGCTGGTGGGTTTTCGCGTGGGTTGCGTTGAGCGTCGCGCTCCTCCCGCCGCTTCTTTTTGCCCAACCGGCAGACCAGACGCCGCTCTCGGCCGATGCCTACCATGAGATGAATAAGGATGAACTCGACGCACTCAGAATTACGCTGAGCGATCAGGAAATCGACCTCAACCGCCGTCTCAACTCTCCCCAAGGGCGCACCGCCGCCGGTCGCGAGAAGATCGTCAACACGATTCGCCGCGTCCAGCGCCAGCGCGACGCCGTCAACGCCGAACTGGCGAGACGGGAGAGTATCGGCTCGTTGTGGGAGCGTTACCGCCAGGAGTTTATCATCCTCGGCGGACTGTTCCTCGCGCTGCTGGTTGTCCTCAGGCTTAGCCGGCGCCGTCAGGGAAAACCCGCTCCGGCCATGCATCGCCCCGATCCGTCGATTTCCGAACAACCCGAGATGTCCCGCTCGGCGCGTCGCTCCGGCAAACCGGAGGCCATCGAACTGCCCGGAGGCGAGCGCCGCTCCGCCGGGTCGCCGTTGGCCGACGGAGCGGTCCTGTTGCAGGACATGCAGGCGCACGTCGATCACATTGTCCTGGACAACCTCGACGCCCCCTATAACAAGCTGGTGGATTTCCTTTTCCATCAGGCGATCCTCTGGCACGCCAGCGACATCCACATGCAGCGTTCGGGCGGCTGGTTCGAGGTGAAGTATCGCATCGACGGCCAGCTTCACGTCGTCTGCGAGCTGGACCAGCACCGCGAGCGCGAGGTGCTCAACGTCGTCAAGGTGATGGCCAAGCTTAAAACCTACGAGATCCGCGCCGCCCAGGAAGGCCGGCTCGAATATTATTGCGACGGCCGCTGGTACGAGCTGCGCGTCTCCGTGGTGCCGACGATGAACACGGAAAAAATCGTCGCGAGGATCTTCGGCGACGAGCAGATCTTCTTCGACCTCGACCGCCTGGGTTTCTCGCTCGACACCACCGAGCGCCTGAAAGAGGTGTTGCAACAACGGTTGGGGATGGCGCTGCTCGTCGGACCGGCCGGCAGCGGCAAATCGACGACGATGTACGCGGCGCTCAATCATCTTTACCATTCGATCCCCGGCCTGCACATCACCACGCTGGAAGACCCGGTGGAGCATCACCTGGAAGGCATCACGCAAGTCCAGATCAACCCGATCAAAGACATCACCTTCGAGAGCGGCTTCAAAAATCTCCTGCGCCAGGACCCCGAAGTCGTGATGATCGGCGAGATCCGCGAAACGCCGGTGGCCAAGCTCGTGGCGCAGGCGGCCAGCACCGGCCATCTCGTCATCAGCACCGTTCACAGCTACACGCCGCTGGGGGCCGTGCATCGCATGGCCGACTTGATCGGCGACACCTACCTGCTTTACAGTTCCCTGGCCGCCGTGCTTTCGCAACGACTGGTGAAACAGGTGTGCATGCATTGCATGGAACCGTATTCGCCGGAGCCAAGGTTTCTGACGCGAATCGCGCCGCTGCTCGAAGGCCGGCAGGTGGAATGGCGGCGGGGGCGCGGCTGCGAGCATTGCATGGGCGAAGGCTATCGCGGGCGGATCGTGCTCGACGAACTGCTGATCATCCCCATCGGTCAGCGGGAACAGCTCGCGATGATGGACGGCCATTCGGCCGCGCATGACCTGTTGATTCCGCTCATCAACCACACGCTGTTCGAGGACGGCGTGCAGAAGGCGGCCGCCGGGCTGACGACGATCGAGGAAGTAGTCCGCTGCCTGGGGGATTTGGCTTTTCAGAGGAGTCAGCCGTGAGCGACATCCCGACGACGCCTGAAAACGGCGAGACTCCCCCGCCGGTCGAACCAACGCCGCCGGCTCCGCGCCGCCGTTGGCCGCCGTTCCGGCGTCGCGCTAAAGCTCCCAAGCCGGCGAAGCCGCGCTCGAAGCTCAGCCGGCTGTGGCGCTGGCCGCTGAAGGGACTCGGCTGGCTGAGTCTGATCCTGTTCTTCGTCGTCGGTCTCGTCCTGGCGGCTGTGATCTTCTTCCCGATCAATCGGGCCAAAGACCGGGCCGTGGAATACCTGCGCGACGACATGAAGCTTGATATGTCCGCCGGGCATATGGACTACTCCATTTTCTCGGGCCTCGAAATCAACGACTTCGCTCTGGGGCCTCCCGCCGGCTACGACAAGCCCATCCTCGTCGCCAAAAAGCTCGTCGTGCGTTACGCCCCCTGGAGCCTGAACGAGAATACGTTCATCGTCGATCAGGTGCTCATCGATTCGCCGCACGTCAACATCGAAACGAAGAACGGCAAGCTGAACGTGATCGCGCTCCTGGAAAGCCTTCCCAAGTCGGAAGCGCCGCCGGAGCCGGAGCCGCCGCCTGAACCGGAGGAGCCGCCGGGCGAGCCGTCCGATTTCAAGATCGTGCTCAACGAATTCGCCTTGCGCAATTTCACCGCCTGGGTGGACGACGGCCAGCGCACGATCGATTTTAGGCGTCTCGACGTGGGAGTATCGGGTCATTTCAGCCAGCAGGACAGCCATTTCGACGTCGAGGTGAACATCGCCGGCGACGACCCCGAAGCCGCCAACATCCACATCGAGCAGCGGGAGCCGATGAAGGTTGTGGCCGACGTGCTCGTGGCCCTCGCTATCAAAATCTCCGCCGATCAGGTGCTGACGCCCAAAGCGACGACGAGCATCGAGTTGCGCGTGGCCACCAAAAAGCTGGAAACGGAATGGCCCTTGGCGCCCGTCGATCTGCGGCTCAGCCTCGCCGCCGCCGCCGATATGCCCGGCGACTCGGCGGAACTGAGCAGCCTCTCGGTTCGTTTCAACAACGAAGAGCTGGTCAAGATGAAAGCCCGCGCGGTCGGGCTGACCGCGCCGAAATCGGCCGACGTCCTGCTGGAAAAGATATTTCTGCCGCTGGACGTGTTTGCGCCTTATGCCAAGGCGTTCGTCGAAGGCGTGGACTTCGGCGGGACGGTGGCCATCGAAAACCTCGCCGTCAAGGGCGAGGTGCCAAAACTGTTGGAGAAGGGTCTGCCGACGCTCAACGGCGACGTGGTCATCGACGGCGTCTGGGCCGACTACCGCCCGGCGCAGGCGAAGCTGCGCGGCCTCGATATGAAGCTGGCGCTCGCAACGCAGCCGGTTGAAGCGGCGCAAGGCCTGGATGCGCCCGCCCTGAAGGCGGCGGGATACGTGGCGATCGGCTCGGCGGGCGCGCCGCAGGCGCGGATCGAGAACGCCCGCATCGACATCGACGCCCGCGCCGACGGCCTGGAGGTCGCCGAGGCGCGGGCGAAGATCGGCGTTTCGCTGCCGACGATCGTTGTCATCGACCCGACGCTCGGCGAAGCGCGCCTTTCCCTGCGCACCGATCTGGACGCCTCGGCGAACCTGAAAAGCGGCCATTTCTCCGTCGATCGGCTTGCCGTCAACGTGTCGGACACGGTGGCGCTCGACGTTCGGGCCAAGGCCGACATCGATCTGGCCACGCAGGCGGTGCGGCGTTACGAGGCGAAGCTGGCGCTCGGCCCGATCGAATTGAAAAAGCTTCTGGCGATGGTTCCGCCGGGAATCGCCAAGGATCTGCCGAAGCTGAAGCTCGACGGCGCGTTCGGCGCGACCTTCGCTTCGCAGGGCTCCATCCCGCCGGGCGTGGGCGATCCGTTCGCCCTGCCCGTGAGCCTCGACGGCAAGCTGAGCTTCGACAAAATTTCCGTCGATTATCCGGCGCAGAAGCTGGCGGTGAAGCAGTTCGGCGGCGAAATCACGATCAAGGGCAAGCCTGCCGATCTGCGCGTGGGCGGCGGGCTCGCCATCGCCGGCATCCACAAAGCCGACCAGACGGCGTCGTTGAAGGATATCGCGATTCCCATCGACATCCATTTCACGCCCAAGCAGGCCAACGTGATGATCGGAATCGAAACGGCCGGCATCGTCAAGGAAGACCTGGCGGCCAGGCTCGATCAGGTGCGGATCGGCATCAACGCCGACGTGGCCGGCGACATCCTCAAGCAGAAATTCACCACCCTCAGAGGCGGCATCCTCGCCGACGTCGGCGACATCGTTTACGCCAAGGACCTCATCGCCAAGCTCAAGGGTTTCCGTTTCGGAATGGAGTTCGACTACGACCAAACCAAACGCCGCGCCAATCTCGGCGTCTTCTCGATGCTCGACCGCCTCGACGCGCCCGACAAGCAGGCGGCGCTCTCCGATTTCTCCTTCCGCGCCGATCTCACGCCGCAGGGCGTGGACGTCCCCCTCGGGGCGCACTTCGACGCCATTCCGGAGGAGGTTCAGTTCACCGTCGATATGGGAATCGGAGGGATCGAAAAAACCGACGTGTTCAGCGAGCCGCTGAAGGACACGTCGCTCAAGGTGAAGGCGCTTCTGAAAGACATGAAGGACCTCGACCTGGAGACGCTCGCCTTCGCCATGCCCGCGCTTGGCGCGCGGCTGGAGATGACCGGCAAGGTATGGGACGTGCTCAACGCCGATTACCAGCCGCCTAATTTCAAGGACGTCTGGCCCGACTTCAACGTCGAGTTGTTCGCCGGCCTGGACCTCAAACGCAAACAGAAACTTATTTCCGGCCTGGAAGCCTCGGGCCTCGCCGGCGTCAAAACGCAGGTGCGCTCGCTGCCGGGCAACTTCGCGAGAGTGGAAGGCACGATCATCGGCGAATCGTTCAATTTCTGGAGTACGACGACGGGCGAGAAAGTTTACGACGACGGCCGCAGGGAGCCGACGCACACCGAAGTGCACATCAAGGATTTCGACGCCCAGGCGCCCTTGATCCAGATCGTCGATTTGCAGACGTTCATGCCGGTGGAGGCACAGCGCAGCATCTTCGACGCCGAGAGCCGCACCGTGATCTACACCATCATGCGCCAGTACCTGAAACAGGAATCGAATTTCCACATCGATGAAGTGACGCTGTCTCAAAAGGAAGGCGACGTGGAGCGCAAGCTGGCGATCAACGAAATCGCCTTCGACATGATGTACTCCGACAACACCTTCGCCTTGAATCGCATGTACGTCGATCTGCTCGGCGGTGGCGTTTCCGGATCGCTGATGGTTCAGGTGCTGTCGTTTCCCCCCAAACCGTTCGACGCCCGCATCCATATCGAAAACCAGATCGCCGGCGTGAATCTGGGCTATCTGACCAAGAAAGACCCGGCGGAGGTGAGCCGGGACACCGAAATTTCAAGCCTGCTGGAACTGGACCTCGGCCTGAAAGACAAAGTCATCAACGGCCGCATCGACATCACCCGGCTGTCGCTCAAGCAGTTGGACGAGCTTCTGGCGTTCCTCGATCCGAAGGGCAAGGACCCGAACGTCCAGAAGAACCGCAAGCTCATCAACGCCTGGTACGTCGATGCCATCGATCCGAAAGTGAATCTCGTCGCCCTCTGGATCGCCTACAGCAATCTCAACGTCGATATCGAACTGTCGGCGATGTGGCCGGTCGGCGACATTCTCAACGACACGCTGAAGAGAAGCCTCATCCGGCGGCTCAACATCAATCCCATCCTCCGTTCCGTGTTCAAGGAGGAAAAGCCCGAGGAAACCGGCGGCGATCGGGCCGCCGCGCCGCCCGCCGAGGGCGGAGAAAACCATTAACCCCGGGGAGGTACGCACGCATGACGACGACACGCCATCCAACCGCGCCGCGCCTCGTAAGGCTGGCGCTGCTGCTCATGCTTTTCGGATTCGCCGCCGCCTGCGTCAGCGTCAAGGTGATGTCCGTCGATGAGAAGACGCAGTTGGAAAACCAGGTGCTCGGCTCGATCGGCGAATTGCAGCGCGATCTCGTGATGGCCGGCTCCGTGCGCGGCGAAGGCTTGCAGGACAAAACCATCCCGCCCGCCCAGCGCGAGGCGCTGATGGCGATGATGAACCGCCAGTTCAACGCCGACGACGTCGAGGAAATGAAGGCGCGCGGCGCGGCCGGCGAAGGCAAAAACGGCCTGTTGAAGTTTTTCGAGACCGATCGCACGCGCACCGATCCCGCCTATCGGGACTTCGCCCAGAAGCTCGTCGAGCAGGAAAACCGCGATCGCGACATCATCATGAAGCGCGTCATCGCGACCAACCCCAAACTGACGATGAAGGATTATCCGCAGGTGCAGAGCATCATGCACAAGCTCAACGTCCAGACCAGCGCGCCGGGCACGAAAATCGAAGACGAAGGCGGCGCCTGGACGACGAAGTCCGAGGCGACGAAATAAGGAGCCCGAAGGATGCGCCCCTCCCGCCTCCATGACGTTTTCCGCCGCATCGCCTTGGCGCTCGCCGCCGCTGCGCTTTTTTGCGGCTGCGCGACGGTCAAGGGCTTGTTTATCAAACCTGTTCTTTTGGACAAGTTCAAGGCCGTTCCGCCCGCATCGGAGATGGGTCGGCCCACGGAGTTGACCTCTTTCTCCTCCGACGAAATATACGGCCGCCTCTCGCCGGACGGGTTGAAGCTCGTATACGCCAGCAATCAGAAAGGCAACCTCGACATCTGGCTCAAGGACCTCGCCACCGGCATTCCCCAACGGCTCACGACCCACGCCGCCGCCGATACGATGCCCGTCTTCTCGCCCGACGGCGAAACGATCGCCTTCGTTTCCGGGCGCGACGACGTGACCGGCGACGTATTCCTCATGGACAGCGACGGCGACGACGTCGAAGTTTTGACCGACCGCTCCACGGCCGACGCCTTCCCCGTTTTCGCGCCGGACGGCAAAAGCCTTTTTGTCGCCTCCGGACCGGAAGGCCATCCGCGCATCGTGCGGCTGTGGTTGAAGGACAAGAAAGTCGAGCCGCTTTCCAAGCCCGGCGCCACGCACCCCGCCGTCTCGCCCGACGGCGCGATGCTGGCTTACGTGCTGCGCAACGACAACGGCGTGTACGACCTCGCCTTGCAGCGGCTCGCCGACGGCAAGGCGAAGATCCTTTCCTTCGGCGGCTATCAGTGCGGCTATCCCAGCTTCTCGCCGGACGGCAAGAACCTTTTCCTCGTCGTGTTCTACTATACGCAACCCGGCCAACGGCTGGAGAAAGAGGAAAACGGCACCGTCTGGCGCATCCCGCTGGCCGAGGCCTGGGCCGATCCGAAGCGCGAAGCAAGCCGCTACGCGGTGCAGGCGGCTTCGGGCCGCACGACGCACCTCTTCCTCCAGGCGCACGCTTCGGGTCTCGTGTTCACCACCGTTCGGAGCGGCAATCTCGACGTCTGGCTGCAGCCCCTGGCGGGGTTGATGCCCCGCTTCGATTCGGCCGCCGACCAGCTCGCCTTCGCCCTCGGGCAAGAAGATCCCTACGACCAGCTTTTCGCCTTGCGGGAAGTGCGCAATTTTCCCGGCGCGGAAGAAGAGCAGCAAGCCTACTATGAGTCCGCGCGCATCGACCGCGAGAAAGGCTGGTACGACAAGCAGTTCAACAACCTTGAAAAGCTCGATGCGTTCGAGACGGCGCAGGGCGACTGGCAGGGCCTGGCGCGGGTGGACCTCGCCGTCTGGGAGGCGGAAAAAACAAAAGGGCTGGAAGTCGCAACCGGTCAACGCTTGGAACGGGCGCAGGTGGAGGCCGCATTGGCCGGACTCGATGCGGTGGAGGCGCGTTATTCCGATCATCGCCGCGTGTCCGCCTACGTCTTGCTGCGGCGCGGCGACATGCAGCGGTTGCTGGGCGACGACGCCAAGGCGATCGCGGCTTACGAGCGCGTCACGCGGGATTATGCCGAGCAGCGCGAGGAAGGCGTCGAGGCCAAGGTCCGGCTGGGCCAGATTTTCGCACGCCTTCGCACCGTCGATCTGCAAGTGGCCTACTACCTCACGCTCTTCGCCGAATATCCCGAGTTCGAGAAATGGCTTCTGGTGACGATCGACGCCATTGCCGCCGAGCATCGCAAGCAGATCTCCGAAGACCCGGAAATCCAGGTTTTGGTGAATCCGCCGGAGTTCAACGCCGACCGCAAACGCTACCCGGAGGAATGGCGCAAGGCGCAAATAAGCAAGGGCGAGCGGATGGCGGACGAGCGTCTGGTGCGCGCCCTGCGGCGAATCATCGACCGCTATCCGCAATACCCTCTTCTCGGCGCAACCCTGCAGATCAAAATCGGCCGGCTCTACGAGGCGATGGATCGCCTCGATCTCGCCATTCAGGCGATGGAAACCGTAGCCGTCAGCTACCTGGACCACAGGCGAGAAGTCACCGAAGCGACCTTCGCCCTCGGGCGGTATGCCATGACGCTCTCCAGCCGCCTGCGCGCCGAGGGCCGTTTCGTCGAGGCCGGCGCCTACTACGCCGGCGCGTTGCAGAACTACGAGCAACTCACCCATTTGTACCCGCGCGGCCACACGAATTACGAACGGGCGCGTCGCGAGTATATCGCGCTCGCGCTGCTCAAGGCGCTGCAGGAGGAAATGGAGAACGATCGGGCGGTGGCGAAAAAGAGTTACGCCGACGTCATCCGTTTCGAGCCCAACGCCGTTCAGGCTCACCGCCGCCTGATTTATTTCGGCGTGCAGGACGGCCGTTTCGACGAATTGGAGAAAACCTACGAGGAGATGATCGACGCCGACGCCGGCAGCTTCGTCGGCCACTACGGGCTTGGCTACCTCTACACCTGGAAAAAGAGCCTCTCCGAAGGCGATCTCGACGACGCCGAGGAATTGCTGCAAACGGCCGTCGGACTGGACGCGCAAAGCCCCTATCCCTATCTCACGCTCGGCTGGATCTACGAAATGCGCGAGCGTTACTTCGGAGACTTCGTCTCCGGTTGGCTGGAAGAAGCGGTGGATGCTTACGCGGAGGCTTATTCGCTCAACGATCGCGGCGACGATCTGCGGACCGAGGCCGACGTCCTGCACAACCTGGGCAACGTATTCTCCCAGCTCGGCAACACCTGGAAATACGCCTACGATTACTTCAGAGAGCGGGAATCGCTCGGCATGACCTTCCTCGATCCGCGGCAGGAGGCCGTTTATCATCTGAACTTCGGCCGCGCCGCGTTCAATCTTAATCGTTACGAAGAGGCGAGCGACCATTTCGAAGCCGCGCTGGTCGTGGCGCGAGCCTTGAAAAATCGCGTGCTCGAAGCCGAAATCATCGCCCGTCTCGCTTTGAACTACCAGCAGCAGGGCAACTACGACACCTCGACGCGCTTCTTCGAGCAGTCGATGAAGACCTTCACCGAAGTGGGCCAGACTAACGCGCTGGCGGCGTTGACGCGTTCGGTGGCGCTGAACTTCATGGCCCTGGGCGATCGCGCCGCCGCCGTCGCCAAGCTGAATGCGGCGCTGGCGCTTCTCGATCAATATGGCACGCGCCCCACCGGCGAGTTCATCCGCCTCGCCATCGGTCCCGATCTGTCGCTTTCGCCGATGGGCTTCGATTCGCGCCGCGAACGCGAGGTCAACGCGGCGCTGCGCGATCTGATTCTGGAGGATTTGAAGCAATTCGCCGCCGCCAAGGCGAAACTGGACGAGAAATACGCCCTGATGGACGAACTGCTCGCCGCCGCCGGCGGCAAGGATCCGGACACGCTGCGCGAGATGTCGGTGGTCAACAACCGCCGGGGCCGCATGGCCGCCCAGTTCGGCGGCTCGGCGCTGGCGTTTCAGTATTTCCGGCTCGCCGACGTCCAGCGGGAAATCGTCCAGTCCAAGGAATACGACGAAAATGCGCCCGAACTCAAGGCCGCCGAAGGCCAGACGGACCGGGAACTTCTGATCGCGCGCACGGACGAGGGCGAACGGCTGTATCTTCTCACCAAGGATGACTTCGCCGTGCAGATGGAAAACGCCGTGGCGGGGGCCGAGGTCGTCCTGCGCGACCTCGTCGCCGAACGGCCGATCGCCGAGGCGCTGATCGTCGATGCCGCCGGCCGCCTGGATTTCAT
>QZKR01000052.1 GCA_003598065.1 Myxococcales bacterium | reverse complement strand
AGTCTCACGGCCCGTAGGGCCGGGAGGCTGTGTCCCAAAGGCCGTTGGGCGCAGCTTTCCGCCCTCTCCGAGGGCGTAAAACTATGGCGCCCGCCATCCACGAAGAAAAAATCAAAACTGGGGACAAGTCAGACGCGGCCCCGTCCCGCCTCGAAAACCGGGCGGAAAGGGGCCGTTTCGTTTCTCCAATGAGTTCAGAAGCACTGGCCGTCGGCGCAAATGAATCGCCAGCTTTGGATTTCTCCTTTATCCCTGAGGACGCCGCTGTGCTCGGCGAGCAGCGTCTCGGCGGAGCCGACGATTTGATAAATTTTCAGCGTGAAAGCTGAGTCCTCCGTCGCGGCGCAGAATGGCTCCACGAACAGATCCATCCACGAAGTGCAGTCTTCCTCGAACACCACACCGACGGTCCAAGGACCATCGACGGGATTGAACAGGTAATAATCGTCCTCGCCGGCGGCGGCGGCGACGCCTTGGCCCCCCGGGAAAACGCAGGTTGAGTTGTTGCTCAGTGTGTCGCTGTCGCATTTCACACCCAGCGGGCTTTGAATATAGAACGATACGTCCATGATATTGGTGGCGCCGGGCGTCGTCGAGGGTTCTCCCTCATCCGCCTCCAGAACGAAATGTAGAACATAGCTTTCATTGGACGGCCCACCTGGAGGGCAGGGGCCTTCCTCGAAGGTCCAGTCGTCTTCTCCCGCGCCGCCGACGTTGCGACAGTAATCGACGTAGAAGGCCCAGTCGGGGGAATTGGGCTGGATACTGACGTCGAAATTTTCGCAGCGAGCAATCTGTCCGTCCTCGTAGATGGCGCAGTGCGAGCCCTCCCAGGAGACGGGTGGGTCGTCGGGCCCGCGCTCATAATAGCTTTTTGGCACGCAGATCGATTCACACAGTGCGCCGGGGAGCATCTTGCAGGTGTGGGTTTCAGTCGGGCACTCGCGGAAGTTGCCGCAGCTTCCGTCGAAGCAGGACGCCAGTTGACAACGTCCATCGACGCAGGCCGCCAGCGGCCGCTCGACGCCGCCCGGATTGCAGCCGGCGTCGTTCTCGCAGCGGTAGCCGTCGTCCGGGCAGGCGCCGAACGTCAAGGCGCAGGCGTGCGCCAGCTTCAACTGGCATCCGTTGTAGTATTCGAGGTAATCAAAACCTTCGCCCGGCGCGTAGCCGAAGCCGCACAACAAGCTTTCGACGCCGTCGCCGCAGAGTTCGGCATTGGTCTGGCAGATCCCCAGGCCATCGGGGGTGGAGCAGTCCAAGCCGTCGTTGAACTGGCACCATTGCCCGGCTCCGCACGTCGCGCCTTCCAAGCCGCCGCAGGCGACGGGCGGCGCGGGGACCAAAACCGGGATTTCGAATTTGCCGGTTGGAGCTTGTTCCAGAACGTTGCTGATGATTTGAATGGACGTCTCTTCGGTCGTTAGATCGCTTGGCGCGAAATGAACATCGATGACTTGGCTGTCGCCCGGGTACAGCCGCATCGGTACGGTCGCTCCGACAAGACCGAATTCGGCGGATGCGAGACGAGAGAATTCAATGCTCAAGATATGTGCGTGGTCGCCGGCGTCGCAGGGATTGGACAGCGTCAGACTCCGCGTCTGGGAGATTCCGACAACCGGCGGATCGAAGCGCACGATCTCCGGAGAAAAAGCGAGCCGCTGGCATAATTGCGCCGGCGCGGAAACGCTGACGCGGCAGGCTTCGGGGCTCTGGCCCGCCGCACAGGGTTCGATGGCGTCGGAAAAGAAGGCGAAAGTGTCATCCTCGGCCGAGTTGTCGAACGACTCGAAGCTCAGCGTCACATCCAGGGTTTCGCCGGGATACAGCGCTGCCGGCCAATCCACGCCCGCGCCGGTGCGGCTCAGGACGTAGCTGAACGCGTCGGAAAAAAGGAAGCCTCCGTCGCGGATTGTTACGGCATCGCCGGTCGCACCGCAGGCGTTGGAGACCGTCACGTTCCGCTCCTGAACGCCGCCGATCACGGGAGCGTCGAACGCCACTGATATCGGCTCCACGGCAAGCCTGCGACAGAGGTTCGGCTCGGCGACGACGTTCGCGGGCGTCGCTTCGTCGGAGTCGAGACGGCCATCGCCATTTGTGTCGCGGTAGAGCCGCAGGCCGCGGATGACGCCGAGGTTGATTTCGCGCCACAGGTCCGTGGCGATCCCTTCGTTTTGAAGATGAATCACGCCATCCTCACCGGGCGGCACGGCGGCGAGAAATTCTTCCGGGATCATCGCCGACGAATCGAGCCCGGCGATGACGGCATCGAGCGCTGGATCGTCGAACAGGAAGCTTCCTTCCGCCGGCGTCAGGAAGAAATGCCCGAAAAGATCAAAGTCGGCAACGATGGGCGTCTCGCCGTTCCACGTTCCTTCGGCGTGCAGGCCGATCTCGGCGAGTTCGACCGTCATCAGGCAGAAGTCTCTCTCGGGCGGCAGCAGCAGTCGCAGCGGCGTCGCGCCGGCCTTCAAGTCCAGCGGGTAGACGGTCTGCTCGCCGCGCAGCAATTCGGTGTCGGACCTCAGGCACGACGGCGCTTCGGGCGCCTTGACCCCTTTCACGTTGAGCACCAGCTTGTTCCAGGCCAGCGGCCCTCTCCCCGCCAGTTCGGCGAAGGTCATCAGGATCTCGCGCGCATTGCCGCCGCCGTAGCTCGTGCCTTTCAGGTCGATGGCTTCCACCGTCTCCGATCCGTCGCCGTCCGGCGACGTATCGACGGCGTCGCCATCCGACGGAGTACCGAAGCTCAGATCGGACCCGTTATTGCAGGACGCCAGGATGCACGCAAAAGTCAGCAGAACAGCGCACAAACCAATTCGTTTCATCGCTTGGCCTCCTTATCGGCTTTGGGCTTCCGGGATAATCCGGCGGGTTTGGTCAGGGGGAAGAAGGTCATCTCCAGATGGTAGACGGCCTCGGTATCGGCGTGGCGATCGACGATCTGGCGAATGCGTTCGCGGCATTCCGCGAGCTCCTTGGTGATTTCGCAGTAGGCCTCCAGCGGAATAGACATCGACAGACCGGAGAAGAGGCGCGTCTCGGGCGGCAGTTCCATCGCCTTGCCGGCCAGTTCCAGCATCAGGAGATGATAGCGTCGCAGATGCAGGTTGCCCAGACGGTCGCCGGCGTCCTCGTGCTGGTGCGCCGGCGTCAACCGGCCCTCCGGGGAGCGCTCCAGGTGCCCTTCCTTGAGCAGCCTATCGAGCGTTTCGCGGATCTTCTTCGGCGTCGTCCGGAAGGGCAGGCGGGCGGCGATCCAGGCCGGGTCTTCCTTGAAGCCTTTCAGATCGACCAGCCCCCGCAGAACCAGCGCCAGAGGATCGGTGAAGTAGTCGAAGCGGTCCAGTTCCAACTGGTTCACCCGAAGGAAGCGGCGTCGGCGGCGCAACAGTTCCAACGCCTCCGCTTTCTCCGGCGTGCTTTTCGCCTGCCCGAAGCGCACCAGATCGAGGAAGAAGGCGGCCTCCGCTTCGCCGAAGCCCAGCGTCTCCGCGAGCCGGCGGGCGAGGTCGTCGGAGAGTTTCCGCTCCCCCTCGATCAGACGCTTGAAGTAGTTGGCGCTGGAGAGGCCCAGCTTGCGGATGAAGTACCGACGCGACAGCCGCGAGTTTTCCGCTTTCAGTTCGTCGAGCCGATCGGCGATCAGGCGGCGGTAGTCGGCATAGCCAAAAATGTCTAGTTTAGTTCTTTTCATGTCTCTATCGTTTCATTTATCATTTAGATATTCAACAAGAAAACGTTTGATAACTTATAATAACGGAGACTATTTAGTCCCCATTTTTCCATCAATCAGGCGACAAACTCAACAAGCCGCCGCACGTCTCGGCCAGGCTCGTCACGCTGACGGCGGACTGGAGCTGTCGGGGTTCGCTTATTCTTCCGTCGGGGGGACGACGCGGCCGGCCTTGTCCTTGACGAGGTAGCAGTTCTCCATCGCCAGCGCGTCCATTTCGGTGTTGAGGAAACAGGCCAGTCCGTCGCCGTAGTCGCAGACGATCGGCTCGCCGCGGATGTTGAACGAGGTGTTCAGGAGCACCGGCACGCCGGTCAGCTCGCCGAAACGCTTCACAAGATCGTAGTAGCGCGGATTCTGCTCGCGCGTCACCGTCTGCAGGCGCGCCGTGCCATCGACGTGCGTGATCGACGGCAGGATGTGCGCCTTGTCCGGTCGCGTGCGCACGACCAGCAGCATGTAAGGACTTTCGATGGGCGGGTCGAACCAGTCGGCGACGTGCTCCAGCGGCGTCACCGGCGCGAAAGGCCGGAACCATTCGCGGTGCTTCACGCGCGCGTTGAGCACGTCCTTCATATCCGGGATCGTCGGGTTGGCGAGGATCGAGCGGTTGCCCAGGGCGCGCGGGCCATACTCCATCCGTCCTTGCAGCCAGCCGACGATCTTGCCCGCCGCCAGGTCGCGCGCCGCGCGGTCGATCAGCGCGCGCTCGTCCGCGAACTGCTTGAACGGCAGTTTGCGCAACTCCAGAAAGCGCCTGATCTCCTCCGGATCGTTGGCCGGCCCGAGAAAGGCGTTGGTCATGCGCCACGAGCGCGGTTTGCCGAGCACCTGATGGTAAAAATAGAGCGCCCCGCCGATCGCCCCGCCGTCGTCGCCCGAAGCCGGCTGAATGAAAATCTTTTCGTAGTCGAGCTGCTCCAGAATCTTGCCGTTGGCGACGGAGTTCAGACCCACGCCGCCGCCGATGCAGATCGCCTTGAGACCCGTCTCCTGCCGCAGATGCCGGGCCGCCTTGAGGGCGATGATCTCCACCACGTCCTGCAGGCTGGCGGCGAGGTCGAAGTCGCGCTGCGTCAACTCCGATTCGGGAGCGCGCGGCGCGCCGAATTCCCGCACGAAGCGAGCGCTGTACATCACCATCGATTGGGTGAAGGCGAAGTAATCGAGATTGAAGCGGAAGGAGCCGTCCTCGCGCACGTCGAGCATGTCGCTAAGCAGCTTCTCGCTGTAAACCGGCTTGCCGTAGGAGGCCAGCCCCATCACCTTGCCTTCGCCGCCGTTGACGCGGAAGCCCAGGAAGGCGGTGAAGGTGCTGTAGAGCAGGCCGAGGCTGTGCGGATAGCGCAGTTCGTGCGTGAGATGCAGGCGGTCGCCCCGGCCCGCGCCCTTCGTCATCGTCGCCCACTCGCCGACGCCGTCCATCGTCAGGATGGCCGCCTCGTCGAAGCCGGACGAGTAGAACGCGCTCGCCGCGTGGGCGTAATGGTGATCGGCGAAGGCGATGCGGCCGCCGTAGTCGAGCTTCTCGCGGATCAGGTTGCGGATGAACAGCTTGTACTTGAGCCACAGCGGGATCGAATCGGCGAACAGGCCGAAGCCCTTGGGGAACGCCTCGGCGGTCATCGTGACGATGCGCTCGAACTTCAAGAGCGGCTTCTCGTAGAAAACGATCGCGTCGAGATCGTTCACGCCCACGCCGCCGATTTTCAGGCAGGCCTCGATCGCGCCTTCCGGAAAATCGAGCGAATGCTTCTTGCGCGAGAAGCGCTCCTCCGCGCAGGCGGCGACGATCGCGCCGTCCTGCAAAAGCGCGGCGGCGGAATCGTGATACATGAAGGAGAGGCCGAGAACGTTCACCGATCCCTCGCTAGGCGCGGCTCAGAACGGGTCGTCGATGCCCTCGACGAAACGCTCCGGCGATTCGCGCTCCACCCAGTACGTGGGCGCGCCCGATTTGGGCGCGAGTTTCGACCGGCCGCCCAGGGCGAACAGCAGCTTGCTGAACGGCAGGCCGAGATAGAAAACGAACCCTAAAACCGCCCTGTTCCAGAACTTGAACTGCGCCCGGAACAATCCGGTGTCGCTCAAGCCGCGTTCGCCGGCGATCAGGCCGACCAGCCGGCCGAAGGCGCGCCGCAGGCCGAACGGCAAACCGAGCGCCACGGCGCAGGCAAGGAGGGAAAGGAGATAGGCGAGCAGCCGCTTCATCCCTTCGCCTCGTCTTCCAGCAGCTTCGCCCAAGGATTTCCGGCCGGATCTTTCCGCCGGGCTTGCAAGGCCCGGGCGACGACGGCGATTTTTTCGCCGAAGAAAGCGGCCATGCGCCGTTCGAACGTCTCGCGGCGTTTCTCCGGCCGCATGACGCGCCGCCAGGCGCGCGCCAGGGCGCGCTCCGGCTCGGGAGCAAGCGGTTTGTCCTCGACGAGCCGTTTATCCTTCAAGCGGTAATAACGCAGAGCATGCAGCGCGCGTTTGAGCGAATCATCCTCCTCGAAGGCGGGATGCTCCAATCTCACGCCGAGTTCGGCGTAGAGCGCTTCAAGCCGTCTGAGACCGATCGCCGGATTCTGCAAGGCGCGGTCCCAGGCGACGCGCCGCGCCCCGTCGGCGGCCAGGACGACGCCGTGATCGAGGCAGAAGGCCAGCGCCCGCCAATGGCAGGCGAGGGCCGTGAGATCGTCGAGGGCGAGCGTCAGCGAGCGATGGCGCAGCAGGTCGGACCAGCGGCGCTCGCTGGAAAGATGACGGACGAGCGCTTCTATCGGGAAACGGTGCAGGACGAATTTTTCTTTCTCGCCGGCCCAATGGTTGAGCCATGCCGCCTCGTCGATCAAGCCTTGAGACGGCGCGCCCGCCCTCAAGCCGGCCAGCAGATGCACGCGGTCGGCGCGTTCGGCGAGCCGAATCGCCGCGAAAGCGGCGGCCGGTCCGCCGGAGAAAAGGACGGCGGCGGAGAGGGAGGCGGAGGCGGACGCGCTCATCGACGCCTCAGAAGATCGCGTAGAAGAAGGGCATCAGCGCCGGGGTCTCCATCATCACCAGCACCAGCATGGCGAACAAGAGAAAGAAAAAGAACGGCACGAGAAACCAGATTTTCCGCCGCCAGACCATACGGCCGAGGTCGGAAAGCAGGCTAAGGCGCGTTTGCTTCATCGTTGGCCCACCGTTCGATGACCGGTTGCAGCATGTCGGCGATCAGTTTGTGTCCCGCCGGCCCGAGATGATAAGGATCGCCGCATTCGCCCGGCGTCGCCGCCGGTTCGAAGGGCGTGCAGTCGTCGGGAGCGGCCCGGCCGTTCGGGTATCGTTTCCAGAACTCTTCCGCGAAGTCAATGACCGTGACGTGCGGCTGCCGCGCCGGCAGATTCCGGGCGTATTGGTTGACCTTGTCCAGATAGGAACGATTGGAGAGGCAGATGCGGCTGTAATCGGCGACCACGGTGACGACGAAGACCCGCTCGCCGTTCCGGCGCGCCATTTCGATCAGCCGGTCGAGATTGGCCGCATAGTGGGCGAAAACCCTGTCCGCCTGGTCTTCCGTGCAAGGGCGCGACGTGTGGGTTTTCATCAGCGCCGCCGTGAACTTCACGAGGCTGGAATGGGTCGTGAGCCAGCGGGCGAAGCTCAGCCCGCCCTTGACCTCGGAGAGCAGATCGACCTCGCGGATGAAGTATTGCAGTTCGGTCTGGTTCCAGTCCTGAATCCCGGAGTAGACGATGAAGGCGTCCGGTCGGGGATTTTTTTGCAGCGCGTTTTCGGCCAGCCTGAGCCACGTATCGGAGTTGACGCCGCCCAGCAGGTAGAAGAGGAAATTGAGGCGGCCGGAAAGCCGCTCGGCCAGCAGATACGAGAACGCCTTGCCGGTGACGAGTTCCAGGTTGGCGGGGCTCGATCCGAGCGTCAGCAGCGTCTTTTTGTCGGGCGTGAGGGGGAACGTCGTGTCGAAGGGAGCCTCTGTGCGGCTGAACACCTTGTGAAAATCGTAGGAATAGAGGCGTTCGAAGAGGAAGCCCGCAAGGAGTTCCGTAAAAACGAACAAAGCGGCCGTGAGTCGCAGCGCGCCCCAAAAATCCCGCAGGGGACGCTTTACCGCCGGGCGGGGGGCGAACAGCACGCGCCGGCGAAGGACGAGCCCGGCCGCCGCGGCGGCGAAGGCGGCCAGCGTCCAGGGCCAGGCGGAAACGAACAGGCCGAACAAAACCGCCCACAGCGCGAGTTCGATGGCGGACGAACGGCGGGCGAAAAGCGCCGCCGCAGCGGCAACGGCGAACAGCGGGGCGAGCGTTCCGACGATCCACTGGTCCGCCCTTGCGCCGGAAACGGCGGCGGTTATTCCACCGGCGGCCAGCAAACCGGAAACGATCAGGCGCATGGCCGCTTGTCCGCCGCTTGACGGAAGAGGTTTGTTTTCTTCGTCGGTGGCCATGCCTGCCGATCCCCTCGCGCCTGATCGGGAGCTTCTTGCCGCTTCGTTGCGCCGCCCAAGCGGACGGCGATGAAGCGAGCCATTATTAACACAGCTTGCGCCGCCGTGCCATAGCTTTAACCGGCTTTGGCTCCGTGCATGAACGACGGCGCTTCGGGCGGAACCCCGATTCGCCTGATTTCAAAATGTGGGCTTACAGGTTTTCAGGCAGATGGCCTCGGGAGCGAACGATTTTCTGCATCGCCACGATCACCGGATCGTCCGTCGGCGAATCGACGATCCGTTCGAGCGGGTAATACTTCTCGTGGAAATAACGATAGGTCCGTTCCAGATCGCCCGCCCGCATCTCGGGGTTGGCGAAGCGCCACAAATCGGGCGAAAGCTCGTCGAGGGCGTTCCACTGAATGCGATCCTTGAAGCGCTCCATGTCCCCGCTGCCGGGGGTCAGGGTGTAGGTCGTCAGGCTGGGCATGATTCCCAGATGGAAGAGGAAACAGATCGTTTTCAGAATCTCGTCCAGCGTCTGGTCGGGCAGGCCGATGAGGCAGAAGACGCGAATGTTGCGCCCTTTGTAGCCGTGCGCCTTGAGAATGTCCACGGCGCGGACGAATTCCCGGATGTGGTGCGGCCGGTTCATGGCGCGGGCGCGGCGCTCGCTGATGGTTTCGAGAGCGAGGGTGATGGTCTCCACGCCGGCCTGACGCATGCGGGCGATGAACGGCTCCGTGACGATGTGGGCGGAGAAGCCTAACGGAAACTGAAGAATCGCTCCCGGTTTTTCCTGAATCACCATATCCAGGAAGGGATCGAGGTATTTTTTCTGCTGAAACAAAACGAAGTCGTCGTTGAAGATGAACGTCTTCACGCCGAAGCGATCGCGTTTGTCGATCAGTTCGGCGAAAACCTTTTCCGGCGGCTGGGCGTACACGTGCCCGCCGTTCAAGCAGTTGGTGATGCAATAGCTGCATTTGTACGGACAGCCTTTGATCATCCGGAGATAGTCTTCGTGGTAGGGCCCCGGCATCAGGTCGATGGCGGTGGGCAGAAAACGCGCCTCCTCGATGTCGCCGCTGAAAACCTGGTCGGCCCCGGTGCGCGCCGCCTCTTCCGGGCAGACGGTGGGAAAGTTGCCGCCCAGGATCGTTTTCGTTTTTGGAAAAACGGACTTGCAGGTTTGAATCGTTTCCGCCAGCACGTCCGAATGCCAGGTGAAGTTGGCCGAAATGGCGATGGCGTCCGGCGCGTCGAATTCCGCCAGCCGCCGGGCAAGCTGCGCGCTGTCCAGCCCGTAATGATAAATCTCCTTGGAGGCTCCATTCTCGGGGCTCCCGCAGGGGAGAATTTTGCGGACGTGGCGGCGCAGCCGGCCGTTCAACAGCGGATCGCGCAGGGCGTCGAGCCATTCGACGCGGCAACCGCGCTGGCGGAAATAGGCGCCGATGCGCAACAGGCCGAAGGGCGCCTCGCTGGCGATCATGCCCATTTTCTCCGCGGTGGCGGTATCGCTGACCGGCGCGTTGAGAAGGAGAACCTTGGCGCCCGACTTTAAACTGTTCAGGACATCCGTCATCTTTCCGGGGATCCCTTCGATTGCTGGGGAAATTGGTCCGCTCTATAACCCGCCTGATCATCGGGCGCAATCGAGCCCCAATCTAATTCACTTTTCTCCGGGATGCAATCGCCGGGGCGGCGAAGGTTTCAGCGTTCGGCAAGCGTAACCTCAGCAGGTCGCTTCGGTCTTTTTCCGAAGTCGTCGCGTCGGGTTTTGGAGCTGGGCTATGCCATTTTGGTGAACCTCTATATTGCTTTGTGAATACGACAGATTACAAAAATTACATGCCATTTTGGGGCGACCGGGAAAAACACCCCGCCATCGCCGTTTGCCGATCGCAGACACCATCTACTTAAAATCATTACAAATTCAGTTTGGCGGAAATTTGGCACGGAAGCCGCATAACTATTGACCGAAAGCGCAAGGAGGCTCGGCGAGATGAAACACCAATGCTGCGATACTTCGTCCACAAACACGGAAGACACGACGCGCAAAATCAAAGTGCTGGTCGTGGACGACGAGCCGATCCAGGTGGACAGCCTGCGCCGCGGGTTGTTCATCCACCAGTACGACAGCGCCGGCGCCCAGGGCGTGACGGAAGCGCTAAAGCTCCTTGAGAGCCCGGCAGGGCGGGAAATCGACGTTTTGCTGACCGACCTGACCATGCCCGGTCGGGGAGGACTCAGTCTGATCGAGCGGGCGCGGGCGATCAAGCCTGCGCTGCCGGTCATCGTCATTACCGGCCTGACGCACACGCCTGAAATCGAGGCCGTGCGCCAGATGGGCATTCCGATTCTGAACAAACCCTTCGATCCCGACCAGCTCGACCGCCTGATCCGACGGTGCGTCGGCGGATCGAAAGGCTAGGAGGTATTCTCCGCCCCGAACCTTCCCCAAACCCTCTTCCCTTACCCCCTTCTATGAGCCCCGAGGAGATCCCCGCTCCAAGGGGCCTTTTCTTGGGGATTGTCAGGTGTCGAAGAGTCCGGCGACCGTTTCGGCGTGGAAACGGGTGTGGGCGGCCTGGGCGTGGTGGGAATCGCTTAGAATCTGCCGTGCCAGATCGAAGGAAAGCTGCGAAGCGGCTTCCTCGTCCCGCAAGGAGACGCTTTCGGCCTCGGCTTGGGCGGCCTTATCGGCCGGAGCCGCGCCGGAAGTGCGGAGATCGACGCGATAATCCTCTTCGGGAGGCGGCGTTTCGGGCGGCGGGGCGGATGGCGTCTCAGGGCGTGCGGGGCGCGTCGGCTGCTCTACAGGCTTGATGTCGTTTTGGATTTTCATTTCTTCCTCGTCCTTGATGCGCTGCGCCATAGGCCATTTAAGCGAGGCGCACGCGGTCCCTCGCAATCCAATCTATCGGATGGGATCAAACGAACTTGAGGAAAAATTTTTGCTGGAGGCAAGCCCGAAAGGAAGCCCGGCGGACAAAAAAAACGGCCCCCCGCGCGAGCGGGAGGCCGTGAGCGTCGTAGAACGGCGATTAACGTTTCGAGAACTGGTAGCGGCGGCGGGCGGCGCGCAGACCGTATTTCTTGCGCTCCTTGATGCGCGCGTCGCGCGTCAGGAAGCCCGCTTTCTTGAGGATGGGCCGATATTTATCGGTGTCCACCTCCAGAAGCGCGCGGGAAATGCCGTGCTTGATCGCCAGCGCCTGGCCGGCCAGTCCGCCGCCCTGGCAATTGCAGACGATGTCGTAACGGCCCTCGCTCTCCGTGAGCTCCAGGGGCTGATTGACGATCATCTCCAGCGCCGCGCGGCGCAGGTATTCCGGAGCCTTGCGGCCGTTGATGAGGATCATGCCCGAACCGGGGCGCATCCAGACGCGAGCGATGGCCGTCTTGCGTTTGCCGACGGCGTGCCAGTTCCAACCGATCGATGCCATTCTCTTCCCTCGATGCTAATAGGGCAGTTTAAGCGCTTCGGGCTTCTGCGCCTGATGCGGATGCTCGCCCGTCGCGTAGACTTTCAGCTTCTTCAAGAGCGCCCGGCCGAGGCGGTTCTTGGGCAGCATGCGCTTGACCGCATCGACGATGATCCGCTCGGGGTTTTTCTCCAAACGCTCTTCCAGCGGCGTCTTTTTCATGCCGCCGGGAAATTGCGAGTGATTGAAGTAGATCTTGTCGGAAAGCTTCTTGCCCGTGACATGCACCTTGCCGGCGTTGATGACGACGACGAAATCGCCGCAATCGACATGGGGGGTGAAGCTGGGCTTGTGCTTGCCGCGCAGAATCGTGGCGATCTGGGTCGCGGCGCGGCCCAGGACCACGTCCTGGAGGTCCACCACGTACCATTTCTTCTCGAGTTCGTTCGGCTTCGCGCTGTAAGTCCGCATGGCATTCTCCTGTGACGGCAACCGTCAGGGACCACAGTTTCTAGATTAATGCCCGGCGGTTGTCAAGCAATTAATCCGATTTTCGCCGGTTTCGCGGCTTGAAAAGCGCCGGCGCATGAAGCCTACGCCTTTGCTTTTTCCGGTTGCGCGCCGGGAATTGATGATTACAGTTACAGGTGACGCGACAAACGGTCTGCGCACGAACCTCTTCTGAAAGGACGATCGGTATGGCAAATGCGGAGCATGTGAAAGTGGCGATCATCGGCTCGGGCCCGGCGGGCTACACCGCCGCCCTCTACACGGCGCGCGCCGACCTGAAGCCGGTGCTGTTCATGGGGATGCAGCCCGGAGGCCAGCTTACCACCACCACGGAGGTGGAGAACTTTCCCGGTTTCGAGCACGGCATTCAGGGCCCCGACCTGATGGACGTCATGAAACGCCAGGCCGAGCGCTTCGGGACGACGGTGATCCCCGCCCCCGTCGAGAAGGTGGATTTTTCGAAACGGCCCTTTAAAGTGTTCGCCAACGGCAAGGAATACCTGGCCGAAGCGATCATTATCTCCACCGGCGCCTCGGCGCGCTACCTCGGCCTGCCCTCGGAGCAGACCTTCCAGGGGCGCGGCGTCAGCGCCTGCGCCACCTGCGACGGGCCCTTCTTCCGCGACCGCGTCGTGGTGGTCGTGGGCGGCGGCGATTCGGCGATGGAGGAGGCGAATCACCTCTCCAAGTTCGCCAAGAAAGTTTACATCGTCCACCGCCGCGACGAATTCCGCGCCTCGAAGATCATGGTCAAACGGGCGCTTTCCAACCCCAAGATCGAGGTCGTCTGGAACGGTCTGCCGGTGGAAGTGCTGGGCGACGACATGGGCGTCACCGGCGTCCGCATCAAGGACGTCAAGACGGGCGAAATCCGCGAACTCGCCTGCGACGGCTTTTTCCTCGCCATCGGCCATACGCCGAACACCGAGCTGTTCAAGGGTCAGCTCAAGACGGACGAGAAAGGCTACCTGCTCACCGCGCCCGATTCGACCAAGACGAGCCTCGAAGGCGTCTTCGCCTGCGGCGACGTCCAGGACCACGTCTACCGCCAGGCGGTCACGGCCGCCGGCTCGGGCTGCATGGCGGCCCTGGAGGCCGAACGCTGGCTGGAGGCGCAGGAAGGCTGAGGCGGAGACGACGGATGGATTACGTCGGCGCGATCTTCCGCCCGCCTTCCGAAGCGGATTCGCTGCTCGTTCAGGCGACGGTCGGCTGCAGCCACAACACCTGCGCCTTCTGCGCGATGTACGCCGACAAAACCTTTCGCGCCAAGAAATGGGAGACGATCCAGGCCGACCTGGATGAGGGGCTGGCCGAGCCCTATTACCGCCGCGTGTTCCTTTGCGACGGCGACGCGCTGATTCTCTCGACCAACAAGCTCGTGCGCATTCTGCGCTACATCAAGGAACACGGCCCGCAGATCGAGCGGGTCGGCGTCTACGGCGACGCGCGCGGCGTGCTGGCGAAATCCGTCGAGGAACTGCGGGAACTGAAGGACGCGGGCTTGGGCATCGTCTACCACGGCCTGGAGTCGGGCGACGACGAGGTGCTGCGCCGCATCCGCAAGGGCTCCACCGCCGCCGAGCAGGCCGAGGCCGGGCGGCGCGTGAAGCAGGCGGGCATCCTCTACTCGGCGATCGTGCTGTTGGGCGCGGGCGGCGAGGAGTTGTCCGAGCAGCACGCCCGGAACACCGCCGCGCTGCTCACGGCCGCCGATCCGGATTACGTGGGCTGCCTGATGCTGACGCTTGTCCTCGGCACGCCGCTTTACGAGGACGCCGAAGCGGGCCGCTTCGTGCTGCCCGACAAGTGGGGTCTTTTGCGCGAGCTGCGGACGATCGTCGCCGAAAGCGATTTCAGCCGTTGCCACTTCACCGCCAACCATGCGAGCAATTACCTGCCGATCAAGGCCGACATGCCGCAGGACAAGCCGCGCGTGCTGGCCTTGATCGACGACGTGATCGCCCGCCACGACGACCGCACCCTCAAACCGGAATGGATGCGGGGCTTGTAGAACGCCGGCGGCCCGGCTTGCGTTAGGCGATACGCCCGACTATCATGGCCCGACCCGCCGACTCCCATAACCCCGGCGGCAAGGGTTACGCATGATCAAAGCCCTCATCTTCGATCTGGACGAAACGCTGATCGGCTCGAAGGACGCCCTGCTGTTCTTCTTTCGCCAGATGTACGAGCATCTCGGATTGCCGTTTCCGGAGGACAAGGCGGAGCTTTTCTACACTCTTCCCGAAAAGGGCTTTCTCGAACTGATGCTTCCCGATCCGGAAATTCTGGCGAAGGCCAAGCGGTTCAAGGAAAATTTCGATCCCCGGCTGCACCTGATTTCTTTGACGCTGAAGCCTTTCGTGCGCGAGACCCTGGCCGCCGTTCATGGCCGCTGCAAGCTCGCCCTCGCCACCAATCGCGGCCCGACGACGCCGGCCGTGCTGAAGCACTTCGACCTGGAGCGCTACTTCGAGTACGTCGTTCATGCCCGCACGCTCGCCGAACCGAAGCCGCATAAGATCGTCGTGAGTACGATCCTCGATAAGCTGGCTGCTTCAGCCGGAGAGACGCTGCTAGTCGGCGATTCGGAGATCGACGTGGAGACGGCGAAAAACGGCGGGGTGCGCTCGGTGATCGTCGGCGAGAAAGCCCGTCCGGGCTTCGGCGATTTCGGGCTTCCCGATCTTTCCGGCTTGCCCGCCCTGCTGGACAAACTTGAAGGCTGAGCTTGAACCATGGATGGATAACGTGGTTGGGGTGTGCCATGCCTGGAGTCCGCGACAGGCATGTCTCATGAAATAGTTTTTTTTTACGTGAGTGCGTCGGAGGGAAAATCAAACTTCAAGGCACATGCTTGTCGCAAACTCCAAGCATGGCACACTTCAAACCCGCCACCCGTCGCTGGCGACCACGCCCGGTCTTGCGCTCCCGAGATGCTTGAAGGAGACATAGACATGCCCACGCAACAAACCGTTCTTCTCGTTGGCGGCACCGGACGCACGGGCGGGCGCGTGTTGCAGCAACTCCTGGGCCGCGGCATAGGCGTTCGCGCCATCGTGCGATCGGGCGGGAAGCTTCCGCCCGACGTCGCGGGGAACCCCAACCTGACGGTGATCGAGGCCAGCCTGCTGTCGCTTCGAGATGAGGAGCTGCAGCAACACCTGCGCGGCTGCGACGCCGTCATCTCCTGTCTCGGTCACGTCCTCAGCCTCAAGGGCATCTTCGGACCACCGCGTGACCTTGTCACGAGAGCGACGATGCGCCTGTGCCGAGGGATCGAAGCGCTCGAGCCCGCAGCGCCGGTCAAGTTCATCCTCATGAGCAGCGTCTCGGTCAATCGCCCAGGCGGCCTCGACACGCGCCGGGGCTCTCTCGAGAGGGCGTTTCTCTGGATGCTCTGCGGCGTGCTTCCCCCGGCCAAGGACAACCAGCGGGCCGCGGACTTCCTGCTCGAGGAAATCGGGCCGAACAACGCGTTCGTTCAGTGGGCGGCAGTCCGACCGGACTCGCTCCTGGAGGGCGACGTCTCGGAGTACGCGTTGCACGAGGGCCTCGTGAACAGCCTCTTCGCGCCCGGCAGCACGAACATGGCCAACGTCGCGCACTTCATGTGCGAGCTGGCGACGAACCCGAAGACCTGGGCCGACTGGAAGTCCAAGCTGCCCGTGATCGTCAACGCCGCGGCGTTGAACGTCACGACGGCGAAGCCCGCCTGAGCGGCAGGCGGTCGAGCACCTCTGCCGAAGGTCAGCAGCGGGTGGCCTGCTTGGGGCGTGCCATGCTTGGAGCCTGCGACAAGCATGTGTTCGGCTGACCCTACTTCGGCAGTTCCCCCAGCTTCAGATAGGCGTAGGCGGCGCGGAGTTGATGGTCGTTGGGATCGAGGTCCTTCGGCAAGGGAAGCGCCGCCAGAAGCTTTTTCCCCGTCGCGTCCGTTTCCGGCGGTTCCGGGGCCAGCCCGCTTTCGTCCACCTCCGGCGTCCACTGCTCCAGCGCGGCGGGATTGGCCACGACGACGTCCGGCGCGACGCCGACCCCTTCGATCGGCCGGCGGGACGGCGTGAAATAGCGGGCGACGGTGATCTTCAAGCCGCTGCCGTCGTCGAGACTGATGATGTTCTGCACCGAGCCCTTGCCGTAGGTGGTGACGCCGAAGAGCAGGGCGCGCCGCTGGTCCTGCAGCGCGCCGGCGACGATCTCGGCCGCCGAGGCGCTCTGCTCATCGACGAGCACGGCCAGACGCGGGGCGACCGCCGCGCCGGAGGGGTGGGCGCGCGCCGTCTCGACCTGCTGGCCGTTGCGGCCTTCGGTGCTGACAATCAGCCCGTCGCCCAAGAACTCGTCGGCGAAGCGCACGCCTTCCTCCAAGAGCCCGCCGGGGTTGCCGCGCAGGTCGAGCACGAGCGACGTCAGTTCGCCGGAGTTCTGCCGCGAGAGCGTCTGCAGCGCCTTGACGGCCTGGGCGTCGGTGCGGTCCTGGAAGGATTTGATCTTCAGATAGCCCACGCCCTTGTCGAGAAGCCGCTGTTCGACGGAGGCGACGCGGATGTGGCCGCGCACGAGATCGACGACGAGCGGCTGGGCGACGCCCTCGCGGCTGAGCGTCAGGCTCGCCTTGGTGCCGACGGGGCCGCGCATCAAGGTCACCGCCTGGGCGAGTTCCATGTCGAGCGTGTCCTTGCCGTCGATGGCGATGATGACGTCGTTCTTCAGCACTCCGGCGTGCGCGGCGGGGCTGTCCTCGATCGGCGTGATGACCACGAGCCGCCGGTCGCGCGACTCGACGATCAGCCCCAAGCCCTGGAATTCGCCGCTCGTGTCGATCTTCATCTCCTGGAAAACGTCCGGCGGCATGAAGACGGTGTGCGGGTCGAGCGTGTCCAGCATGCCGCGGATCGCGCCGTAAACCAGGTCTTCGCGGCGCACGTTATCGACATAGTTGGTCTCCACGTAATGGAGCACCTTGGCGAAGATGTCGAGCTTGCCGTAGGCGTCGGTTTCGGCGCGGGCGGCCGAGCCGCTCGCCGCCCCGAAGGCCGCGCCGAGGGCGAAGGTGATGGCCAGCATCGCGACCAATCGCCAGCCTCGGATTCGATTCTGCATGACGAACCTCGCAAACCAGATTTCTTTACGCTCGACTATAACACAGCCGACCGGGGCTTGACGAGGCCGCGAACCGCCCCTTGCATTGCGGGCTTGCAAATTCCGCCTCGGTGGGGGACAATTGTCCTGTCAGCTTGACAACAAGGTTGGGCCAGTCCTCCGATAAGACTAGCTGTTTCGCCATGTTGGCGAATCAGAGGATTGGCACGGGCCTTGCTCCTGTTTCGACAAGCTTGAAATTTGAGAACCCAGAGGAGGACGCCATGCGCGCGACCTTGCTACAGACGGTTTTGCGGTTGGGGGTTTTCATGGCTCTCGTCGGCTGCACCACCCAGGAAACGGCGGTGTTCACCGATGACGACGCCGCTGAGGATGGCGACCGATCCGAAGACGGGGACGCATCGGGCGACGGCGACAACGCCGGCGACGAGGACGTGACGGAGGGGGATGGAACCTTGGACGGCGACGTGACCGAGGACGACGACGTCATCACCGATGGCGACCAGCCCCAGCCGGAATGCGAGACCGACAGCGATTGCCCGGCCGACAAATATTGCGTGACGACGCCCGGCGCTCAGTGGCGGGACCCGCCCGACGTCTGGCAGCCTTACTGCGAAGCGCACGGCTGCGAGACGGAAGCGGAGCCGGCGTGCGACGGCCTGCGCCCCAACTGCGGCGAAGGCAACGTAGCCGTCGTGCGCGACGGCTGCTGGGTGTGTGTGAACCTGGAAACCTGCGAAGCGACGCGCGACACGCACTGCGATGACGGAACGGAGCCGTTGTGCGACATGCCCACTCCCGTCTGCCAGCCGCACGAAATCCTCGCCTACCAGCAATCGTGTTACGCCTGCGTCAACCCCGAGACGTGCCAGCCGTGGGGCCAGGCCGGCTGCGTCCGCGACCGCGACTGCCCGTCGGATCAGTATTGCGACCCCTGCGCCGCTTCCTCCTGTCCCGACTGCGACGATTGCGTCGCCGGCTGCGTGGCTCACGGCTGCCCGACCGAGCCGGAAGCGGCCTGCGACGAGGCGCGGCCCGACTGCGGCCCCGGGGCCGTGGCGGTGGTGCAGGACGCCTGTTGGGTCTGCGTCGATAGGGAGACCTGCGAGCCCGTCGATCGCGACCGCCGTTGCGACGACGGGACCCAACCGATGTGTCTGATGGATGTTCCCGAGTGCCTGCCCTACGAGATCCTGGCCTATCAAAAGCATTGCTACGAGTGCGTCAACCCGGAAACGTGCCGGCCCTGGGGCGAGCCCGACTGCCACAGCGACGAGGGCTGTACGCCCTACGCCTGGTGCAACCCCTGCGGCACGTCGTCCTGCCCGGCCTGCGACGATTGCGTCGCCGCCTGCACGCCGCACGGCTGCGCCACGGAGCCCGAGGCCACCTGCCGCATGTCGCGGCCCGGCTGCCAGTTCGGCGAGGTTTCCGTCGTGCGGGACGGCTGCTGGCTGTGCGTGAACGCCGAGACCTGCGAACCGGCCGATCCCGGCCACGACTCGCGCTGCGACGACGGCACGACGCCTTTGTGCGACCGCATACCGCCGGTCTGCCGGGACTATGAAATTCTGGCGTACCAGGATCATTGCTACCAATGCGTGAATCCCGGGACCTGCGCGCCGTGGGGCGAGCCGGGCTGTCTCTCCGATACCAGTTGCCGGCCCGACGAATGGTGCAACGAGTGCGGCACGGCCTCCTGCCCGGACTGCCTCGATTGCGTTGCCGCCTGCGTGGCGCACGGTTGCCCAACCGAGCCCGAGCCGCTCTGCAACATGATCCGGCCGGATTGCGGAGGGGGCGCGACCTCCGTCGTCCGGGACGGCTGCTGGGTCTGCGTCGGGCTCGACGCCTGCGCGCCGTTCGAACACGACCCCCGCTGCGACGACGGCACGGAGCCGACCTGCGAGACGTTATTGCCGGTGGTCTGCGACGATTTCGAGATCCTTGCCTACCAGGACAACTGCTACGTCTGCGTCAACCCGGCGACCTGCAAACCCTGGGGCCAGCCCGGCTGCTACGACGATGCGGATTGTCCGGCCGAGGCGGCCTGCAATTCCTGCGGCACGTCTTCCTGCCCGGCCTGCGACAATTGTCTGTCGGCCTGCACGCCGCACGGCTGCCGGACCGAACCGATAGCGACCTGCGAAATCGAGCGGCTCGATTGCGGGCCGGGCGGAACGTCGGTGATCCAGGGCGGCTGCTGGAGCTGCGTCTATCTCGACACCTGCCAGCCGATGGGCAGCGGACGCGACATGCACTGCGACGACGGCACCCAGCCTTTGTGCATGATGCCCACGCCGCAATGCACCGAGGACGAGATTCTCGCCGTTCAGCAATACTGCTACGCCTGCGTCAACCCGCTCACCTGCCGTCCCTGGGGCGAGCCGGGCTGCTACAGCGATCAGCAATGCGAGTGGTGGGAGGTTTGCGCGCCTTGCGGCACCTCGTCGTGCCCGGCCTGCGAGGATTGCGTCCCCGCCTGCCGGCCGCTGGAGGACTGAGGCACGACTCCTTGACAGCCGAACGATTGCTAGATAGGGTATTCATGGGTGCTGCATATTCGAGGGAGTATGTTGCAGGTTAAATAAAAGACGGTCGGGCCGCCGTCCGGAGGGCGTCCATTTGTCATGGGCGCCGACGGCTGGAGGTGGTCCGTGAGCAATCCCGTCCAGGAAAAGTCTGTTCCCCGCTATGATTCCATCCTTAAGGTAGTTGCCCGCTTATATTGGATTGCATTCGGCAATTTTCCGCTTTTTTTCCTGCCGATTCTGATCGTCCAGAACAAAGCCTACGGCCCGTCTCTCTACGACCTGTTTTTCTGGCTCGCCTGGCTGGCTCTCGTTCTCGTTCGCTATGCGGACATCGTCCGCCTGAACGGGAAAACGGCCGACTACGAGCCCGCCACCTTGTCGCATTGGAAACGCTATGCCTTCAAACTGACGGCGCTCTCGATCGCGGCGGGCGTCTCGGCCCACGTTCTGGCTTTTGTTCTTTAGCCTGCGATGAACGCGCCGGTCTCTCCCCGGCGTGTTGCGGAGTCGCCTCTCGGCGGAAAGATCAGCGGCTTGTTTGCCGGTACCATTCGATCGTGCGGGCGAGACCTTCGGCGAAGAGAATCTGCGGACGATAGCCCAGAAGCCGCTCGGCCTTGGAAATATCCGCGAGCGAATGGCGGATGTCGCCGGGCCGCGCCGCCGCGTGTTCCGGCTGGATAGCGACGCCGATCAGCCGCGCCAAGGTCGAAGCCAGTTCGTTCATCGTCACCCGCTCGCCGCAGGCGATGTTGCACGTCTCGCCGACGGCTTCCTTGGGCGCGAGCAGCGCCAGGCGATTGGCTTCGACGACGTTGTCGATGTAAGTGAAGTCACGCGTCTGTTCGCCGTCGCCGAAAATCGTCGGCCGCCCGCCCGCCAAGAGCTTGCGCACGAAACGGGGGATGGCCGCCGCATACTGGCTTTCCGGGTCCTGCCGCCGGCCGAAGACGTTGAAGTAGCGCAGCGACACCGTCTCCAGCCCGTAGGAACGGGCGAACACCTGGGCGTAGAATTCGCCGGCGAGCTTGCTGGCCGCGTAGGGCGACATCGGCCGGGGCGTCATCGCCTCCTCTTTCGGCAAGGTCGGCGTGTCGCCGTAGGCGGAAGACGACGCGGCGTAGACGACGCGCTTGACGCCCGCCTGCTGCGCCGCCCAGAAGACGTTCAGGGTCGCCGTGGCGTTGTGGGAGTGGGTGGCCAGGGGGTCCGTCATCGAGCGCGGCACGCTGCCCAGCGCCGCCTGATGCAGCACGTAATCGACGCCGGCGATCGCCGCGCGGCAGACGCCGGGGTCGCGCAGGTCGCCTTCGATCAAGAGAACGCCGTCCAGGCCGGCCAGATTTTCGCGGCGGCCGGTGATGAAGTTATCGGCGACGCGCACCGGACGTCCCGAAGCGGCGATCGCTTCGGCGAGGTTGGAACCGATGAAGCCCGCCCCGCCGGTGACGAGGTAGCGGCCCTCCGGCCAGTCCGGGCGGCTCGCCGTCATGCCCGTCCCTCTGTCGCAACGTTTTCGAGCGCGATCGGCGTGCCGTGTTCGGCGAGCGAGCGGGAGGCGGCGGAAAGGATGCGCACGACGTCCAGGCCGTTCGCGCCGTCGGTGAGCGGCTTGTTGCGCGTCGCGACGCATTCCAGGAAGTGCTTGTCCTGAAGCTTCAGCGGCTCCGCCATGTCCAGACGCGGGATGAGAATGTCGCCGGAATGGAGCGTCAGCGCGTCGCCGTAGGATTCGTACTGGCCGGGATTGTACGGTCCGCGGACGCCCTTGTCGTAGATGCGCAGCTTTTCCGTGGCCAGCGTGTCGTCGAAGACCAGCATCTTCTTCGAACCGACCAGCGTGAACTGGCGGATCTTGTGCGGGTCCAGCCAGGACAGATGGATGTTGGCCATCCGGCCGTCGGCGAACATCAGGTTGAGAAACACCACGTCCTCCACGCCGGTCTGCGTCTGGATGTAGGACGAGCCCACGGCGGCGACGCGCACCGGCGTCTGTTGGAAGAGATGCACGACCACGGAAACGTCGTGCGGACCCAAAGACCACATGGCGTTCTCGTCGCGCCGCACCTGGCCCAGGTTCACGCGCTGGCCGTAGATGTAATGGATGCGGCCCAGTTCGCCGGAATCGACGAGTTCTTTCATCCGCCGCACGCCGGGATGGTAGAGCATCAGATGGCCCACCATGACGACACGCTTTTTTCGTTCGGCCAGTTCGACGAGTTCGGCGGCCTCGGCCGGATCGAGCGTGAACGGTTTTTCCACGAAAGCGTCCAGCCCGGCCTCCAGCGCCTGTTTGCACAGGGCGTAGTGCGTGACGGCGGGCGTGCAGACCGCCACGGCCTCGACGCCGCCGTTCTTCAACAGCGCCTCGACGCTTTCGTACGCCGCCACGTCGGGGTAGAGGCGGCGCGCTTCGGCAAGCGCGGCCGGATTCGGATCGACTACGGCGCGAAGCGCGCCGAGCTGGGCGAAGACGCGAACGTGATTTTTGCCCCAGCTTCCGGCTCCGATGACGGCGATGGCGGGCATGGAAATCCTCTCAGAATGATAAGGCGGAGAGGGGGCCGCCGCCTTGCGCTTAAAGCCCCATGAGCTGCCGGATCATCGACAGCGGGATCGTGCCGTGGGCGAGCAGGTCGTCGTGGAACTGCCTGAGCAGGAAGTTGCCGCCCTTCTTTCGCTTATAGTCGGCCAGGAGTTTCTTGATTTCCATGTGGCCGATCAGATAGCTCATCGGCTGAGTGGGCATCTGACAATAGCGGCGCACTTCCGCCTCGGCGTTGGCCGCGCCCACGCCCACCTGCTCCACCAGCAGATTGACGGCGGCGGAGAATTTGATCGTCTTGGTATGCAGGCCGACGTCGATCACCACGCGGTAGGCGCGGAAGAGCGTGTCGCGAAGCTGCAGCAGCCGCTCCTTGGGATGGCTCTGGCAGCCCGCCGCGGCCATCATCTCCTCGCAATAGAAGGCCCAGCCTTCGGAAAAGACCGACGTGGAAACGAGGTGACGCAGAAGCCGGCCGCTGCGGTTGGCGCGCACGCTTTGCAGATGGCGGCCCGGGTAACCTTCGTGCAGAGCCATCGTCGGGATGCGCCATTTGCTGTGTCCCTTGAGCCGTTCGGCGGCTTCTTTCTGCGGCAGGCCGAAAGGCACCGTCACCCAGAACAGGCCTTTTTGTTCCGCGTCCAGCGGCGCCGGGGAAATGTAAGTCACATAAGGGATCAGCGGCCGCGCGAAAGCAGGGGTGGGCACGACTTCAAGCGTTTCCCCCTCGGGGATCGTGATCAGTTCGTTTTCCTTGATGAACGCCCGCGCGGCGAGCATTTCTTTTTTATAGGCGCCCAAAAGTCCCTGGGTCGTCGGGTGTTCCTTCTTCAGTTTTTCCACAAGCTGTTTCCACGACTGGCCTTTCGAAAGCTGCGCCGCGGTCTTGGCCAAAGCCTCCTCGGTGTCCTTGATCGTCTTGCGGGCGATGCGCAGCAGGTCGCCGTGCGAATAGTCCAGATGATGGTGAATTTTCAAAAGCTGGTTGTAAAGCGGCGCGCCGATGGAGAAATTGTCCTTGGCGGTGGGAAGCAATTTATCCTGCAGGTACCGGCCGAAGCCATCCAAGACGGCGATCGCCTCCTGGTTGGCTTCCAAAAGCGCATCTTTGAGGCTGCCGCGAACGTCGCGCGCGAATTCGGGGACGGCGTCTTTTAAGAAGGCGATGGCGCCGATGCAGGTGTGCATCCCCGATTCGACGAACACCTGCGGGACGTTTTTGAGGTTTTTCTGCGCCTGCTGCAGCATCGACTCCGCCTGCACCAAGCGGCGTGTGGCCGAGAGCGCCCGGGTTCGCTCATCGGCAAAGTTTCTTGAAATCAGGGCATAAACCCCGAAGAGAATTTCATTGAGGTAGAGATCGGGGAGCAGCGCATGCAGAGGATGCTTGGTGGCCAACAGGGTCTCGGTTTCGATATGGCCGAGGGCCAGTTCCAGATCGACCGCGTCGTCCGGCTCCTGTTTGCGGCGAGTCAAGGCCTTGAATTGCGAGCGGAAAGCGGCCAGCTTCTGCACTTTTGCCTTGATGGCGGCCGGCGTGTAACTGGCCAATTCTTCATCATAATCGTGAACCCCGACATAAGAAGCCGTCACCGGGCTTGTGCGCAACAGAAATTTGGTGAACTGATCGGCCAGTTTCTGGAAATCCGCTTTCTGCGAATCGGCCATTTATCGTGTCCTTTCCCCATGTTACCAATATTATGGTATTTTTAGGCCGCTTCATGCTAGCATTGTGCCAAATCGAAGTCAAAAGTTTTTGTGACAGCGCCGAAGGTTCGGTTAATAAGTTGATGTCATTAAACTTTCTAAAATTCAAGCTTTTTGCGCGCGAGCGACCTGTCGCTTGAGGTATATGGAGCTTGCGAGAGCGGGGCAAATCTGTTAAATAAACGGCGGACTTCAAGCAACGAAGGGAAGCCTGCCATGAAAGCGGGAATTGTAGGGTTTCGCGGCAGCGGTAAGACTACGGTTTTCAATGCCTTGACCGGTTTGCACGCCGAGGTGGGCGGGTTCAGCGCCGCCGAGGCGAAAAATCTCGGGACGATCAAGGTCCCCGATGAACGGCTGGCCCAGATCGCGGACAAAGTGCAGCCGAAGAAGCTCACTTACGCCGAAATCACCTTCACCGATCTGGCCGCCGCCTCGCCGGCCGGCGGAAAAGGCTTTCCGCCGGCGATGCTCAACGACATGAAAGCTCTGGAGGCGTTGGTCCACGTCGTGCGCGGCTTCGACAATCCCGCCGTGCCGGAACCCGTTGACATCCTCCGCGACGCCCGCAATTTCGAGTCGGAACTGGCGCTCTCCGACCTGATGATCGCGGAAAACCGGCTTGCCCGACTCGCCAAACAAGGGGCCAAGACCCGCGAACGGGAGCATATGGAGGCGATCAAGAGCCACCTCGATCAGGAAAAGCCATTGCGCACGATGGATTTGTCCGAGGAAGCCTGGGCCGAGCTGGCGGGCTTCGGGTTTCTCTCGCTCAAGCCCTGTCTGCTGCTGGTCAACGTCGCCGAGGACAAGGCCGCCGCGCCCCTGCCGGCGGAGCTTGGAACTTTCGCCGCGGCGCAACGCTTGAGAGTAATGGCCATCTCGGGGCAGGTGGAGATGGAGGTCAACGACCTGGAGACCGCCGAACGGAGCGAATACCTGAAATCGCTCGGTCTGGACCGGCCGGCGAAGGATCGTTTCATCCGCGAAGCCTACGACATGCTCAACCTGATCTCTTTTTTCACCTTCGGCCCGGAGGAGGTCCGCGCCTGGACGATCCACAAGGGAACCAAGGCCCACCAGGCGGCGGGCAAGATCCACTCCGACATCGAACGCGGCTTCATCCGCGCCGAAGTCATGGACTGGCGGGACGTCGTGGTTTTGGGCGCGGAGTCCAAGATGCGCGAAGCGAAGAAAATCCGCCTTGAGGGCAAGGAGTATATTCCGCAGGATGGCGACGTGATTCATTTTCGCTTCAACGTCTAAGGCCGTTCAACGGGGAGGCGGCATGCGTCGCACGCGCGTCAACGAACTGTTCGGCATCGAGCATCCCATCGTTCAAGCGGGAATGATCTGGGTGTCGGGAGCGAAGCTCGCCGCCGCCGCCGCCGAGGCCGGCGCGCTGGGCCTGATCGGGGCGGGCTCGATGACGCCGGAACTGCTGCGCGCCCAGATCCGCAAGGCGCGCACGCTTACGGCCAGGCCGTTCGGCGTGAACCTGCCGATTTTCCACCGCTATGCGGAGGAAATGGTCCCGATTATTCTTGAGGAAGGCGTCAGGATCGTCTTCACCTCGGCGGGCTCGCCGAAGAAATACACGCCGACCTTCAAGGCCGCCGGGATCGTCGTGGCGCACGTCGTCTCCACCCCGGAACTGGCGAAGAAATGCGAGGACGCCGGCGTGGACGCCGTGGTCGCCGAAGGCTTCGAGGCGGGAGGCCACAACGGCCGCGACGAATTGACCACGATGGTCCTGGTCCCGCAGGCGGTCGATGCGGTGAAGCTGCCCGTCATCGCCGCCGGCGGCATCGGCGACGGCCGGGCGATGGCCGCCGCTTTCGCGCTCGGCGCGGAAGGCGTGCAGGTGGGCAGCCGCTTCGTCTGCGCCGCGGAGTCTTCCGCCCATGCGGCGTTCAAGGCGAAGGTCGTCGAAGCGGGATCGACGGACACGTTTCTCGTGTTGAAGCCGATCGTGCCCGTGCGTCTCATCAAAAATTCCTTCTGCCGCCGGGTGCTCGACATCGAGGCGGCGGGGGCGGACAAGGAGAAACTGTCGGAACTGCTCGGGCGCGGCCGGGCCAGACTCGGCATGCTCGACGGCGACGTGGAGGAGGGCGAACTGGAGATCGGCCAGGTGTCGGGCCTGATCCGCGACGTCGCGCCCGCCGCCGAAATCGTCCGCCGGCTCGTGGAAGAATGCCGGGCCGCCATCGCTTCGCTTTCCTGATCATGCCGCGGATGCGTCTGTATATACCGAGCGTACTGATCGCGTTTTTCGTCGCCGGACTCGCGGCGCAGGTCGTGCCGGGCTGCATCGCCCGCCGCCCGCCGCTTTCGGTGCGCGAAGCCGGCGTTTACACGTTCATGAGCCGGGAATTGATCCGCCCGGACGGCGGCATCCTCACTTATCCCGCCGCCGATCGCGCCGCCATGCGCGGCGACGCGATCGCGCCGGACGACGTGCTCGCCGAGACGATGGGACTGGCCATGCTCTACTTCGTCCGCCGCGGCATGCGCGACGAATTCGACCGCGCCTGGAAATTCGTGAAAACGAACCTGATCGGCGAATTCGGGCTGGTCGCCTGGAAATGGAGCGCCAAAAACGGCAGACGGGCGGCCAGTTCGGCGTCGATCGACGATCTTCGGCTCGTGCGCGCGCTGCTTCTGGCCGACGACGAATGGTGCGGCGGCGATTACGAGCAGGACGCCCTGGCCCTGGCCGGAGCCGTGGCCGCCCACGAAGTGAAGGACGGCTTCGTCGTCGAGGCGGCGTCGTGGGACTGGTCGGGCGTCGCCGCGGCGGCGATCGTCGATTTGAGCTACCTCGATCTGTATACGATGCGGCTTCTGTCGCGCTACGACGCGAAATGGAACGGGATCTATGAGAAATCGCGGGACCTCATTCTCGCTTCGATGACCGGCCAGGGTTTGTTCTACGACAAGTTCGACACCAAGGCGCAAGGCTATTTCAACACCGAAAACAACCTCATCAATAAACTGATGTGCGCCGTGCATCTCGCCGAGGCGGGCATTTTCATGCCGGAAGTCACGGTGTTCCTCGAAGCCCAGCTTTCCCGGGCCGGCCAGCTCTACGGCCGCTACGACCCCGATTCCGGGCAAGCCACGGTGGGCTACGATTCGGTGGCCGTCTACGCCCTGGCTTTGCAGCTGGCGCTTCTCTGCGAACGGCCGCTGCTGGCGGCCGCGATGCTTCATCTTCTCGATTCCTACCGCCGCGTGCGCATCGAAACCCCTTTCATCGGCTGTTTCGGGCAGACCGTCTGCCATGCGTTCGACAATTTTCAGGTGCTTTTGGCCTTGGCTTTGCTCCCGCCCGAACCGGTCGCCAACGGGGGCTGAAGGCTCCTGCGACGGACTCCCAAAAAGCTGAATTTTTGCTTGCGAATTAATAGCTTTCATGCTAACTGACTTTGTCCCTGGATTCCTGGGACAAGGTTCGCAGCCTCCGTAAAGCGATGGCGACGGCCGTCAAAGGCGTTGACGCGGAGGGGCGGCCGACCATCTTCAGACTCAAACGTTAAAGGCCCAAGTTGTACACCTCACGCCATAAGGAGTGTTCGGTGCAATCGACGGCGGGGAGAGACTCGGCCGGCGAGGATCGTTTGGGAACGAAAATCCCTTGACTTCAAGGGCGCGTTTAACTAGAAACTGGCTAATCTCGCGCGTTTCTGGTCACGTCAGGCTAACTGAAGAATAAGACAGGATGAGAGGAATGATGAAGCAAACCATTCTGCGCGTATCGTTGGTTGTCGCCATTCTCACGGGTTTCCCCGGCGTCCTGTACGCCCAAGGGCTGATGGACGCCCCCTCGCCGTTGGATGAGGAGGGGATCGACGAGCCGGCCGGCGAGCCGAGCGACCAGGAAGTGATCAGCCAGTCGGCCAAGGAATACTCCGAAACGCGGCGGACGGTCGAACTGCCCCTGGAGAAAAAGGCCAAGGTGGTGCAGAAGAAACTCTACCCGCAGAACCTGCGGCACGAGCTCAACCTCTTTTTCGGCGTCAACCCCGCCGACAGCTTCGTGCTCAGCCTTATCGAGGGCGCGCGGTACAGCTTCCACATCAACGAGATGTTCGCCGTCCAGGTGGTCGGCGGCTACATGCAGAGCTTCGACCGGGACTCGACCACGCTGTTGACGGACGACGTGGACGCCGGCGGTCTGGCGATCGAACCCGACTTCATCAAGAACTCGGAGATCGAAGGCCTCGTCAACGCCGACTTCGTGTTCTACCCGGTCTACGGCAAATTCGCCCTTCTCTCCTCCGTGATCCTGCATTACGACGCCGGCATTTACGCGGGCGCGGGCGTGATGTTCCAGGACGGCGGCCAGCCGCACGTCGCCCCCGACGTGGGCCTCGTCGCCAACCTCTATCTTCTGAAATGGCTCTCCCTGCGCGCCGACTTCATGTACTACGCGATGATCACCACGGACAAACGGCTTCAGCCGACGGCCGAATCGGGCGCGGATCTGGGCGATCAGGGACAGCAGGCGATCGGCGGCAACGAACGCGGCGGCACGCTGGTGCGCCACAACTACTTCATCACCCTGGGCGTGAGCTTCCATCTGCCGGTCGATTAACCCGCGAAGGAGTATGAGCCTATGAAACGGTTCGCCCCCATCCTTACGGCGCTCCTGCTCGCGGCGGTGTTCATGGCCTGCGCGGAGCAGTCGGCGCGCGAGAAACTTCTAAGCCGCTACGACTACATCAAGCCCACCCCGGCGATGCTGAAAATGCCGCAGGAGGTGCAGACGACGATCAGGCAGTACAACGACGGGTACTACTACCCGGCGGCCATCGGCTTCTACAACATCCTCCAGAATCCCGACTGGCGCGCCCTGCACGAATCGGCGGAATACTACTTCGCCGAGTCCCTTTATCGCCTGCGTCTCTATCAGGCCTGCCAGTACGAACTGACGAAGATTCTTTTCAAGGGTCCGGACGGCAGCGCCTATTTCACCTCGGCGCTGATCAAGCTTTTGGACATCACCTACGAGACGAAGGACGAGACGGTCATCTTCGCCGTCCTCTCCAACATCCCCCTGGAGAAGTTCCCGGGGATGTTCCGCAACGAGCTTCTCTACCTCGTCGGCAAAATGTACTTCTATCAGGGACAATACGACGAAGCTTACGTGAAGTTCGACCAGGTGGAGACGGCGTCGGCGTTCTACGCCAAAGCCAACTACTTCAAGGGCATCGTCGAGGTGCGCCGCAAGGAGTACGAGAAGGCGAAGGAGACCTTCGATCTCATCGCCACGCTGCCGATCGTCGCCGAGGAATTCGGCGAGTCGCGCAAGGTGAAGGAGATGTCGAAGCTCGCCGTCGGCCAGCTCTTCTACGCCGCCGCGCACGACGCGCCGGGGGATCAGCAGGAGGAGATCTTCAAAGCCGCCATCACCTTCTACGATCAGGTCGATCGCGACAACCCGCAGTGGTTCGAGGCTCAATTCGAGAAAACCTGGTCGGCGACGATGATTGGGCGCTACGGCATTTCGCTGGGCACGAGCCTGACCTTGGCCAGCCCGTATTTCGACGACCGCTTCGTGCCCGAGGTGGAGCTGATCTCCGCCATCACCTGGTACACCCTCTGCAAGTACGCCGAAGCGCGCGAAACCCTCAACCGCTTCTTCGTGCTTTACGGGGACATGCACGAGCGCGTCAAGCGCTACCTCGCCGAGGACGCGCCGGGGATGGAGTCGCAGCAGACTTACGACAACCTGCTCGACCAGTACGAGGCGGCCTACAAAGGCGAAGAGACGAAACTGCCGATTCAGGTGCTCACGTACGTGCTCAACCAGCAGCGCTTCGTCAACTACTTCCAGCACGTTCAGGAGATCGACCGCGAATTCGACATGATCTGGATCGCCCCCCCCCAGTTCGCGGCCACCGAGTTCTTCGCCCAGACGGTGAAGAAGATGGATCGGCAGCGCTCCAACATTAAGAAGAAAGCCGGCCAGTGGGCGCTCTCGGAATTGAAGGCCACGGAGGAGATGCTGGCCCAGTTGCTGGGCAACGCCCACAACATCGACTTCGAACTCACCGACGCCGAGCGCCGCCGCTTGGAAGAGGAAGACAAATACGGCGTAGGATTCCAGTCTCGGATCTACGAGCAGGAAGAATTGTTGCTCTCCCCCGCCGTCCCCGACAAGTACCAGTACTGGCCGTTCGACGGCGAGTTCTGGAAGGACGAGCTGGGTTACTATCTGATGGCGGTCGAGCAGGAGTGCCAATAGTCCACGAGGTTGGGTAGATGACGACCATGCTCACGAAGCGTTTGTTCATCGTTGTTGCGGCCCTCGCGCTGGCGCTGGTTTTCGCGGCCGGCGAAGTGGCCGTCGCTCCCGAGACGCACGCGGCTTACGCGCAGCGCAAGAAGCGCGAGAAGAGGGAAGAGCCGGCCGCCAAGCCCGCCGAGCAGAAACCGGCGGGCGACGAACTGGACAAGGTCCTGGGCGGTCAAAAGGACACGGGCAAGATCGACGTCGAATCGTTGAAGATTCCCGACGACGTGCCTTTGACCTCCTCCGTGGGTCAGAAGATCGACGAGTCGATCCAGAAGCTGTTCCTGATTCTGGAAAAGTTTCAGGAGCCGGGAACGCTGCGGCGTCTCGCCGAGTTCTACTGGAAGAAGGCCCATCGTCTCAACCTCGATCTGATGCAGGAGCATCAGAAGAAAATGGACGTCTGGTATCAGGCCGGCCAGCAAGGCGAGCCGCCGAAAGAGCCCGACGCCGAGGTCTGGTTCAAGTACAATCGCAAGGCCGTCGAGATCTGCATCATCATCATGGAGAAGTTCCCGAAGTTCCAGGGGATGGACGAAGTCTACTTCTTCATGGGTTACAACCTCACCGAGATCGGCAAGGACGCGGAGGCCGTCGAATATTACAAGAAGCTGGTGCGTGAATTCCCGGCCAGCCAGTACGTCCCCGACTCCTGGATGGCGATCGGCGACTACTATTTCTCCCACAACAACGTCTACGACGCCCTGCCGGCGTACGAAGAAGTCCTCAAATTCGAGAACAGCAAGGTCTTCGGCTACGCGAAGTACAAAATCGGCTGGTGCTACTTCAACCTCGGCAAATACCGCGATTCGATCGAAACCTTCAAGGAAGTCGTCGCCTGGTCCATCGACCAGGAAAAACAGGGCGGCAGCGCCATCGAGTTGAAAGAGGAAGCGCTGAAAGACCTCGTCATGGCGTTCGCCGAAGAAGGCAGCGTGGACGAGGCCGAGCGTTATTTCCTGGAAGTCGGCGGCAAACAGTACTTCCGGATGATGCTCGTCCGGCTCGCCGAGATTTACACCAACCAGGGTAAGCTCGACGATTCGATCGTCATCTATCGTCGTCTGATCCGGGACTACCCGCTGCACAAGGAAAACCCGGACTTCCAGGTGAAGATCGTCGAGGCCTATTCGAACAAGAACGACAAAGAGAACACCACCAAAGAAATCATCAATATGGTGTATTACGCCAAGCCCGACTCGGAATCGGAGTGGGTGAAGGCGAACCAGGAAAAAGAACCGGAGACGGTCGAAGAGGCGTGGGAAAACGCCGAGCGGATGCTGATCAAGACCGTCGTCGAATACCACAAGGAAGCGATCAAGGTCACCAGCGAAGAAACCTGGGACAAGGCCCAGCAGCTTTACGAGATTTACCTGCAGTATTTTTCGAAGTCGAAGACCTACTACGACGTCAACTTCAACTACGCCGAGTTGCTCTTCGCCCGCGGCCTTTATGACAAGGCCGGCGAGTGGTACACCAAGGTCGCGGAGATGGATCGCAAGGGCAAGCATTTCGAGGAAGCCTCCTATGCGGCCATCCTCTCCTACGAAAAATTGGTCCACAAAGAAATCGAGCAGTGGATCGGCGACACGAAGAAGCGCTCGCAACGGTCCGACAAGAGCTACAAGCTGGCCGTGACCAAAGAGGCCGAGCAGAAGGAACAGGCGCAGCGCGAGGCGTATGATGAAGTCCGCCCGATGTCGCCCAATGTCCAGGGCTTCGTCAAAGCGTGCAACATCTACATCGACAACATTCCGGAGTCGAAATACAAGGTCGATATCATCTATAAAGTGGCGATCATCTCCTACGCCCACTACGACTTCGACAACGCCGTCAGTCGCTTCGAGCTGATCGTCAAGGATTACCCGACGCACCGGCTCGCCGAATACGCGGCCAACCTGATCCTCGATTCCTTGAACATCAAGGGCCGCTGGCGCAAGCTGAACGAAACCACGCGCGGCTATCTCAAGAATCAGCGGCTCGTGCAGCGCAAGGCGTTCCGCAACGACCTTGTGGACCTCCTGGAGAAATCGACTTTCAAGATGGTCGAGGAGTCGGAATCGGAGAAGAACTGGCAGCGCGCCGGCGACGAATACATGGCCTTCGCCAAGGAATTCCCGAAATCGACGATGCGCGACAAGGCGCTCTACAACGCCTCGGTTCACTACGTCACCGCCGGCGAAATCGAGAAATCGATCGTCGTGCAGAAGCAGTTCCTGAAAGAGTACGACAAGTCGCCGCTGGCGCCGAAGATCCTCTTCAACCTCGGCAAGAACTATGAAGCGCTCGCTTATTACAGCGAGGCGGCGACGGTATACGAGGACTACACCAAGAAGTATGCGAAGGGCGAGGACGTCAAGGACGCCACCTTCAATGCTTCCGTGTTTCACGAGAACCTGGGCAATACGGAAAAGGCCGTTCAGCTTAAATTGGCTTATGCCAATCTCGTGGACAACCCGTCCGAAAAAGACGACGCGGTCTACTCGATCGGCTTCGTCTATGTCGATGCGAAAGACTACAAGAACGCCGAGAAGCAGTTCAAAGCCTACCTGACCGGCCGCGAGAAGGACATCGCCTGGCCGAAGCAGGACAAGAAGACCGGCGAGTTTCTGTCGCGCGGCAAAATCAAGGGCGACGCGAACCGCGTCTTCGCGGCGCACATCGCGCTCTTGGACATCTACCGCAAGGAAAACCGCCAGACGGACATCGACCAGTCGCGACAGACGGTTCTCAAGCTCGCCCATTGCGACGTGGACGGGCAGCTGGGCGAGCCGGCGCGCGAGGCGATCGCCGAGGCGTCGTTCTTCGCTCTCCAGCCGGCTTTCCACGAATACGCCGAGTACAAGCTCGAAGTCCGCAAGATGGTCGATAAGGAAAAATGGAACGCCTTGATGGCCGAACGGCTGAAGGGCAAATCCGAGCGCGTCGTCAGACTGCAGAAGGCTTATGAGGAAATCATCGCCCTCAAGTCGCCGCAGTGGTCGGTGGCCGCCCTCTACCAGATCGGCCAGGTCTACAAACAGTTCTCGCTCGCCCTGTTCAACTCCGAGACGCCCTACTGGCTCGACGAGGATCAGCAGGTGATCTACGTCGAAGCCATCCAGCGGCGCGCCGTGCCCGTCGAGCAGAAGGCGATCGAAGGCTTCGAGAAATGCCTGGAGACGGCTTTCCGCACCGGCGTCTATAACTCCTTCACGACCAAGGCGCGCGAAGAATTGCAGGGCTACGCGCCCAAGGCGTACAAGATGCGAAACGAAATCGCCTTCGCGCCGCGTTTCGAGAGCGATTCGTTCTACGGCGGCGCGATGGAAACCCCGGAAGTGCCGGATATCCCGGAACCGAAGCGCGGATCGCAACTGCCGGCGGGCGGACAGCCAGGGTCGCCCGATGGTTCGGCGAATGAGCCGGCCCCGGAGATGGAAATTCCGAGCGAAGGCTGACGACGGCGGGCGAAGGCTCGTTTTTCAGAAGCGGACGTATGCGGAGCATGCGGATGAGAGGAATGCAGATGAGGCATTATGGTTATATCGTCGTAATCGTGGGAGCGCTGTTGGCGCTGGGGCTATTCGCCGGCTGCAAATCCGAGCCGCCGCCTCCGCCGCCCGAGTGCCAGACAGACTACGACTGCGGCGTGAACCAGGCTTGCGAAGCCGGCAAGTGCATCAAAGTGGCGACGACGCCGAAGATGCGCGCCGAAGCCTACATCAAGCGCGCCGAGATGCTTTTGGCAGAGAGCCGCGTGAATTATCCGGCGGTGATCGAGGCCTACCAGGCGGCGTTGCGCGAAGTCCCGGGCGTCCTGGAGATCGAGTTCAACGTCGGTCTCTGCTACATGAAGATGGGCGACTACGAACGCGCCGAATCGGTGTTTTTGCGCGCCAAGGCGGAAAAGCCGGACGATCCCAATCCCGTGCTGGCGCTCTCGCGACTTTACAAAATGCGCGGCCAGAACGACAAGGCGATGCAAACTCTGAATGATTATCTGGCCAGCTACCCGACGAATCTCGAAGTGCGCACGAATCTGGCCACGCTCTACCGCGAAGCCGCCAATTTCAGCGCGACGATGGAACAGATCCGGGCTATTTTCGTTCGCGATCCGGCCCACCCCGGCGCTTTCAACAACCTGGGGTTGCTTTATCTCGCGCAGGGCAAGCTGCTTCTGGCGCGGATGGTGACGATCAACGGCATCCAGGCGCAGGAGAACGTCAAGAAGGTTCCCGACGGCGGGTTGTTCAACAACCTGGGTCTGATCTACCTCAAGCTGGGCGATAAAGACCGGGCGGTGGCCAATTTCCGGAAAGCCAACCAGGTCGATCCGACGCTGGTTTCGGCCAACCTCAATCTTGGCCACATCTCCCTGGATTTCGCCGATTTTGCGACGGCGAAAAAACATTACGAACTCGTTCTGTCGCAGGAACCCGAAAACCTGGAGGCGCGGCAGGGTTTGGCCCAGACCCTGGCGGGTCTCGGACAGCACGGCGAAGCGCTCGCGCTCTATCAGCAGTTGCTGCGCGAACGCAGCAACGATCCCGTCGCCACCTTCAATCTCGCCGTGTTCTATTTCGATTACCTGAAGAATCAGTCGGAGGCGCACAATCTGTTCCGGCGGTTCTTGTCGATGCAGTACCCGGATGTGAGGAAAAACGAGCTTGCCAACCAGTATTTGCAGATGGAAGTGACGCCGGACGAGGCGAAGCCCGAAGCGGCCCAAGGCCCGGAGATGTCGGCGGAGGACGCCGCGAAGATGATGGAAGCCGCCGAGAGCGAAGCGGCGGCGACCGGTGCGACCGAGGCTGCGCCCGCGGAAGCCGCGCCGGCCGAACCGGCTGCGACGCCCGCTCCGGAACAGCCGGCCCCGGCTCCCGAACCGCCGCCCGCGCCCGCTCCGGAACAGCCGGCCCCGACTCCCGAGCCGGCGCCCGCTCCCGCTCCGGAACAGCCGGCGCCAGCACCCGAAGCGGCCGCTCCCGAGGCGGCTCCGACGCCGCCCGCTCCTGAGCCGCCCGCGGCTGAGGAAGCCGCTCCGGCCGCGCCGCCGGCTCCCGAAACGCCGGCCCCG
>QZKR01000069.1 GCA_003598065.1 Myxococcales bacterium | reverse complement strand
TTTATCCACTGGATGTTGATGGGGATGTTAGTCCAGGAAGAAAATTTTCGAATTCATATCACACACTGAACGGAGAATATCGTGCGCAGAGTCGATAGCGGCGCGCGCCTCCTCCGGTTCGATGCTGGTGAAACTGCCATAGTCACCGATGTGCCGACGCTCAGCCAGGCGGTTGAATTTGAGCCCCATCTCCTCGGACCACGCACCGGCCCGAACCAAATCATGGTGGACAGCGCTTCGCAAGGCCTTATGGGAAGTAAACGAGCGATCCGCCAAAACGAAGTGCGCACTGACAGCCTGAAACGCGGCATAGTAAGCACGGCTGGCCGCGCTGTTGGGATCGACAGCCAGGGATACGCGAGCCGCCGCCAACGATTTCACAGCTCGATCCCAAAGCGTAAGCGCTTCATCGTGACTCACAGAGCGATCCCCTCCCGGGCTGCGTGGCGGAATAGTGCGAAGCGACCGGCGCGAAAATCTTCGGCGTCTACCGGCACCGGACTCAGCGCCATGCCGCTCTCTTTTTCGATCGGGTAAAGAGCTTCCAAAAGGCGGTCAAGTTCGACACCGTAACGGACTGGGCCCTTGAGCAACACCATGAAATCCACATCACTGTCGGCCGTGGCGTTGCCTCGGGCCATAGAGCCATAAAGAACCACGCCTTTCAGGCGCTCGCCGTACAACGCGACCAGGGTTGATTTGATGCGCTGGTAAAGCTCCTCTGGGTTCATCGAAACGCTCCGCCGTTCACCGCTTCATTACCGCTATTTTAACTGTTCCACGAATCTAACGCAATTATAGCATCAACAGTTACTTTAATTACCTCAGCACCAGCGCGTTCTGGCCCAGCAGCGCCGAGGCGCGGTCGAACATATCGGCGCAGGGATCGACGCGCCACTTGTTCGGCAGGTTGATGATCGATTCGTACTCGCCGACGCGCACAAGGTGGCAGACGACCGGCGTGTCGCCCTTGTACTGATCGAAGATCGCGGTCAGCTTCTCCAGTTCGTCGCGCTGGACGTCGGCAGGCAGATGGAGGTGGATGCGCCTGGCGACGCTCTTCATCTTGTCCAGAAGCGGCTCGATGCTCTGCACGAAGATCTTCGTCGTCGCCTCGTCGCCCTCGCCGTCGATCATCACCTGCCCATGCACGAGGACCGGATCGGCGCCGCCGAAGTACGGCGAGCAGGCTTCGTAGGCGCGGGTGAAGACGCTGCACTCGATCGAGCCGAAGCGGTCCTGGAGATGGAAGAAGGCGATGCGGCCCCGGCCGTCGCGCGTCGGCCGGTCGCGCACCTCGGCGATGATGCCGGCCACGGTCGCCTCGCTGCGATCCTCCAGTTCGAGGACGCCGACGATGTCGGCGGTGCAGTAGCGCCGCGCGTCGTCGGCGTAGCGGTCCATCGGATGCGCCGAGAGAAAGACGCCCAGTGCCTCCTGCTCGTAGGCGAGCCGCTCCCGTTCCGTCCATTCGTCGATTTCGGGATACGATTCGCCGACCGCCGCCGCGCGCTGCTTGGGCGCAAGCGACGAGCCGAGCATGTCCAGCAGGTTGGTCTGGCCCGACGCCTTTTCCTTCTGGCGCGCGTGGCCGGCCTCCATCGCCTTGTCCTGCGCCGCAAGCATCCGCGCCCGCCCGACGCCCGTGAAGTCGAAAGCTCCTGCCTTCACCAGCGCCTCGACGGCCTTTTTGTTGACTCGCTGTAAATCGACCTTCTTCGCAAAATCGTAGATCGATGCGAAGCCGCCGTCGGCGCGGGCCTCGATGATCGCTTCGATGGCTCCGCCGCCCAGGCCCTTCACGGCGCCCAGCCCGAAGCGGACCCGCCCGGCCTCGACGGTGAACTCCCTGAGCGAAGTCATCACCGACGGCGGCAGGATCTCGATGCCCATCTGTTTCGCTTCGCCGATGAACTTCACCACCTTGTACGTGTGCTCCATGTCACAGGTGAGGGTGGCGGCGATGAACTCCAGCGGATGATAGGTTTTGAGGTAGGCCGTGCGGTAGCTGATGACCGCGTAGGCGGCGGCGTGCGATTTGTTGAAGCCATACTGGGCGAACTCGACCATGTCGTCGGTGACGCGGGTGACGACCGCGTCGTCGAAGCCGCGCTGTTTCGCTCCCTCGCGGAACTTGCGCAGCGTCTTCTCCATCAGCTCGATCTTCTTCTTGCCCATCGCCTTGCGGAGCGTGTCGGCTTCGGCCAGCGTGAAGCCGCCCATCTCGGCGGCGATCTGCATCACCTGCTCCTGGTAGACGATCAGCCCGTAGGTGCCCTTCAGAAGCGGTTCGAGCGCCGGGTGGGCGTAGTCGATCTTTTCGCGTCCGTGCTTGCGGTTGACGCAGTTGGGGATGTAGCCCATCGGGCCGGGGCGGTAAAGCGCAACGGCGAGGATGATGTCTTCGAAACAGTCCGGCTTGAGCCTTTTCAGCATCCGCTGGAAGCCCGGCGACTCCATCTGGAAAACGCCGTTGGTCGCGCCGGAGGAAATCAGCTCGTACACCTTCGGATCATCGAACAAAAGGGCGTCGATGTCGAGCTTCCGCCCTTCCGGCCGGTTGCGGTTGACGAGTTTCACCGCTTCGTCGATCACGGTGAGCGTCTTGAGCCCCAGAAAGTCGAACTTGACCAGCCCCACCGCCTCCGCCTCGTCCTTGGCGTACTGGGTGACCAGCATTTCGTCGCTTTTCAGGACGGGCACGATCTCCCAGAGCGGGCGGTCGGAGATGACCACGCCGGCGGCGTGGATGCCGGTGTGCCGCTGCAGGCCTTCCAACCCCTGGGCGGTTTTGTACATCCGCACGTAGTCGGGATTGGAACGGACCAGTTCGGCAAGGCGCGGCTCCTCGTCCAGAGCGGTCTTCAGCGTCGCCTTCGGCCCCTCGGGGACGAGCTTGGCGATGCGGTCGGCCTCGGCGATGGGAATGTCGAAGGCGCGGCAGACGTCGCGCACCACGCCGCGCGCCTTGAGCGAGCCGAAAGTGACGATCTGCCCGACACGGTTGTGGCCGTACTTCTCGTTGACGTAGCGGAACACCTCGTCGCGCCGGTTCATGCAGAAATCGACGTCGAAGTCCGGCATCGAGATGCGGTCGGGGTTGAGGAAACGCTCGAAGATCAGGCCGTAGGGGATCGGATCGAGGTCGGTGATGTTCAGGGCGTAGGCCACCAGCGAGCCCACGCCCGAGCCGCGCCCCGGCCCCACGGGGATGCCCTGGCGCTTGGCGTAATTGATGAAGTCGGCGACGATGAGGAAATAGCCGGAGAAAGTCATTCGCTTGATGACGCCGATCTCGTAATCGAGCCTTTTCTGATAGAATTCGCGGTCGATGGCGTAAGGCAGGCGGGCGATGCGCTCTTCGAAGCCCTCCCGCGCCAGCTTTTCGAAAAAGGAATCCTGATCGTAGCCCGCCGGCACGTCAAAGGTGGGCAGTCGCGGCTTGTCCAGCTCCAGTTCGACGTTGCAGCGTTCGGCGATGCGCAGCGTGTTTTCCGCGGCCTCGGGCAGCTCGGCGAAAAGGGCGCGCATCTCCTGCGGGGAGCGGAAATAGAGGGAGTCGGTATCGTAGCGCATGCGGCCGGGGTCGCTTTTAAGCGCGCCGCGGCCGATGCACAACAGCGTGTCGTGCAGGTCGTAATCCTCGGCGTTGAGGTAGTGCACGTCGTTGGTGGCGACGAGCGGCAGTTTCGTTTCGCGGGCGATTCTCAAAAGCTCGCGGTTGACCTTCTCCTGGTTGGGGATGCCGTTCATCTGCAGTTCGAGGAAGAAATTGCCGGGCCCCATGATCTCGGCGTATTCGCCGGCGAGCCGGCGCGCGTCGTCGTTGCGGCCGTCCTGAATGGCGGCGGGGACCTCTCCCGAGAGGCAGGCCGACAGCGCAATCAGCCCTTCATGCCGTTCGGCGAGAAGCTGCTTGTCGATGCGCGGCTTGCGATAGAACCCCTCGATGTTGGCCATCGACACCAGATGGCAGAGGTTCTGGTAACCGATATTGTTCTCGGCGATCAGCACGAGGTGGAAGTTGCGCTTCTCCTGCTTGCGGCGGCGGTCCGTTTCGGCGAGGTAGATCTCCACGCCGATGATCGGCTTGAGCCCCGCGCCCTTGATCTGTTTGTAGAAATCGACCACGCCGTGCATGTTGCCGTGGTCGGTGATCGCCACGGCCGGCATGCCGTATTCCTGGGCGCGTTTGGCCAGCCGGCCGATGAGGTTCGCGCCGTCCAGCAGACTGTAGGACGTATGCAGATGCAGGTGGACGAAGGACGAGCCGTCGTTGGCAGCGCCGTGCGCAATCGTGGTGGCGTCGGGCGACATGATGGGTCTTGCTCCGCTATTCTCCATTCAATGGACTATCGGACAACCCGTTTTAGCAGATCGGCGGCGGCCTGACAAGGGCGACGGCAAGGGGCCATCGTCATTAGCCCGGCACGGGCGCGAGACCGGCCGTACCGTAGGCGTCGAGATACAACTGGGACACGCCGACGCAATGCGGACGCAGCCCGCAATCGGCGCAAATGCGGGGGTGAACGAGCGTCAGGTCCATCGCGTCGCGACGGTGCTCGATCGATGAAGCTTCCGTTTGGCGGTCTGTCGCCATTTCGTCGGTGAGATAAAGAGCCAGGTTTTTCGATTTAAACGTCTGACTCGGCAATTCGCCCGCCACGCAGGGCGGCAGGTTCACGAGACACAGAGGGTCGGCGGGATCGAGGATCCGTTCGCGCAGCGGGGCCAGGGCCGCCGTCACCGACGGGAAATCGGGCACGACCTCGGCGAAGCGCGCCGCCGCCCGGCCGGAAATCCAGGGATAGTTCAGCGGAATGCGGGTCGGCTGGAAGCCGTCGAGCAGTTCCATGAGCTCTTTCAGAAGGTGCAGGTTCTGCCTGCAGATCACCGAGTTGGTGCGGAGAAAACGGCCGCTGCGGGCCTGCTCGCGACGGTCGCCGAGCAGCGCGTGAGCATGGCGCAGGGTGGCGAGGGCGCGATCGAAAAGCCAGGCCTTGCCTTTGATGCGCGCCTCCGTTTCGCGGTCCGGAGCGTGCAGGCTGACGATCAGCACCGTCAGGCCGGCCTCGAAGAGCGCTTCGAGAAACGCCGCCGTCGCCGTCCGCACGCCGTTGGTGATCAACTGAATGTCGATGAAACCCAGCCGCTTCGCCTCCGCCACCACGGTCACGATGTCGGGGCGCAGGGTCGGCTCCAGGCCGGTGAGCGTCAGATGTTCGTGGCCATCGGCCCGCGCCCGCTCCAGCGAAGCGGCGATCTCGGCGAAGGGAACGGGCTCGCGCCGGGCGCGCAGATGAATATCCGTGCAAAACAGACAATTCGAGGGGCAGACATGGCCGATCGAGAGGTCGATACGTTTTCGCCCCGGCGCATTGGGGAAGCCGACCGTTGCGTTTACGGAAAACAAGGCGTCGAGCGCGTCGTCGGAGAGGCCGGCGGTGTTGCGGCGCACGAGTTCGGCCACGGCGCGCGCCAGCCGGTCCTGCTCGTCGTCCGCCTCGCCGGCCGTCTCCAGGGAAAGATGGACCCGCCCGGTCGTGGAATGGAACGCCGCGCCGCCGGTCGCCCGAAAGAGGCTGATTTTGAACTCCTTGCCGGTGCGGGTGTCGCGAAAGGCGAAGGCGACGCCGTTTTCGCCTGACAAACCCGTCAGCACAAAGCGTCCGGCGAAGGGACGTTCCGGTCGGATCGGGGCGATCAGCGGTAAAAATTGATCCATGCGTCGATCGTTCGTGGTAGACCTTCGCTTAGCATAATCCGCCGTCGCGTCGTGTCAATGTGCGAGTGCGAGAGGACTTCGATCTTTCTTTGATTTTTCAAAATTTATGATCCTTGAAGAGTTTCAAATTAATGGAAGAATAGATGTTTGACAAACACGGCGCGGCGTGTTAGACGCAGTTTCAAAGCGAATCCGGCAAGTTGGCTATGGAAAGAATAGGTCTAGGGATGGACAGACGATCTCAGCCCGTAGTGATCAAGCGGTACGCCAACCGGAAACTCTACAACACCAACGACAGTTGCTATATCACGCTCAACGAAATCGCGCAGATGGTCAAGACCGGCGTCGATGTGAAAATCATCGATTACAAGTCGAAGAAGGACATCACCTCGGTGACGCTGGCGCAGATCATCTTCGAAAAGGAGAAGAGGCAAAAGCTTTTGCCTTCCCAGACCCTGCGCGACATCATCCAGACGGGCGGCACGGCGATCACCGATTTCCTTTCGAAGCACGTCAACCTCGGGCAGCTCAAGGAGGAGGCGGAGAAGACCGTCGAGGTCGTCGAGCGCCTCATCAACAAGGCGACGTTCACGCGCGAGGACGGCGCGAGTCTGATTCGCGAAATCATCAAGCAGTCCCAGACCAACCTCGAAGACCTGCAGCGTCGCATCGACGAGCGCATCCGCGCCGTGGTCGGCCCGGTGGCCAACCTGCATCTCCTCCATAAAGAATTGGAGGCGTTGAAGGCGCAAGTGGATTTCCTGGAAGAAAAAATCGTCAGTCTCGAAACGTCGGGGGGCGCCCCGTCGGACGGCGGGACGAACGAACCGCCCGAGACGTTGTGAAAATAATTGCCCAATCCGTCGAACTAAGGTATAAAAACGCCGCGACTGCGACGCTTTCCCTATAAGCCAAAACCCATCGGGAGTTTGGGGCCATGATTAAATGGACGTCCGAAAGCTGGCTGAAGCCCTGTGCGATCGTCGTGCTGACGGCCTTTTTCTGGCTGTATGGCGTGGACCTGGCGGTCTATGCCGGCCTGGCGCGCGCCCAGGCGCAAAGCATCGACGATTTGTTGGACGAGGACGACAGCGACCTGCTGGGCGCGCCGACGACGCCGACCAAGCCGCCGGAAGAGGAGCCCGCCCCGCCGGCCGAGCCGGAGGCGAAGCAACCGCCGGCCGAAGAGCCTGAAGAAGAGGAAGCCGCTCCCGCCGAGAAGCCGGCCGAACCGAAGGCCGAAGCGGAGCCCGAGCAAGACGAGGAAAAAGAACCCGCTCCGCCCGCCGAGCAAGAGCGCAAACGGACCCCGGCGCGTCAGGCCGTGTCCATGGATCGGCCGCGCATTGACGGCCCGACCTCCGTCGTGGCGGTCGTGTTCCCCGCCAATGATAAGTACAAGCGCCGCGCCGTGGAGCAGGATCTGCTGATCCGCGCCTGGTTCAGAGGCTCGCAGGAGTTCACCTACACGCCGATCAATTACGCGCTCGGCGATCGCGGCGGCGCCAACGAAGACGCCCAGGCCAAAAAAGCGCAGCAGGCGCTCTCCGACGGCATCGCGTCCTACAACAACGTCCAACTCGACGAGGCGATCGAATCCCTGGAAGAAGCCGTCGATCTGTACGGCCCCTTGATGGATTATCCCGAGTACCGCTCGCGCGCCGAGGACGCCATGATCCACCTCGCCGCGGCTTACGTGCTCAACGGCGAGGCGAAGAGCGGCCAGGACATCTTCACGCGGCTCTTGCAGTCCAAGCCCAACCTTTCCATCAAGGACAAAGGTTTCCCGCCGGGCGTGGAGGAGACGTTCGACAAAGCCAAGTCGGAACTGGCCGATGCGCCGTCGGCGTCCCTGAATCTGAGTTCCAAGCCGTCGAAAATGGCGGTGTTCATGGACGGCCACTTCCGCGGCCTCACGCCGATCAAGCTCGACAACCTGGCCGTGGGCGGGCACTATCTCAAGGTCAGCGAGCCGGCTTATCAGGAATACGCCTCCAAGGTCACCCTATACAAAGGCATGGCCAAGAAGATCGGCGCCGACCTCAAACAGGTGCGCAAGTACTATCAGTACAAGTCCGAGGCGGACGCGGTCGCCGCGCGCTTCGAACACAAAAAGATGTGGGACTCGGCGCAGAACCTCGGCAAGGCGCTGTCCACGGACAACCTCTTCCTCTGCAAAGTGAGCGAAATTTCGGGCATCGTCACGATGGAGGCGTTCCACTACAACTTCTCCTCCGAGCGCTACAAGACGCAGACGGTGCAAATCGAGTTGGCCGGCGAGAACGTCGATCAGGCGACCTTCGCCTTCCTCGACCGCTTCTTCAGCGAGGAGACCGAATGGCAGGACACCTACATCCCGCCGGAGGAAGTCGTCGCCGCGAAGGCTGACGAAGTAGAGGCCGCGCCGTTCTGGAAAACCTGGTGGTTCTGGACGGTGATCGGCGTGGTGGTGGCCGGCGGCGTGACGACGGGCGTTCTGCTGGGCACGGATGTTCTTGACAGCGGCGGCAGCGACGGAGATGGCGACGGGCCGGGGTTCGAGAACCCGAATGCAATCAACGTCAGCTTCTGACGCGAGGCAGGAGAAAACACCAACGACGGCCGGGGCGACCCGGCCGTTGTCGTTTCGGGATAAGGCGGCTTGCCGTCCGAGTCGGTGTGGCGTTATTCTATCAAGCGAGATGCGCCAAGCTCCCGGCCCTTCGAGACGGCGGACCGAACCGTTTTCCTGAGGAGCGAGCGAAGCGAGCGTCTCGAAGGACGGTTCGGCCCACCTCCTCAGGGACGCGGGACCTTGGCGCAAAGCGGGCCATGCGGGCGAAAGGTGAGGCGATGAGCGGCTTCTTCAAAACGGTCGGATTGCTGGCGTTGGCGTTGAGCGCCATGGCGTCTTTCCAGATCGTGCAGGCTGAGGAGGGAGACGCCCCGCCGCCGCGCATTCTGGATCCCAACAACATTCCGGAAGAAGGCGGAGCGCCGTCGAACGTCCTCGACCCCAACACCGGTGCGAACACGGAGTATCCTTCCAAAACGCCGCTCGACAACGAGCCGGGCACGGGAGAAGCGGAGGAGTTCGACCAACCGAAGCCGGGCGAGGAACCGGGCGTCGCCGACGATCCCAACGCCGGCGTTTACACAGGCTACCCGGACGCGCAGATCGTCGAGGAGCCGGCGACGGCCAGGCCGATCGAGTACGACACGGGGGCGATCCAGTATCCAAGCGACTATCTCGATCCGCTCGATCTCGCGCCGATGGAGCCGGAGCCGCCCCAGGAAGCCGACGCGCCCCCTGCCCCGCCGCCGCCCAAGGTCTGTCCGGTGGCGGAGATGCGCTCCTATTTCCTCATCTACAACGCCTGGAAGCGGCCGAAGGTTTTTTCCGGCTGGCGGCCCTACCCCGGCGAGGTGACAGTCATGACGCCCTTGCGCGACATGGCCCAACCGGCGCGGCTGCAATCCGGGTTCGCGCTGGCTCAGACGCTTTTCGACAAAGAGCGCAAGGCCTGGGCCGCCGACGTTTTTTTTCCGCGCGACTTTCCCTGCGGCGGCGCCGTGCATCGCGTCTTCGTGGACGATTCCCTGGCGCAGGGCGTGGCCGTGCTTGCCATCTCGCCCGGGCTGGTGCTGCTGCGGATCGGCGACGAACTGGCCTATCTGCAGCCGCCGGAAACCAAGGCGCTGCCATGGCGGATGGTGTGGGACTCGGGCATTGAAGTGGAATTCGAGCAGGGTAAGGCTTTCCCCGACGTGAAGACGAAACAGCCGGGCAAGAAAGAACCGCCTCGCAAGGAACCGCCCCGCCGCCCGCCGCCCAAACCGCCTGCGCCGAAAAAGTAATTTCCAGTTCGGTAATAAGCGGCATGTCGCTCAAGGTCAGATCTATCCGGCGCGAGGACGCCGAGGCGATCATCCACTGGCGCTACGAACCGCCTTACGACGTCTACAACGCCGAAGGCGATCCGGAGGCGCGCCGCGAACTGCTGGGCGGCGCTTATCGCGCCGTGGAAACGGAGCATGGCGAGCTGGTCGGTTTCTTCTGCCTCGGTCCCAACGCGCAGGTCGATGGCGCGCGGACGCGCGGACTCTACGCCGATCGCGGGTTCGTCGATCTGGGGCTGGGCATGCGGCCGGATCAGACCGGACAAGGGCTCGGCGCTGCTTTTGTCGAAACCTGCCTCGCCTGGGGACGCGAGCAGTTGCATCCGCAAGGCTTCCGCCTCTCCGTCGCCGCTTTCAACGCCCGCGCTATCGCCGTTTATACGCGGGTCGGCTTCGAGAAAGTCGCTTCCTGCGTCAGCGACACTCCCCAGGGCCGCTTCGATTTCGAGATCATGGTGCGACGGGAGGCTGGAAGGCGGTAGGGCACATATCATTTTTCGGGGTTGGACGTTGGATTATCGCAAACTAGAACAAATTAAAAAACTGGTCGTCATCGCCATGTTCAGCGACGACGCGCTTATGGAACGCTTTGTTCTGAAGGGCGGCAGTGCTCTCGATCTCATTTATCCCCATCCTTCCGGCCGCTCGTCGATTGACGTGGATTTGTCCATGCCGGATGATTTCAACGACGCCGAACTTCCCAGCGTTCGAAAGCGAATCAACGATTTGCTGGTCGCTGGTTTTCAAGAGCAAGGTTATGAGGTGATTGACTTTGTCTTGGAGCCGCGCCCTCTAAAACGTAGAGTTGGACTGCCTGCCCTTTGGGGCGGCTACTTGATCGAATTCAAATTGGTTCGCTCCGAGACCTTCCGGAAATACAGCGCCGATAAAAGCGCGTTGCGCCGACGATCCGAGGTCATCGGGGGACGAGAGCGGAAAACGTTCAAGGTAGACATCAGCAAATACGAATATTGTGATGGCAAGAAAGAGGTCTACCTCGACGACTACCGGGTGTATGTTTATAGTCCGGCCATGATTGTGGCGGAGAAGCTACGCGCGATCTGCCAGCAAATGCCCGAATATCCATACAATGAACATACAAAGCACGCACGCGCCCGCGATTTTTACGATATCTGGCGGATGCTGGAAAAAACGCCGCGAAGCGTCGGCTGGAAAGGCGCGAAGTTTCGTGAAATTATTCGCAAGGCCTTTCAAGCCAAGGACGTGCCGCTCGATCTTCTAGCCCGCTTGGGAAGGGAGGAGGTGCGCCGCCGCCACGAACCAGATTTCGCCGCCGTGCGCGATGCGATTCCTCCTGGCGCGGAGAGGCTTCGCTCTTTCGATTACTATTTCGATTACGTCGTCGGAAGGGTGGCGGAGTTAGAAGCCCTTTGGAATAAATAGCCGCCATTCGGAGACGTATTCCGTCTCTTTCATGCCGTGCATCAGATAGAAATCGCGCCTCCGCTCGATTTCTCGCAGCATCCGCAAAGTGTTTTCTGAATAGACGCCCGCCCGTTCCATGTAAAAACCGATGGCTTGATGGTAAGGGTAGACATACCCCATTTTTTTATAGTTGGCTATGAGCTTGTTGGTGGACATCCGGCCCTTCGCCAAACGAAACGCTTCCAGGACTTGTTGCGGACCGCCGGCGTAAATGGGCCGGACAACCATATCCAGCAGCGTCCTCTCAAGGGACGTGGCGAAAATCTTTGCCCCGCCCGGAGCAGCCATCTCGACCACCCCCAATCCGTCCGACACCATGCCGGTCAGGCGTGCGATGCGATGGCCGCCCAATGTGACAATGGCCTTCGTGACGCGAGCGGGTCTTGAGAAGGCCTGGTCGATCTGTTGCTGGGTGAGGACAATATTTTCCTGGCGTTTTCGCGGCTGGGGAGCGGTGACGTAGGTTGTTTTCGGCACCTGATCCGTCAGTTCATGGAGGAAGGCGGCGGTGTAGTGGCTGAGGTAGGCCCCGGCCCCGCCGATCTTATAGGCTGTTTCATAAGATGAAAAGTCCCTACCCCAAAGGTAGATGGCGATAGGCAGGCCGGGAAATTTGAGGCTGTGCTTCTTAAGGGGAGTTTTGTCAAGCAGGAAGACGACGAATTCATCCATATTCATGTCTTGGTCAATATGGCGAAGCTCTCGGTGGATTTCGTGGATGGAAGAAAAGTCGGAATGTCGAAAAGCTCGCTCAGGTCGTTTTTCAAACCATGCGATGATGGCTGATTTGCTTTTATCCGCTCGTGTTTGGGTCTCCATAAGCCTAGAACTCCAAGCGCTAGGAAATGGCGGGAAAGAGCTTTTCCAATAGTCTATAATGTACAAGTACATTATAGACGAAATTTCAATAATGTCAATGGAAAAATATCCCTCTGATATCCTTATGTTGCAGTGCCATTAACTCTGTAATGGTAATGTACTCGTACATTACCATTACAATTACAAAAAGTCAACAAAAATTTATGCTTCTATAGCTAGAATATTTTTGCTCTGCTTTGATCCCGCCATCTGCTGAACAAGCAACCTACTAAATAATAGTCCAGCAAGCTTTGTTGCCGATTCAATCACTTCCCGCCCGCTTGCCAACGCCGCCCGCCTGTGATACGCAAGGGCGTCGAATCGCCGCCAGGAGGACGCATGGAACTTAAAGGCAAGCAACGTCGTCATCTCCGAGCCCTGGGTCACCACCTGGAGCCGGTGGTTTACGTCGGCCGCAACGGCCTGGGCGAACCGCAGTACGAGGCCATCCGTCAGGCGCTCTACGATCACGAACTGATCAAGATCAAGCTGGGCAAGGGCGCGGAAATCGACCTGAAGGAGATGGTGGAATCGATCGTCGCCAACACGCGCGCCGCCTGCGTCCAGACGCTCGGCAAAACGGCGCTCTTCTACGCCCCCAATCCCGATCACCAGCGCATCAAGCTCCCCGACCCGGAGAAGGATGGCGAGGACGAGGGGGAAGAGAAGCCGTAACGCGTCTCTCGGCGTTTTCTTCTCCAGACAAAAGCCGCTTCGCAATTCATCCCACGCAAAAAAACGACGGGCGGGGAAAAAACCCGCCCGCCGCTCCGTCCGCAAGGCCGGTCGCTTACAAGGCGTTGTAGAAGGGCTCCGAGAAAACGATCGGGAAGAGGAAGCGTCGTTCGGGACGGGCGCCCATGCCGGGGACGTCCATGTCGTCGCGATCCGGACCGCCCGGACCTTTGGGGCAGGGGCCGACGTCCGCACCGCCACCTTCGCCCGGCGCGTCGAAGTCGGGCCGGCCGCCTTTGGCCAGGCGCGGCGGCTGCAACGATTCCAGGCGACTGGTGAGCTGCGCGACGTTGCTCTCGAACTCGCTGTCCGGCATGGCGCGAATGTCGTCGAACAGGGCGGTCAGGTCGCCGATGTGCTGTTGCCGGCGCTGATCCATGCCGGGATGGCGGTTGTGGCCGTGGCCCGGTCCCATGCCTTTCGGCCCATGGGTCTTGATCCGTTCCACCAGGGCGTCGAACTCGGATTGCGTCATTTCGCGGACGGAACGCACGAGATCGACGGCGTCCTTGCCCATCAACTGCCGCATCAAGGGGGCCTCGTTAAATCCGATCAGAGTGTGGGGATCGAACTGGACGAGGCGGTCGCGCTGCTCGGGAGTGAGCGCGTCCATGATCCGCCGGAACGTCTCCAGCCCCTTGCGCCGCATCTCGTGCATCGCTTTCTGGTGGGCCTCGAAGCGGGCCAGCTGTTCGGCCGTGGGCGGTTCAGACTGGCGGCCGGCTTTCAAGTCGGCGACGATCCGCTCCAAGCGCGGTTTCATCCCTTCCTTCTGCCAGGCGTCGCGGTTCTCCCGCGCGGCGGCGAGATCCGGTTGCAACGGGGCGAGGATGTCCTTGATCGCGGCCCGCTGCTCGGCCGTGAGATCAAGATCGCGCAACAGCGCGAGGCTCATCGCCTCGACGTGCAGGCCCCGGAATTCCTCGTCCGGCGGGTCCATGAACGGCCCGGCCTGGGCCGTCGCGGCGAAGCCGCCGAGGGCGGCGATCAGCATCAGCATCGAGAACAGGCGTTTCATGATTCGTTCTCCTTGTCGGTTTCTGCTTACGGTTCGTTCACCCACTTCATGTCCGTAAGACAACCGCGCCGGGGAAAAGTTACAGCCTTGCTACAGCCAGTCCTCCGCCTCGTCCGTTGCACTCCATGCCGCGCCGTCCCAGGCGTCCGCCTCCCAGGCGAAAGCGACTTCGTCCGCGCTCGCGCCGGCGGCAAGCTGGGTGAGAAGGAGTTTGAAATCGTCCAATTGCTGCTCGCTCTCGACGATCGCGGCCACTTTCGCCGCCGATGGGGAGAGAGGCGTTTCTTCCGGCGCAGGCCAGGCCCAGAGAGCAACGGCAACGAGCGCCGCCAGCGCCCCGGCGGCGACGGCAAACCGCCGGAAAGGCAGGCTGCGTTTTTCCGGCACGGCGGCCGTGGCGCGGGCCAACAGTTGCCGCCGCATGGCGTCCAGCCGCTCGGGCGAGGCCGGCGGGATCTGGGCGTCCAGCAGCGTCGATAAACTCTGCTTCAATTCAGGCTCGCGGTGCGACGGCATCGGCCGCCCTCCTTTCCTCGCGCGCTTCCCTATCGTCCAGGGCTTTGCGGAGGCGTTCCCGCGCTCGGAACGCGGCCACTCTGACGGCGATCGCCGGCATGCCGACCACCTGGGCGATTTCCTTGTGCGACAGATCGTGCTGATACTGAAGCCGCAGCAGTTCCTGATCCTTCGGCGACAATGCGCCGAAGGCCGCCCAGAGGCCGGCGTTGCGCTCGTCCTCCAGCAGCCGGCTCAGGGCGTCGGGCAGATCGCTTTCCGGATCGGCGTCGGGCGGCAGGGCGTCGGTGCGGCGATCGGTTTTCAGGCGGTTGAGCGCCATGTTGCGGCCGACGGTGAACAGCCACGCCTTCGGCGCGCGCACTTCCCGCGGATCGGCGGACAGAAGCTTCTCGAACGCCGACTGGACGAGTTCGTAAGTCTCGTCTTCGGGCAGGCGGAAGGAGCGCAGGAAACGAAACAACGCCTCCGCGTGCGCTCGAAACAGACTGTCGATTTCCGCTCGGTCCCACATCGGCACAGCCTCGTCCGCGACTGCCGCAGACAACTCAACTTCTTTTAAGACAACTCTCCCTCCGATAAATTACACGTTTCGCGACGATTTTTCGCAATCCATCATACGATTTTCACGAACCTGTTGAAAACACTGGCGATAGCGCGACGATGGGCAGCTTTGGCGTTCCCTGTTTCGGCGGGCGCAGGGGAGGAGGAAGGTCGCGATGGGGGGAAGTTTTTACGGTCGGTTTGTTTGATCTTCAGCCGGCGCTCACCCCAGCCGTTTGGCGTAGATCGGCAAGCGGGGGTCGTCGCGCTCCAGGGTGAAGCCGGCCGCCTGGAACAGCGGCTCGGGGCCCGTCCACATATCCTCGACGGGCAGTTCGCCGCGCTTGGGGAACGCTTGAACGAGGGCGACACCCTTAAAGGCGAGATCGGCGAGAACCGCGTCCAGCAGCCGACGCGCCAGGCCCTTTTGGCGGGCGCTCGGTGCGACGAGAAAGCAGGTGATGGCCCAGACCGCCGGGTCCGGCGTGAGACGATAGGAGCGGCAAAGCTTTTCCAGCCGGTCGCGCGGCCCCGCCTGACACCAGGCGCTCGGAACGTCATCGACAAAGAGCAGATAGCCGTCGTACTCGCCGCGGTCGAAGAGCGACTCTCGCAAGGCGCGGTTCTCTTCCTTGGTCCGTTTGTCCCAGCCTTCCCAGGTCGGCGCCCACCAGGCGACGCACTGGCACAAGCCGCAGTCGTTGACGTCGGAGTGCAGCGCGTAGAAGGCGTCGCGCAAGTCCGGCCCCATCCGTTTGACGACGACGTTCATGGCGACCTCCGAAAAACAGCGCTCCGCCGAACGCGATGGCGACCGGCGGAGCGGGTGGAATCGGAACTTGTCGGAACTACCTCTTGAAGTTCAGGATCCGCGCGAACGAATCGACTTTCAGCGACGCGCCGCCGACCAGCGCGCCGTCGATGTCCGGCTGGGCCATCAGGGAATCGACGTTGTCGGGCTTCACCGATCCGCCGTATTGAAGGCGCATCGCCTGGGCCGTCTTGTCGCCGTATTTGCGCCCCAGCTTCAGGCGGATGAACGCATGCACCTCCTGCGCCTGCTCCGGCGTGGCCGTGTGCCCCGTGCCGATCGCCCAGACCGGCTCGTAGGCCACCACAATGCCCGCCGCCTGCTCGGCCGAGATCTGCTCGAACGCGCCTTCCAGCTGCGCGCCGACCACGTCGAAGGTCAGCTTTTTCTCGCGCTCTTCCAGCGTCTCGCCGATGCAAACGATCGGCGTCAGGTCGAATTCCAGGGCCGCCTTGACCTTGGCGTTGACGAAGGCGTTCTTTTCGGCGAAGTACTGCCGCCGCTCCGAGTGGCCGATGATGCAATACTCGCAGCCCAGGGCGACGAGCATCTTCGGCGAAGCCTCGCCGGTGAACGCGCCCTCGGCCATCGGGTAGAGATTCTGCGCGCCCAGCTTCAAGGACGCGCCGGCGAGCGCCCGGCCCACCGATTCCAAGAGCGGCATGGCCGGGCAGACCACCACGTCCACGTCGGCGCGCGCGGCCGCCCTCGGCGCAAGCGCCACGGCCAGGGCCGCGCCTTCCTCCGGCGTCAGATACATCTTCCAGTTTCCGGCGATGATCGGTCGTCGCATCCTGTTCCCCTCGAATGTTAGGTTAAACGTCGAGAACTTCGATTCCCGGCAGTTGCTTGCCTTCCATGAACTCCAGCGACGCGCCGCCGCCGGTGGAGATGTGGCCGATTCTGTCGGCCACGCCGGCCTTGTTCACCGCCGCCACGCTGTCGCCGCCGCCGACCACGGACATCGCCCCCGAACCGGCCACGGCGCGGGCGATCTCCATCGTGCCCTCGGCGAAGGCGGGCGTTTCGAACACGCCCATCGGGCCGTTCCAGAAGATCGTCTTGGCGCGGGCGATCTCCTTCGCGAAAAGTTCGCGCGTTTTCGGGCCGATGTCGAGCCCCATCATGCCGTCCGGGATGTGCTCCACCGTCTTCGCGTCCGATCCGTCTTTGGGATCGGCGGAAATGACGTGATCCACGGGCAGCAGCAAGGCGATTTTGCGCGCCTTTGCGCCTTTCAGGATCTTCTCCGCCGCTTCCAGGCTGTCTTTCTCGAACAGCGAATTGCCGATTCCCTGGCCCAAGGTCTTGAGGAACGTATAAGCCATGCCGCCGCCGACCAGCATCGCATTGACGTGATCGAGCAGGTTGTCGAGCACGGCGATTTTGTCCGACACCTTGGCTCCGCCCAAAATGGCGAGGTAGGGCCGGCCGGGGCTTTTCAAGAGCGGCGTGAGGGATTCGATTTCCTTGCGCATCAGGAAGCCCGGCGCCTTGACGGGCACGAATTCGGCCATGCCCACGGTCGAGGCATGGGCGCGATGCGCCGTGCCGAAAGCGTCGTTGATGTAGACGTCGGCGAAGGAGGCGAGCTTCTTGGCGAAGAGTTCCTCGTTGTCCGTCTCTTCCTTGTGGAAGCGGACGTTTTCCAAGAGCGCCACCTGGCCGGGGCGCAGGTCGGAAATCACCTTCCTCGCCCCGTCGCCGACGCAGTCGTCGGTGAGAAAGATCTCCGCGTTCAGAAGCTCCGCCAGCCGCGCGCCGACCGGTTCGAGCGAGAATTCCTTCTGCGGCTTGCCCTTCGGCCGGCCCAGGTGCGAAGCGAGAATCACCTTGGCGTTGTTCTTGATCAGGAACTTGATCGTCGGCAGCGAGGCGCGGATGCGCGTGTCGTCGGTGACGATGCCTTCCTTCACCGGACAGTTGAAATCGACGCGCACGAAAACGCGCTTTTCCTTCAGTTCCAGCTCTTCGAGCTTCGAAAAGGCCATGCCCGCCTCCTAGCCCGCGTATTTGCCGGTCATCACGTAGCGAGCGAGGTCCACCATGCGCGTGCTGTAGCCGGTTTCGTTATCGTACCAGGAGATCACCTTAACCAGCTTGCCTTCCTTGCCCAGCACGGTGGTGAGCGAGGAGTCCACGACGGAACTGTACGTCGAGCCATTGAAGTCGGAGGAAACCAGCGGCTCATCGGTATAACCCAGAAGGCCCTTCAACTCGCTCTCGCTGGCGCGCCTCAGTTCGGCGTTGATCGTCTGGGCCGTAACCGCCGTCTTCAAGGTCGCCGTCAGATCGACGACGGAGACGTTCGGCGTGGGCACGCGGATGGCGAAGCCGTCGAGCTTGCCGTTGAGTTCGGGAATCACCAGACCCACGGCGCGGGCGGCGCCGGTGGTGGTGGGAATCATCGACAGGGCGGCGGCGCGGGCGCGGCGCAGATCCTTGTGGCCCTGATCCAGGACGTTCTGGTCGTTGGTGTAGGAGTGGATGGTGGTCATCAGGCCGCCCTCGATCCCGAACTTCTTGTGGATCACGCTGGCCACGGGCGCGAGGCAGTTGGTGGTGCAGGAGGCGTTGGAGATCACCTTGTGCTTCTGGCCGTCGAAGATGGCGTGGTTGACGCCGATGACGAAGGTGCCGTCCACTTCCTCCGGCTTTTTCGCCGGACGGGAGAGGATGACGAACTTCGCACCGGCCTGGATGAACTTGGACAGATCCTCCTTGCCCGAAATTTTGCCCGTGCACTCCATCACCACGTCGGCCTTGGCGAACTTCTGCGCCACTTCGGCGACGTCCTTGGTGCTGTAAATCGGGATCTGCTTGCCGTTGACGGTTATCGAATTATCCGTGCTCTGGATGTCCGCCGCCAGCGGTCCATGAAGCGAATCGTACTTCAAGAGGTGGACGCTCGTCGCCACGGGCGTAAGGTCGTTTATGCCTATGACTTCAACGTCTTTGGTCTTGAGAATCTGGCGCAGGACCACACGACCGATGCGGCCGAAACCATTGATTGCCACTTTGACCGTCATGTTCTTCTCCTTACTTCGAAGTATGCTGTTGCCGTTTTGGATGTCCTCAACCGCTTAACCTATATTGAGATCGGTTATTCCTCGTCTTTCCACAGCGGAAGATCAAGATTTTTGTCTCCTTCTTTCGCCGCCCCGCCGAGCCCCGGGAAACGGATCGGGTTGTGGAAGTCTTTGGTCCCCCCCTGGGGCCTCTCCGTCGGACGGTGCGCCGGCGTCGGCTTTCCTCCGTTTTCGTCCTGGGAATCGTTGTTTTTGAGGCTTTCGGGCCCCTGCCAACGGTACAGATAACGCTCGTAGATTTTCTGGTACTGCGACCACCGCCCTTCCTGGGTCTCCTCGTCGAGGATCGCCTGGAAGCTGGCGACGCGGGCGTCGAGATCGTCGATCATGGAGAGCACCATCGCTTCCACGATCTTGGGACGTTTCGGCGAACCGAATTCGAAGACGCCGTGGTGCGAGAGGATCATGTGCGCCACCAGCGTCTTCAATTCCCTTGGAAAATCAGGCAATTTAGCGGCAGCCTCGTTCACCATCTCCACGCCGAGGGTGATATGGCCCAAAAGCCGTCCCTCGTCGGTGTAGCTGGTGGCGCGCTCGAATTCCAATTCGCGGATCTTGCCGATGTCGTGGAAAAACACGCCCGTCAGAAGCATCGACTCGTCCACGTTCGGGTAATGCGAGCAGACCAGCTTGGCCAGCTTGGCGAGCGAAAGGACGTGTTCGAGCAGGCCGCCGATGAAGGGATGATGTATCGCCTTGGCCGCCGGGGCGTGCTTGAAGCGCTCGGCGAAGGCGTCGTCGTCGAGAAAATACAGAACCAGCCTTTTCAACTGCGGATTGGCCATCCCGTTCAGGAGCGCCCGCAGTTCGGCGTACATCTCCTCGATGTCGTACCGGGTCGTCGGCTGGAAGTCGGCGGCATCGACGACGCTGTCCGGCACCGAGCGAATCTGATTGATGCGAAGTTGCAGCTTGCCGTTGTAGGTGAGCGCCGACGCCTTCACCTTGACGTAATCCTCGACCTTGAACTGCTTGGCCACGGTTTCGGCATTTTCCCAGACCTTGCCGTCCACGGCCCCCGTACGGTCGATGAGACGCAGCGAAAGGTAAGGCTGCCCCGTTTTCCCGGTGAACAGATCCTTCCGTTCGCAGAGAAACACCGCCACGATTTGTTCATCGGGCTGAATATCGGTTACAAAACGGCCTTTTTCCTCTTTCATGCTGCGCCTCACCCCAAACCAGATTACAAATTAGAGAAGAATCCTACCATGCCTTATGCCGCGGTCAAGCGGAAACACCTATTTTCCGAGGGATAATGGAACTCCGAGCGTCAGGCGGCGACAAGACAACACCCGGCGGCGGCAATCTTTCGGAACCGCAACGGCGGGCCGCGCCGACCATGGTCGGCCTGGCGTCGCCGTTACGCCTCCCTCCTTATGCCATCGACAGCCCCCGGAATTGATCTGCCCCGGGATTGATCTGTCAATAGCACAACGAGTTGTCCGGTGTTCATAGCTAATGAAATGTCCGGTTGTTAAAGATCGCCGTTTCTCTTAAGCTTCTGGAGCCTGCGGGAGGATAGGGCTCCGGTGAAGATCGACCCGAGCGCCCGCTGGCGACCGGGGAAGAGGCGGAGACTCGGGTTTTCCGCCTTTTCTTTTCCCCTCTTCCCTGGTCGTCACGGCGCTAAACTTCGGGGGTTTGGGGGCAGCGCCCCCAAGCGTCTGTCCGTCCGCGTCGTAGCGCCCGATCGCGCGCCCTTTCCAAATGATCGAGTACGTCCCGTCCAGGTGCTCCAGCACATCCACCGTGCACCGCGCAAACGTTTCCCGAAACCGCGACGGCTCGATTTGAAGCACCCGGCCCTTGACCCGCACCGTGTTGTCGTTGGCCACCGTCCGCGATTCGTGATGCACCGAGAAAATCCGCTCCAAGTCCGCGCCCCGCGCGCGCACGAAGGCGCTGCCGGACGCTTTGGCTTCCACCGCAAAGCGCCGGTTCATCTCGGGAAGAAAGACGTCCCCGATATACCGGTTGGCCGCTTCCACCGTCTCGATCCCCTCCGCCCGCAACTCGTTGACCAGTCGGTTCTGCCACGTCGCATTCCAGCGCTCCGAGCGCCCACGCGCTTGCGGCGAGCAAGCCGCGATCATCTCCACGCCCAGCTGCTCCATCGCCCGACCGAATTGCGTCAAATTCTCTTTGTCCACACGGCCCCTCCCTTTCTCCGTCACCCAGTACACGCTGTTCCGGTCCGTGTACAACTGCGCCGGAATCCCATACGCCTCCACCACGTCTCGCATGATCCCCAAACAGCTCTTCGTCGTTTCCGCCTCCACCAGTCGCCCCGCCAGATTCCGACCTGTCGCATCGTCCACCACCAACAGCAACTCCTGACGCTCCCCGGGACGCAAGCTCAGCCACTCGTGCTCGCTCCCGTCCAGGTGCAGCATCTGACCAAACAACGCGCGACGTTCCCGACGCTGCCGATGCCCGCCGCGACCCTTGCTCCGCTTCACCATCCCCGCCTTTTGCAGCACCAGCTTCACCCACGTATAGCCGTAACTCAGACCGTGCTTCTCCACCAACTTCTCGTGGAAATGCTTCACGTTGAAATCCCGATATTTTTCCCGGTACAGCCGCAGAACCTGCTCCACATCCGCAAACGCCGCCCGCCGGGGGGAAGGAGACCCTCGACGACGATCGATCAAACCCGGAAGACCATGCGCCTTGTACGACGCGTGCATCCGCCGTATCGTCCGGGGGGTCACCCCCAAAATATCCGCCGCTTCGATCCACTTCAGCTCGCCGCCCACCGCTTTCAATATCACCTCTTGAACCGTCATCGCCCGCCTCACCGCGGATTCCGGATACTTGCGTTCCATGCCGACCTCCTCCTAGGTCTACATGGCCGAAATCCGAAAAAGCGGACATTTCATTTGCTATGACTACAGGACATATCAGGTGCTAACGACACTGCCCCGGGATTGATCTTGCCGCCCAGCCTCGCTTCTGCTAGCATCACCGACGTCGGAAACACGATTCAGGGAGACGCACATGATCCAAGTCCGGTCCGATGTCGGGCGCGTCGCGGGGATGCTCGCTATCATATTCGTGTCCACGGTTTTCCTAGCGGGCGATTTCTGCGAGGACGTGCTTTCCATACCGCTGGAGATCAATTACACCTCCGAGCCCATCGACCTGACAGTGGACTTCAAAGCTTACGTTGACGGCGGGACGGACGGCGACGTCGATCTCGACGCCGAGATCCCCGAAGGGGAGCACGACGCCGAGACGGACGGCGAATTCGTCTGGGACGAGGACGGCTACGAGTTGTCGCTGGAGCACATGATGATCGACTTTCAGGACCCGGACAGCGGTTCGGCGGCCCTGGAAAAATACAAAGGCAACCTCGTGGGCATCTTCGTGCGCTCGGTGAGCTACGAAATCGTCAACACCACCATTCCGGCCAACATCCCGCCGCTGAAAATTTTCGTCGCCCCCGAAGCGCAGGGCGATGGGTCGGACGGCACGTACAATTGGGAAGCCTCGATTTCCTCCGGCGAGTTACAGGACTGGATAAACGATGGCAAGCTTCCAAGCGACGGCTTGGGCGAGCGCGGCCTCGTCGAACTCGGCACGACGGAAGACTACATCTGGGATGCGCCGTTGCCCGATTTCCCCACCAGCGAGCGGCGGCTGGTTCGCCAAACCGCCAACATCGACGAAATTTCCGATACCGTCCTCGCCAAGTTCCGTTTCGAGACGATCATCATTCCCACCGCGAAAATCGTCGTTGACGAAGCCGACCGCGACCTGATTCCCGACGACCTGATCGGTCGGCTGCAGGTGATCCTCCACTTCAACATCGTCGTCATCGCCAAGGCCTGACGTGGCTTCCAAAAAATTCATGCTCGGGCCGGAGCAGGTTTTCCAACCTGCTCCGAACGTTTTCCCGCTCCGGAAAGACAGGAAAATGTTTGGAGCAGGATGCAATCCTGCTCCAACGCAAACGCTGCAACTCATGAACATCTGAAACGGAGATTGCGCCATGCGTCGCTTTGCGAGGTTCGTCGTTGCGCTTGCTGCCGTCTCGATCGCGGCGCTCGGCTGCGAACGGGGGCCGAACGAAGAGGAGGATGCGCAGCGGCGGGCGCAGGCCGAGTTGAAGGTGCTCGACAAACTGCAGATCAGCGAGAAGTCTGAAAACGTGCTGTTCACCTACATGGACCAGAGCCAGAATTATCAGACCGTCCCCAAAGCGGAGGACGTCCCCGATCCGTTCCGCAACGACGTGATCGTCGTCGATCTCAAGCTGCCGCCCGAGCAACGGCTGGCCGAAACCAAGGTGATCGTCGCCGACCTGAACGTTCGCGACGAAAACGGCGACTTCAAATTGCGGATCGAAGACCGCGCCGCCTTCGAAAAAGCGCTCGCTCTCAAGCGCCAATGGCGGTTGACGCCCACGCCCGACCGGCTGGCGCAGATCGATCCGGCGAAAATGCAGCAGCTTGCCCGGCAGGCGGCGCAGCCCTCGGACAAGATCGTCCTCTACAGCACCTCCTGGTGCGGCTACTGCCGCAAGGTGCGCGAATTGTTCAAAGCCAAAGGCGTGCCGTTTATCGAGCGCGACATCGAGAAGGACGACGAGGCGGCGACGGAAATGCAGATCCGTTGCGCCCAGGCCAAGGCCCAATGCGGCGGCGTGCCGGTGGTGGATTGGAAAGGGACGATCATCCCCGGCTACGACGAACCGACCTTGCAGCGGCTCATCGCCGCCTTGTCGGCGGCCGTTCCCGCTCCCGCGCCTCCCGCTGCGCCCGGACCGTAGAGCAAGCACCGCCCTCTTTCAGAGGCTCAGAGCGAGGCTGGCGGCTTCCGCGCCCCCGCCACGCGCGGCCGTCCCGCCAGATCCTGGAGGATGCGCACCTCCTCGTAAACGCCGGCGCGTTGCAGCAACTGCTGCACGGCTTCTCCCTGGCTGCCGCCGATCTCCAAAAACAACCAGCCGCCGACCTTCAGATAAGAGGGCGCTTGTCGGGCGATGGCGCGGATGACGTCCAGTCCGTCGGTGCCGCCGTCGAGCGCCAGGCGCGGCTCGTAGTCGCGGACTTCCGGGTCGAGGTCCGGCAGTTCGGAGGCGCTCACGTAAGGCGGATTGGAGACGACGAGATCGAACGCTTCGCCGAGATCATGCACGGGCTCGAAAAGATCGCCTTGCAAAAGCTTTACTCGCTCGGCGAGGCTGTGATAGGCGACGTTTCCTTTCGCCGTTTCCAAGGCGTCGAATGAGAGATCCACGGCCTGAACGGTCGCCTTCGGCCAGCCCTTGGCGAGCGCAATGGCGATCGCCCCCGTTCCCGTGCCCAGTTCGCACACGCGCCACGGCCGCCCGTCGCCCTCAGGCGCGACGGTCTTGAAGATCGTCTCGACCAGAATTTCCGTCTCCGGCCGGGGGATCAGCGCGCCCTTGCCCACCTGGAGCGTCAGCGCATAGAACTCCTGCTCGCCGGTGAGATGCTGCACGGGCTCGCCGGCGGCGCGGCGGCGGACGAATTCGCGGAAGCGCGCCACCTGCTCGTCCAGCAGCGGTTCGTCATGGCGTAGGTAGAGGTCGAGCCGTTTACAGCCGAGGACGTGGGCCAGCAGGATTTCCGCATCGACGCGCGGCGAGGCCAGACCCTTGCCAGTGAAATAGGATTGCGTGAGTTTGACGAGCGAGAGCGGCGTGTGGGGCTCGGAAGACATCAGGCGGCGTTGCCCTTCAGCGCTTCCGCCTGGAAGAAGGAGCGCGTCTGCACGATCAGTTCGTCCAGGTCGCCTTCCATGATCGCCGGCAGGCGGTAGACGGTGTAATTGATGCGGTGGTCCGTCAGCCGGCTCTGAGGGAAATTGTAGGTGCGGATGCGCTCGGAGCGGTCGCCCGTGCCCACCTGGCCGCGCCTCGTGTCGGCCTGCTCCTTATCCAGACGCTCTCGTTCCATCTCGGCCAACCGCGAGCGGAGGATCTTCATCGCCTTGGAACGGTTCTTGATCTGGCTGCGCTCGTCCTGGCAGACAACGACCATCCCCGTCGGGACGTGCGTGAGGCGCACGGCGGAGTCGGTGGTGTTGACGTGCTGGCCGCCGGCGCCGGAGGAACGATAGACGTCGATGCGCAGGTCTTCCTGGCGGACCTCGAGGTCGGTCTCCTCGGCTTCGATCAGTACGGCCACGGTGGCGGCGGAGGTATGGATGCGGCCCTGCGCTTCGGTGACGGGCACGCGCTGGACGCGGTGGACGCCGCTTTCGTATTTCAGATGCGAGTAGACGTCTTTTCCCGTGACGAGCACGATGATTTCCTTGAAGCCGCCCAGATCGCTTTCCGAAGCGCTCAAGAGCTCGATTTTCCAGCCCTTGTTTTCCGCGTAGCGGCTGTACATGCGATAGAGATCGCCGGCGAACAGCGTCGCTTCCTCGCCGCCGGTTCCGGCGCGGATTTCGAGAATGACGTTCTTGGCGTCGTTCGGGTCCTTCGGCAAAAGCAGATGCTTGAGCTGCTCCTCCAGATCGTCGCGCTGATGTCTGAGCGTCTCGAATTCCTGCCGGGCCATTTCCTTCATCTCGGAGTCGCCCTCGCGCAGCAGATCCTCGACGTCGGCGATCTGCGCCACGACGCGCTTGAACTGGCGATAGGCGTCCACCAGTTCCGAAAGGTCGGCGTGCTCCTTCGACACCTTCTGGAACAGGGCGCGGTCGGAGATCACCTTGGAGTCGGTGAGTTGCGCCTCCAGGGCCGCGTATTTGGTTTCGATCTCCTCGAGTTTTTCCAACATGGCCGCGTCCTCGACTTTCCGTCGAGCTCAGAAGGTCACTTCCGCCAGACTGCCGTATACTTCCAACGAACCCTTCTTTTCCGTCTGCAATTCCTGCACGCCCACGCGCTCGCGCCACAGCGCCTTGCGCAGGGCGACGAGAGCCACTTCGAGCTGGCTGTCGTCGGGCTCCTGCGTCGTAATCAGCTGCAGCCACAGCCCCGGCTTGACCAGCAGCTTCACGACGGGGTTGTTCATGTGCTTCGCCGACCAGCGCAGAAACTCGTAGGATACGCCAGCGACGGGTAGCATCAACGGCAGCTTCACGAGGATCTGCAACAAGGCGTTGACCAGGCGGTTGTCATGGAACGGCGGCAAAAACGGAAACACCACCATGAACACGATGATCGATGACAACAGCACGATGATGATGAACGAGGTGCCGCAGCGCGGGTGCAGCGTGGTGTATTTTTTTGCGTTCTCGACGGTCAGCTCCTCGCCGTTCTCAAAAGCGTAGATCGATTTGTGCTCCGCGCCGTGATACTGGAACACGCGCTTGATGTCTCGCATCCGGCCGATAAGCGCCACGTAGCCCACGAACATGGCGATCTTGACCGTTCCGTCAATAACGTGGAAGAGGACTTGATCGGTGTTCAGTCCGACGAGGGTGGTCAGCAGGTGCGGGATGCCCTTGAAGATGGCGAAAGCCAGACCGAGGGAAAAAACGATCGTGCCGATCAGCATCGGCCGCGACATCGCCGCTCCAGGTTCGGAAGGGGCTTTCTTCGCCTCGCCGTCGCCTTCCTTTGCAGCCTTCGTTGAATCCTCTTCCATTCCGACCATCGCCTGATCGGCGGAAAACATCAAGGCCTGGATGCCGTTGACCAGGGCTTCGATCAGCACGATGCCGCCCCGGACAAACGGCCAGCGCAGGAATTTGTAGCGCTCCCAAACGGATTCCCAGACGCGCTCGGTAAGAACGATTTCGCCATTGGCGCGGCGCACGGCGATCGCCAGCGAGCGGGGCGAACGCATCATCACGCCCTCAATCACCGCCTGTCCGCCAACATTCATCGGGTTTGCCATCGGGTTCCTCTCATGCACGCGAATTATAGCACACCGTCGCCATCAGAACTTAGAGGTCCCGAATTGCCCCGCGATTCCGGGAAATTATCTTCCCAAACAAAACAACCCACCGCCGGCGACGGTGGGTCGATTGGCAACTTGCCGAGAAGAAACGGTTTTCCCGAGCTACTTCGGAGCCGGCGTGCGGGTCGTGCGGCCGTACTTGCGGTTGAACCGTTCTACGCGCCCCTCGGTGTCCAGCAGCTTCTGCTTGCCGGTGTAGTAAGGGTGGCAGGCGGAGCAGATTTCAACAGAGAAATCGCCGCGCGTCGTGCTGGTTTCGTAGACCGCCCCGCAAGCGCAGGTGATTTTCGCGGGGCCGTACTTAGGATGGATGCCTTTTTTCATGATCGCCTCCGGCAAACTCGACGATAGAGTTTGCACTTTCCGTCTAAAGACCGGAGTATGATACGGCCCGATTCCTAAAAAGCAAGCTTTTTTTGGAGCCCTTACGGTGTCTGGGCGCCGTCGCCACAGACGTAGCGGCAATCCCAAGCGAGGCCGCCAAAGGCGGCCGAGCGCGGGCCGCCGCCGCATCCCTCCAACCGCGGCGGGCCGCACCGGCTAGCGGCAGGCTTGGCATCGCCGCTCCTACATCCGTCAGGCAATCTGACGAAACACCTTGCGAATCGATGGCTTACGCAGCCAGAGGACAATCCCGCCATGCAGCAGAACGACGAGAAGGGTCAACCCGGCCCACGCCGTCCATAACACGTCTTCAACGCTGGCGCCGGTAGGCAGCATGCCGGACGGAAACGTCTGCCCCAGACTGGTCAGCAAGAGCATGACCCGGGGGATCAGGTAATACCCGAGCCAACCAACGTAAATAGCCGCCACTACAAAGAAAAGCATCATTAACTGCCGCGCCCGATCGCGGCGCATGAAAATTCCCACGCCAGCCGCCAGACTCAGCAGCGAGACGACGAAAGAAAACGACTCCGCCGTCATATCGCGAGGAAAGGCCTTGCGATACGCCATGAGGATGCCCTCGACGTTGCCCAGCAATTCCTGATCGTTGAGCATCAGGCGCAACTGAGCCTGAACGTCGGGCGATACCTCGTCGAGCGATTTTTCCAACTCGCCTTTGAACGTGTCGGACGCGCCGGAGTCCGGTTCTTCGCCGATCCAGGTGGAGACGGAACTGAAGACGCCAAACCCTCCCAAAATGACGCAGAACAGCGCCATGACGATCAGGCTCAGCGGCATCGGCGCGAGCGCGGGAACGGCGGCGCTATTTACGGGTTCGGCGTTGGGCATGACGGAACACCATCATCGTGAAAGCGACAAGCAGAAGCGGCCAGAGCCCGAACGAGCCCGGCGTCGGCTGCGAACAGACGACGCGGCTGGGGTTGTCGGACACCCAGATGCGGTCGGCGGGGCAGGCGACCACCGCCGGCACGCAGGCCTTGTAGCCGGGCTGGAATTGCGTGCAGCACTCGTCGTCGCATTCGGCGTCGTGCTCGCAAATGGGCGAGCAGAAGGGCTGGCCGGGCTGAACGGCGATGCACAGTTCGTCGTCGGCGCAACTCTCGCCGTCGCAAGGGCCGTCGCCGGAGTCGTCGCCGTCGTCGGCCGCCGCGTCGCCGTCGTCCTCCTCGCCGTCTGGCTCGTCTCCATCCTCCTCGCCATCGGGCGAATCCCCGTCGTCGGGTTCGCCGCTGCATTCGCTCTCCGCGCCGCAAATCCAGATCGCGTACGGGGCTTCCACTTCGATGCAACAGTTGGAGGCGCACTGGTTGTCCATGCGACAAGCCTGCCAGCAGAGATTGTCCACGCCCCGTTCGACGCAGAGATGGTTCGGCGGGCAACTGTAGCCGCAGGCTTCGTCGGCGAAAGCCGCCGGCGCGGCAAGCGCGACGACCGCCGCCGCCAGCAGAAGAAGCATCCGCTTCATCATCTAACGCGTTCCTCCCACATGGACGACAAGCTGCCGCGTGCGCGGGCCGTCGAACTCGGCGAAGAAAATACCCTGCCAGGGGCCGAGCAATAGCTGGCCGCCGTTGAACAGCACGCGCGACGACGCGCCAATGAGCGAGCTTTTGATGTGGGCGTCGGAGTTGCCCTCCGCGTGGTCGTAATCGCCGCGATAGGGCGCGAGGCGGTCGAGGGTGGTGAGGATGTCGCGCGGCACGGCGGGGTCGGTGTTTTCGTTGATCGTGACGGCGGCGGTGGTGTGCGGCGCGAAAACCGTGATGACGCCGTCTCCCTCGACGCCGGACTCGGCGAGCGCCTGACGCACCAGGGGCGTGACGTCCACGAACTGCTCGCGCTCGGTGGTGCGCACCTGGAATTCGAAGATCATTCGTCTGCCTCCTGTTCCTGCTGGACGGCCAGCATGCCCAGGGTGAGTTGCGCGGCGTGCTGCTCGGCCGCCTTGATGTTGCGGCCCTCGCCCGTGCCGTAGGCCGATTTTCCGACGAAGCACTGCACGGTGAAGGACGATTCGTGGTCGGGACCCTGCCTGCCGATCAGGCGGTACTGGGGCAGCCCCCAATGCCGCTTGGCGCAGATTTCCTGAAGTTGCGATTTGTAATCCTCCTGGCCCACCGCACGGGCGTGCGCTTCCACTCGCGGCTCCATGTCGCGGGCGATCACCGGCCAGGCGGCTTCCAGCCCGCCGTCCAGGTACAGCGCGCCGAGCAGCGCTTCGTAGAGATGAGCCAGATTCGAGGCTTTGTCCGCCCCGCCGGTGCGTTCTTCACCGATGCCGAGCAGCAGGCACGCGCCAAGCTTGTTTTCCCGCGTGATCGCCGCCAGCTCCGTTTCATTCACCAGCGCGGCGCGGACTTTCGTCATCTCCCCGGAGGAAAACGTCGGATGGCGGGTGAAAAGCAGATGCGCCACCACGAGGTCGAGCACGGAATCGCCCAGATATTCGAGTCGATCGTTGTCGGGCAGTTTTCCGGCTCTATATTCGTTGGACCAGGAACGATGCGTCAGCGCCTCCCTGAGCAGGTCGGCTTTTTTGAAGCAGTAGCCGAGGATCTTTTCCGCTTCGGTGAACTTGGCCGCTACGTCGTCCATACCCATGGTGCGCGGGTCTCCCTTGCCGCGGACGCCCCGATCCGGTTCAACGATGCAGGACGCCGCGAATTCGATGGCCCTGATTGTACACCCCGGCCGCCGAAACGGCAACGACCCTCCCGCCGAGCGGCTCCGCCGAATCGATCGCCGCTTCATGGTAGTTCGGCGCGAAACCGGTCCAGAGGCCGGTGTCGGAATCGCGGTTGGCCTCGACGAGTACGGAGAGGATTTTGCCGATCTGCGCCTCGGCGGCGCGCCGCCGCCGCTTTTTTCCCATCTCGATCAATTCGCGGGCGCGGGCTTTGCGCAGGTCGGGCGGAACGGGATCGGGCATGCCCGCCGCTTCCGTCCCCGGCCGGACTGAAAAGGGGAAAACGTGGAGGTAGAGAAACGGCAGATTTTCGACGAAAGCCAGCGTCTCGGCGAACTCGGCGTCGGTCTCGCCCGGAAAGCCGACGATCACGTCCATGCCGAGGCCGAGGTCGGGGATCGCGCGCGCGGCGCGCTCGATGCGTTCCGCAAAGTGACGCGTCCGATAAGGCCGGCGCATGCGTTCGAGCACCCCGTCGCTGCCGCTCTGCAAGGGGATGTGCAGATGCGGGCAGAGGGAGCGAGACGTAGCGACGGCGTCGATTACGTCGTCGGTCAGCTCCAGCGGTTCGAGCGAACTGGTGCGGACGCGCGGCACGAGTCGGCTGTCGCCGATGCGGCGCAGAAGTTCGGCGAAGCGCGGCCGGCCGGGGAGGTCCTTTCCCCACTGGCCGACGTGGATGCCCGTCAGCACCACCTCCTGGACGCCTTTTTCTGCAAGCGCTTCAAGCTGGCGCAGCACCTCGTCGGCCGGCGCGCTTTTCACCGGCCCGCGGGCGCGGGGGATGATGCAGTAGCTGCACACCGCCTCGCAGCCGTCCTGAATCTTGAGATAGGGCCGCGTCTGGCTGCCGAACTGCGGGCCGTGGTCCACGTCGAGCGGCGACAGGCCGCGCGCGCGGGCCTCGTCGATCAGCGCCTGCACGACGTCCGTCGGCGCGCCGCGCGGCAGGATGCGGTCGGCGACCCGCGAACCGGTCAGGCTGCCGGTTTCCACCGTCGCATAACAACCGGCGAGGATCACCGTCGCTTCGGGGTTGCGGCGTTTCGCCTGATAGGCGGCCTGGCGCGACTGGCGGTCGGCGAGGGCCGTAACCGTGCAGGAGTTGACGACGTACACGTCCGCCATGCCGGCGAACGGTACGATCTCGAACACGGCCGGATCCAGCCGCCCCAGCCAGCTCGCCGTGTCGTAGTGGTTGGTCTTGCAGCCGAGCGTGGCCACGGCGACGCGGAGGGTCATTCTCTTATGATGGGTCTTGACTGACTATTGCGAAAGGTACTTGCTCTTCTTAAGCGCGAATTCGATCTGCTCCAACATGCGGCCGTCGGTTTCCTTTTCCTTGAGCCAGCGGAGCGTCTCGAAAGCGTCGCGGGAACGGATCATCGAGAGCGTCTCGACGTAGAATTCGCGCGCCAGACGGTTGCTCTCCTTGAAGTAAATGTCTTTGAGCTTCGGCACGCATGTCGGATCGCCGAGCGTCCCAAGAGCCTTGGCCGTCGCCTGGCGCACCACCGGGCTCGGATCGTGGAGGCCGTGCTCCAAGAGGAATTCCGTCGTCGTCTTCGGTTCCTTGTAGTCCTGGAACACCTCGACGATGCTCTTGCGGATGAATTCGCTCCCCGCCTCCGGCGAAAGGAACAGCTTTTTCAAGCCTTCGATCGTGGCGTCGTCCTTGATCGAGCGGAAATATTCGAGGATCGCCACCTGCCGCGGCAGGAAGTTGGCGTCCTGCAAAAGATCCAGAAGCAGCAGATGCAGGCTGGTGTCGGTGTAGTCCTTGAAAATCTCCAGAATCAGGCGGAACGTCTCGACTTTGTTTTTCAGCAGTTCGCGCTCCAGAACGTCCAGCGCCTCGTCGGAATCGAAGCTGACGATGGCGGTGATAACCGCTTTCCGCGTCGGATTGGCAAGCGCAACCGGATGCACCTCGCACAACTCCGGCGTCTCGTCGTCGGTGGCGTCGATGCGCTCGGCCAAAATCGAAATCGCCCGAAAATCGTCTACCGCCGCCAGCGCCATCGCCGCCGCCGATTGAACCAGCCGCGACTTGTCGCTGTTGACCATCTGGACGAGCTTGCCGTAAATCCGCTCGTAGTAACTATCGACCGTTTTCGCCCTTTTGGCGGGCCTGGCGGCTTTCTTGCCCTTCTTGCCGCCCTTGTCTTTCGGCTCGGGTTCGGGCTGGGACGGTTCGTTTCCGCCTTTCAGGTGCGGCGCGATCAACGCCATCTGCCGAACGGCCAGCACGCGGCTGTTCACATCCGGGCTAGCCGCCATCGCCATCAACACCGTTTCCTTGTCGTAACCGGGCTGAAGCTGCGTGACCATCGTGAAGTAGGTCGGCGTCATCGTGCTGTTGGGATCGTTCGCCGATTTCTCCAGTCGCTCCAGAAGCTGGCCCAGGAAAGCGGGGTCGATGGCGCGGCTTTCCTGAATGGCGATCAGCGCTTCCAGGTAGGCGTCGAAGAATTCGAAGTCGAGTTCGTGAACGTATTGCTCCAGCGTCGGCGCAATGATTGACGTTTTGATTTTCCCATGCTCGACGGGAAGGTAGATCGAATCGGCGATGGGTTCGAAGGGCACGCTGCCGATCATCGCCGCACCGAGGAAAAAATAATAGTCCTCGCCCTTCTTGAATGTCTCGCGAGGGTCCTTGACCGGCATGTATTTGCGCTTGTCGAAGCTGACGATATTGATTTCGTCGTGGGCCTTGCCCTTGAGCGCTTTGCCTATCGCCACTCTGACGCTTGTGCGGGTCGTCGCCGTAATCTGACCGAAGATGACGTTGTTGGCCGTCTTGGTCATCGTGACGTAGTTCGGTCCGCCGCCGCCGATCGGCCATTCCTCAGCCAGGACGGGCGCCGCCCAGAGAACGAGAATCCCCATCAGAATGGCCACCTTAGCCAGCGCAAAACTCCTCATGGCCTTTCCCCGCTCATCGGTTTCAGTTATGGTTGCGCATTCCCTCTTAATTGCCGATCCTAAATCCGATTCGCCAGAAAAGCAAGACATCCTCCCAATTTCCTCCCCTGGGTCCGGCCTCTCAAGGCTCCGTTTCTTCCAACATATCGAATTCATCCTCGATTTCGTCGATTTCGTCGTCTCCATCGCCCTCCGGACAGCCGCCTGGCGCGCAAGAGAGCGTCAGGCCGTCCTCCTCGCAGGCCCAGCAACCGCCGACGCCGGTTTCCGGGTCCTCACAGGGTTCGCCCCAGTCTGGCAGGGGCGGTCCGCAGAAGCCGCATTCGTTGGCCGGAAGAGCGTTGCAGACCACCGACCGGCCGTTCGGCGCGCAGACGAATTCGCCGAAGCAGCCGTCGGCGTTCGTACACGAGCGGCCCAGCTGCGGCAGAAACGGCCCGCCACAGACGCCGCAGGCGTTTTTCAGCGGAGCGGTGCAGGAGAGCGACAGTCCGTCTACGGCGCACACCCACTCCCCTGCCTCGCAATCCGGATCGTTCCGGCACGGCTGGCCGAGTTCGGTCAGCGACGGACCGCCGCAAACGTCGCAGATATTGCGCAACGGCGCATTGCAGCGCATGGCGTCGCCCGCCTCGGTGCAGACGAACTGGCCGTCGCAGTCGTCCTCATTGCGGCATGCGGAACCGACGAGCGGCAGATTCGGACCGCCGCAGAGGTCGCACTGGTTTCGCCAGGGAGGCGTGGGGCAGATCGTATCCGTGCCGTTCTCGTTGCAGCCGTAAGTTGTCGGGCAACCCTCGGAATTGACGCAAGGCTCGCCGAAAAGCGGCAGATCGGGACCGTCGCAACGGCGGCATTGGTTGGCCGTGGGCGCACTGCACAAAAGCGCCAGACCGCTCGGCGCGCAGACGTACAGCCCCTCGCAACCGTCGTCGTTTTCGCAGTCCAGGCCGAAGTCCGGCAGCGGCAAGCCGCAGACGCCGCATTCGTTGGTGCCCGGGTCCTCGCAGCGGGCGGCCTGGCCGTCGTCGGTGCAGACGCGCGTTCCGCAGGCTCCGCACGACTGACCCAGATCGACGATTTCGGGACCGCAGACGCCGCAGCCGTTCCGGCCCGGATCGGCGCAGACCGCCGACCGGCCGTCCAAGGCGCAGACCCAATGGCCGCATTCGCCGCAATTCTCTCCCAAACCGCTCACGGACGGGCCGTCGCAAAGGCCGCATTCGTTGAGTTGACAGTCTTGCTCGCCGGGATCGAGGCCGTCTTCTTCACCCTGGTCGTCGGGGAAGAATTCCGCGTCGAGATCGGCGTCCGCTTCGTTTATCTCGGCTGTTTCGTCCGCATCGCCGTCGGAGGGCGTCGCATCATCGTCTGAATTTTTTCCGGGCGCTTCCTGACAGGCGATAAGGAGCAACAAGGCTAAAACCGCCCCCGCGACCGTGACGCCACGAGCGCTTGGGCCCCACCCGTCGCCGATCGGTCGGCCGCCTGTTCGGCGGGTCATGCTCGTTCACCTTACGGTTGTCAGAAATTCTCGCGCTTGCGCGGCGCGCCTTCGCACGCCTTCGTATCCAGGACCGCGAGACAGTCCACGCAGTCCAATGTTACCACATCCGATGCGGCGTCGTAAGTGAACCGACATCCCTCCAAACCCTCGACCTCGATCGGCAGATCGGCGGCGTCCGCGCACTCGGCGAGATCGAACTGCGCCAGCGGGTTGTCCTGGGGACCGAATATGCCGATGCGTACGCCGCAGGACGAATCGGAGAGGACCGTAGCCGTCAGCCGGGCGACAGCCGGGCAGTCGGCGTCGGCCGGGCAACGGTCGCCGATCAGCGCGTCGCAGGCGCAAGCCTCGTCCGTCCGGTCTTGTTCGACCGCGTCGCCGTCCGTTGGCGGCGCGTCGAAATAAAACAGCGCGAATACGCCGGGCGAGCGCGTGTCGGCCCGATAGACGTTCTCCTCCACTTCGGCGGAGCCTTCAACCATCCGCCAGTCCAAAACGAAGCGCGGCGTCATGAAGGCGCGAATCTGGTTTCTCTGCTGGCTGAAGCTGTATTCGCGTGGGTTGTAGGAAAGTTCCACCGTCGCCGGCAAAGCGAACTCGATTCCCTCGGGGCCGACGTGCAGGGCGATCGAGATGCGCGGGCGGGACAGAAACGGAACCGGTTCGCCGCTTTCGTCCGGAATCGGCATCGGCCGGACGTCCGCGTCCGTCAATTGCTCCAGGGTGATCTCGACGCGATCCTGCAAAGCGTTGGGCGGGACGATGAGCTTCGAGCCCGTCGGCCCGAGTACGACGCCGCCCTCCGGTCCGACGATCTTGCGCACCACCGTTTCCGTCACCGCATGACCGCTGCAGGCGGTCAGAAAAACCGCCGCCGCCGCCGCAAGAATCGCCGCCCAAACGCGGGTAGTCGCCATCGTTTTCACCGTCCTTATTTTTCTAGGCGTCGCCGCGCAACGGCATGCCCGCCCGGCGCAACGCCGCGACGAGCCCTTCGTGAAGCGCCGTCGTCTCCTCGCGGGTCAGGGTCCGATCCGGCGCGCCGAAGACCACGCTGAAGGTGGAGGCTTTCTTTCCCGGAGCGAGCTTGTCGCCCTCGTAGTTGTACAGGAAACGCGTCTCGATGAGGAATTCCCGCGCCGCCTCGCGGATAACGGTTTCGACGTCGGCGATCGGCCGGCGGCTGTCCACCACCACCGTCACCTCGACCGGATTGGTGGGAAAGCGGCGCAGCGGCATGAAGACGATCGATTTCTTCGGAGCGGCGAACATGCGGTCGGCGTCGATTTCAAAAACGCCCACGCGCCCCCGGATCTCGAAGGCTTCGGCGACGCGCGGATGCAGTTCGGCGATGGTCCCCGCCGGCTGCCCGCCGATCGAAAGATTGAGGAAACGGCCGGGATGCGCCCAGGCGGGAACGTCGCCGGCGGCCGCGAAGGCGACATTCTCCACGCGCAGCAGGCCCAGCAGTTCTTCCACCGCGCCCTTGGCGGCGAGAAACGCCGACTCGCCGTTCAGCGCCACCGCGCCGGCGATGCGTCGGACCTCGCCGGCGAGGTC
>QZKR01000018.1 GCA_003598065.1 Myxococcales bacterium | reverse complement strand
TCGGGCGCGCTGCCGCTGATTCTGCCGGAGGCGGCCCGGAAGATCGCCGCCGAACGTCTGAGACAGGCGAGGGAAGCGCGCGCCGAGCTTGTCGTCGCCGCGTCGCCGGCCAGCGCCGCCGCCCTGCAGGCCGCCGCCGGGGAAGGGGACCCGGCCGTGATCGGACTGGCGGAACTGCTCGACCGCTGCCTCGCCTGAAACGACGGGAGGAACCATGACCATCGATCGCAAAACCTTCATCGTCGTCAATCCCAACTCGGCCAACGGTTCGACGCGTCGCGAGTGGGCGCACATGGAAGAGGCGATCCGCGCCGCCATCGGTCCCTTCGAGTGGAATTTCACCTCCGGCCCGAAGGACGCGACGCGGCTGACCCGCGAGGCCGTGTACGCCGGCTACGACCAGATTGTCGCCGTCGGCGGCGACGGCACGAACAACGAAGTCGTCAACGGTTTCTTCGACGGCCAGACGCCGCTCAATCCGAACTGCGCCTTCGCGTTCATCTGCCGCGGCACGGGCGGCGACTTCCGCAAAACCTTCGGCTGGACGACGCGGCTGGAGGAGGCGATCGAGCGCATCAAGAACGAGCGGACGCGGGCGATCGACCTGGGCCGCTTCACCTACATCGGCCACGACGGCCGGCGGGCCTTGTCCCACTTCATCAACATCACCAGCTTCGGCATCGGCGGGCTCGTCGATCGCTACGTGAACGCGTCGAGCAAGGCGCTGGGCGGTAAGCTGAGCTTCATGATCGCCACCGTCCGCGCCGTGGCCGCCTACTCGCCGCGCCCCGTCCGGCTGACGATCGACGACGGCGAACCGCAGGAACTGCGGATCGTCAACGTCGCCGTGGCCAACGGGCGCTTTTTCGGCGGCGGCATGATGATCGCCCCCCAGGCGGAGCCGGACGACGGGCTGTTCGACATCGTCGTTCTGGGCGACCTGACGAAATGGGAGATCATCTCCGGCAGCGGGGATGTTTATAAAGGCGCGCACCTGAGCCAGCCGAAAATCAGCCACATGCGCGGGCGCAAGGTGACGGCGGAGTCCGATCAGGAAGTGCTGATCGACATGGACGGCGAAGCCCCCGGCCGCCTGCCCTGCGAGTTCGAGATCCTGCCGCGCGTCCTGCCGCTGAAGGCCTAGCCGCCGCACGCCATAAAATGCGAAGAGGCCCCGTCGCCGGGGCCTCTGTCGTTTCGCGGGAGCGTAATGCCGGTTAGAGAGTGTCCTTGACCTTCGGCGTGGGCTTGAAGGCAACCGTCTTGCTCGCCTTGATCTTGATCTGCGCGCCGGTCTGCGGATTGCGGCCGGTGCGGGCCTTGCGGTTGCGGACGTTGAACGTCCCGAAGCCGGGCACCGCAAAGCGCTTGTTCTTCTTGATCGACTGCACGAGGATCTCGAAGAGGTTGTCAACGAGCTGGTTGGTGGCTTTCGCCGAGAGGTTGCCGCCGAGGCTGCTGTGGAGTTCCTTCACCAGCGCCGCCTTGGTGTTGACGGCTCCGGCTTTCCAGTTGCTCTTGGGAGCGGATTTCTTCGCGGTCTTGGCCTTGGGAGCTTTCTTCGTAGCCATGTTCTTTCCTCCTTGTTTGTCTTCCTTCGCCTTCTGGGTCTAATGGAACATATCTGCCGGTAATTTTGAATTCTTTATAAGCGCCTTTAATTGGAGTGTCAAGCAAAAAAATCGATTTCGGCCTGAAAATATGCGGTTCCGCGCTTCATGGGGTCCGGGAAGCCAGTAAACTCAGGCGTGCGCGGGTCTCGCCTTTTTCCAAAGCCAAATGATTACAATATATTGAAGAGAGTTTCCTGGCGATGCGTTTCAATTGACATGCGCCGGGGCGGGCCGTACAATCGGCCCGAACCGATAGGAAGGAGACGACGATGATCTCGATCCAGCGTTTTGCAGCGCCGATAGTGCTTCTCGTTTTCGTGCTCGCGGGCTTCGCCTGCAGCCCGAAGATCAACGTTTTTCCCGATTACACCGAACCGCTCAAGGAGGTCGTGCTGGAGGGCGGCGGAGACAGCAAGATCCTGGTGGTCCCGGTCACCGGCGTTCTCGACGCGCGGCCGAACCGCGGCCTCTTCTGGAACTCGCCGTCCGCCGTCGAGGAGATCGTGGCCATGCTCGACAAGGCCGGGCGCGATCCCGACATCAAAGCCGTGATTCTGCAGATCGATACGCCGGGAGGCTCCGTCACCGCCTCCGACATCCTCTACCAGGAGATCGAGCGTTACAAGGCGAAGAGCGGCGCGAAGGTCGTGGCGCTGATGATGGACCTGGCCGCTAGCGGCGGCTACTATGTCGCCGTCGCCTCCGACCGCATCGTCGCCCACCCGACGACGGTGACCGGATCGATCGGCGTCGTTTTCTTCGCCGCCAACATCGAGGGGTTGTTCGACAAGATCGGCGTCGAGGCGGAGGCGATCAAGTCCGGCGAGCACAAGGACATGGCCTCGCCGTTCAGGGAGCTGACCGACGAGGAGCGGGCGATCCTGCAGGCGATGATCAACGAGATGTTCGACCGCTTCGTGGCCGCCGTCATGCAGGGCCGGCCGATGCTGACGGAGGAGCGCATCCGCCGCCTGGCCGACGGCCGGATCTACACGGCGAAGCAGGCCATGGAATGGAAGCTCATCGACCGCATCGGTTACACGAAGGATGCGATCAGCGAGGCGAAGTACCTTGCCAATCTGAAGGAGGACGCCTCGATCATCACCTATCGCCGGCGCATCGTGGCCGACGACAACATTTACAACACCACCGTCTCGCGCGCGTCGGGCAAGACCCCCCTCGTCGATCTGGGCCTCAGCCGCTTCACGTTCGTCCCGACGACCGGCTTCTACTACATCTGGGAGCCCGGGTTGAATACGCCGTAGTCGCCGCCATGAAGGTGGTGCTCGTCGAGCCGGAAATCCCGCCCAACACCGGCTCCATCGCCAGACTGTGCGCGGGGATGAAAATTCCCCTGCACTTGGTGGAGCCCCTGGGCTTCTCCCTGGACGACCGCTATTTGAAGCGCGCCGGCCTCGATTACTGGCCGCACGTCGATCTGACCGTCCATCCGAGCTGGGAGAGCTTTCTCGCGAAGCATGGCCATGAGCCGCTGTGGCTGACGACGAAGACCTCCGAGCGGCCCTATACGACGGTGCGCTACGCGCCGGACGATGTGCTGGTTTTCGGGCGCGAAACGGTCGGTCTCGGTCCGGAAATTCTGGACGCGTTTCCCGACCGCCGGATCGGAATCCCCATCGTCGGCAAGATCCGCAGCTACAACCTCTCGAACGCCGTGTCGATCGTGCTGTTCGAGGCGCTCAGGCAGACGCAGCCCGAGCTGTTTTTACCGCCGCCATGAAGGAGCCGTCATGAAGAAGCGTTTGTTCTCCGGCATGCAACCCACCGGCGCGCTGCACCTGGGCAACTGGGTGGGCGCGTTGCAGAACTGGATCGGCCTCTTGGATCAGTACGACTGCATCTTTTGCATCGTCGATTACCACGCAATCACGATCCCCTACGACGTGGCCGGAATGGAGCGGCGCATCATCGACGCCGCCTCCGACTACATCGCCGCCGGGCTCGATCCGGCGCGGGCGACGATCTTCGTCCAGTCGGACGTGCCGCAGCACACGGAGCTGGCCTGGGTGTTCGACTCCGTGACGCCGCTCGGCCAGTTGATGCGCATGACGCAGTTCAAGGCGAAGACGGCGCAGTTCGCCGACATGGAGGAGGAGGACGAGCAGGTCGCCGGCGAGGAGGAGCGCTCCGAGTTTCTGGAAAAGGCCGGCAAGGTCAACGCCGGATTGTTCACCTATCCCGTGCTTCAGGCCGCCGACATTCTCCTATATAAAGGAGAGGCCGTGCCCGTCGGCGAGGACCAGGTGCAGCACGTCGAACTGACGCGCGACATCGCCCGCCGTTTCAACAACCGCTACGGCGAGGTCTTCCCCGAGTGCCGGCCCTTGCTTTCGCCCACGCCGCGGCTGATGGGCCTGGACGCCGTCAACAAGATGTCGAAAAGCATCGGCAACCACATCCCGATGCAGACGCCGCCGGAGGAAATCATCCGTCGCGTCACGCGCGAGGCCGTGTCCGACTACCGCCGTCAGCGCCGCCAGGACCCCGGCGTGCCGGAGGAATGCAACGTCCACGCCTGGCACAAGGTGTTCTCCACGCCGGCGGAGGTCGAATGGTCGGCTCAGGGCTGCCGCTCCGCTGGGATCGGTTGCTTCGAGTGCAAGAAGAAAGTGGCCGAGAACATCGCCGGCCAGCTTGCCCCCTATCGCGAGAAACGCGCCGAAATCGCCGCGCGGCCGGACTATGTAAGGGACGTGCTTGCCGAGGGCGCGAAACGCTGTCGGGAGATCGCCGCCGCCACGATGGAAGAGGTCCGCACAAAGCTGGGACTGACGCGCGGGCGTTGATCCCGTTTTTGCCGCCCTGTTTCGCCGTTGTCGGTCTTGACAGCCGGCCGGTCCGGCCATACGTTAAGGCTGTCGGTCGCTTCCCAAGGGAGGAATGAACGATGACGGACGAACGGGATTCCGCGGACGAGAAAGAGAAAGGCTTCACGGTCAACGACCGCCGGCGTTTCGACGAGAGCGGCGAGCTTCGGTCCGAAGCCTCCGCATCCGAACCGGGGAAAACCGGCCCTTGCGCCGGAGACGGACCAAACGCTTCGCCGGCGGACGCCACCAAGGACGATCGCGACTGCGCCAAAGCCAAGGCCGATGCGCACTCCGAGAGCATGGGGTCGCCGCCTCCCATCGACTTTTCCACGTTCGTCTATTCGCTGGCCACGCAGGCGCTGGCGCTGCTGGGCGAAATCGATCTGCCGGGCATCGAACATCGCGGCAGTCCCGAACTGCCGGCCGCCAAGCAGACGATCGACATTCTGGAGATGCTGGAAGAAAAGACCAAGGGCAACCTCGCCGGGCCCGAGGCGAAGCTGTTGGAGACGCTGCTGTACGACCTGCGGCTGCGCTATGTGAAAGCGGCGCGGAAGCAGGAAGGCTGATGCCGGTCAGGCGGGTCGTCATGCGCGGACGCATCGGCATTGCGATTTTGTCGGTGGTTTTGGCGATTGTGGCCGCGTTTGGCTGCCAGCGGCGCGACACGCTCGCCGAGCCGTGGCTGAAAGACAAGCCGCCCGACGAATCGCCCGCCGCCGCGCCCCCCGCCCAACCCGCGCCGCTTCCCGTTCCGGAAATTCAGCCCCCAGCGGCTCCCCCAATCGTCGCCGAAGCCGCTCCACCGCCGCCTGCCACGCCACCGGCAATAGCACCAAACCAGGCGGCAGCCCAGTGGGACTATTCCGGCTGCGTGGAAAAAGCCCGCCCGCTGTTCGGTCAATTCAAGATCGGCGAGCAGACTGTTCCCTGGCTGCGTCTGGGCGGTTTGGCGCTGGCCAAGGAAGCGGGCGCTGGCATTTCGGAAGTGTCGGACCCGAAAACAGGCTTGATCTTCACGCGGCTCGGTCCGCTCACCGATACGGGGCTGGCGCTGTATCGCCCAGCCGCACCATGGAGTCAGCCGGCCGGCGTCGAGGTGTGCTCCACCGCATTACAACTCGGCGAGGGCATTCTTTTTGTTGGCTTTGCCGCCGGGCGGCCGGCGGCGCTGCTCGCCCGCGTGGCCTCGCTGCCCGACGCGCCGCCGCCGGGTTCGTCGTTGCGAGGCGCCGAGCGCTTCGCCCTTTTCGATGCGCCGCTGGTCGCCGCGTTCGCGCCGGCGATCGGCCTGGACGAAAAAGGGTGTCTCGCCGCCGTGGCCGTGGGCGCGGATGCCAGTGGTTTGCTCACCGCCCTCTCGCCGGAGGAAGCGCGCCTGCTGAGCGGCTCCGAGGCCGACGCGGCGGCTCGCTACGGTCTGCCCTTGCCCGGCTCTCCATCGCCATCGGCGGCCGTTCCCGCCGAAGCGCCGCTCACGGCGTCGCCGCTCGGCGTCGCCCGCGCCTCGGAGACGCTCCGTCTCGGTCTCATCGTCCAGGCGCTGACGCCGAGGCTGGCGGAGGCGTTCGGTTTACCGGCGACCCAGACGGGCGCGCTGGTGACGAAGGTGCAGGAAAATTCTCCCGCCGCGAGCGCCGGCTTGGCGGAGGGGGACGTGCTGGTGTCCTTGAACGGCCGATCGATCGGCAAGCTCTCCGATTTGCCGCCGATCCTGGCCGGGGCGCAGGCCGGCAAAGCGCTGGCTTTGAATCTCTTGCGCGAGGGCCGGCCGCTGACGGTGGCTCTCGTCCCTTCCGCGCGCTAATACCCGATCGAGCCGGTCGCCCAACCGGTCCCTCCTTTCACGCCTTGACCTCTCGCGCCTCCCGGCTCATGATGGAGGAAGCGCAAACGCAATGTCGTCGAAGGAGCCGCCATGAACCAGATCGGCACGGTCGTCCGTCTCGACGGCCCGCTCGCCATTGTCGAAAGCTGCCGGCAGAACGCCTGCGAAGAATGCCGCGAGGGCTCCTGCGAGACGGGCTCGGCCTTTTTTCTGCGCGCCCTCAACAACGTCGGAGCGAAGCCCGGCGCGCAGGTCGAGGTGCGCCTGTCCAGCGGACGCATGCTGGGAAGCGTGCTGCTGGTTTTCTGGCTGCCGCTGATTCTGGGGGGACTGGGCTACCTGGCCGGCGAAGCGATCGGCGAACGGCTTTTCGGCGCGGCCAACGCCTGGCTCGCCGCCGCGTCGGCGCTGACCGGCGTGGCCGTGGCGATTGTTTTCATCATTCTCGCCGAACGCCGCGCCGCCGCATCGGGCCGGGGCTGCGAGGTCGTGCGCATCATCGACCCCGCGCCATCGTTGCCGATTCGCAGTTCGTCTATTGCTTCGGGTCGTCCCGGAAGTAGCGATAGCTGATGACCACGTCCCGTCCCGCCTCCGGCCTGGAATCGCCGTAGAACACCACCGTCTCCGATACGACGTCGTACTCGAAGCCCAAGGTCGGATGGCGCGGCACTTCGGTCCCGTCCACCATCGCCCGGATCGACGAGGAAATCGGATGGTGGCGGAGCTCGTAGGTGGAGGCCGTTCCCGCCGCCGCGCGCAGAATCTCCTCCATGATCGGCCGGAAGTTCGGCGCGCAGATCGACCCGAAGACGCCGCCCGTATGGTAGGCCACCTCGATGTAGGCCGATCCCGCCTCGCCCGAGCCCTGGCCCGAGCCTTCGCTCGCGTTGCCGCAACCGTCGGGCGTGTCGCCGACGATGGCGAAGGCGGTGGTGGGGACGTTTTTGTAATAGTCCTTGTAGCCGTTCAAAAGCTGCGGCTTGTCGCAGCCGGGCCAGCCCGGGAAGATCGGCGGCAGGCAGTCCTGGTACTGCTGGTCCTCTTCGTCGGAGAGGAAGATTACGATGATCGACGCCTCCGCGCGCAGCCGCTCCCGCTCCGGCAGTCCCGAATTCTGAGCGTGGTTGATCGCCGCCTGCCCGGCGCGCAAGCCGTATTCGCTGCTGCCGCAAGGCGGGTCCTGCACGTCGGACTGGAATTGGGCCGTGTCGCGCGTGAACTTGTTGTCGCCAAGTTCGCCCTGGGCGCAGTCGGTGCTGGTGACGCCGACGCGGAAATCGATGCCGGCGGAGGCCATGATCTGGCCGAACAGCGAAGCGGCGTCGGCCACGGCCTGCTGGTCCTCCGACATGGAGCCGGAGTCGTCCACCACCCAGAGGAAATCAACCGGCGCGGAGGGCTTGCCGATGTCGGCGTCGCAGCTTGAGAAGGTGCCGCGCTGGGACTGGGCCACGGCCGAGCCGTCGGTCAGATCGGTGGCGAGAATGCGCTCTTCGGGGTTGTTGCGGTCGTCGTAGTGCGCCTTGGTGAGCACGGCGGCGATGGTGATCGCCGTGCCGTCGTCGAGGCGAACGAGCGTCTCCGTAAGGATTTCGAATTCCACGCCCGTTTCGGCGGGGCCGGCGGGCAAGGCCGAAATGGCCGCCGGGTTGCGGTTGGCGAGAAGCCCCAGGACGCGATTGCGCAGAGCGCCGACGCTGGCGCCGCCGACCGTGACCGTGTAGCGGCTCGTCATCGCCTCGAACCCGTCGTAGCTCTGATAAATGCGGCCGCGATGGTTGAGGCCGCCCGTGGACGGCAGGGGCGCGAGCAGGGCGTTGTCGGCGGCCACCTGGTTGGCCACGCGACCCGAGGCCAGCGGCTTGGCGACGATGAAGCCGGCCACGCTTTCCGTCTGGTGCTCGAAGGCCGCGCCGAACAGCTTCTCGCCGGGGTTCGGAAGAAGGTCGAGTTCGACGTAAGCGAACGCCGGCAGCAAAGCCAAGGTCCAGTTTCCGTCGAAGCTGTTGAGAAGGTTTAACTCCGTGTAGGCCGAATCCTGGCAAATAAGGATCACGCTCTCCAGATTGTCCGGCGTGCCGTCGTCGTCCGAATCGACGAGGGTTGGATCCGTCTCGCCGAGTTCGGGTTCGTAGGTCCCGTTGCCGTTCTTGTCTTCCGCGCCGTCGGGCAGGGTGTCGTCGTCGGTGTCGCGATCGAGCGGATCGGAGTCGCCGTTCGTATACCCGCCCGTCAGTTCGTTGCCGTCGATGACGTTGTCCTGATCGGTGTCGGGATTGTGCGGGTCGGTCTCGACGCCGGGGTCCCATTGGCCGTTGGCGTTCGTGTCCTCCTCGCCGTCCTTGAGCCGGTCGAAGTCGGTGTCCTCGTCCAAGGGGTCGGTTTCGTTGAACTGCCGGGTCCCGTCGTGGTTGCGGTCCTCCACGCCGTCGAGCAGTCCGTCGTCGTCGGTATCCGGGTCATTAAGGTCCGTCTCGTCCGGATCGCGCCGGCCGTTGTGGTTTTTGTCCTCGATGCAATCGGGGAGTCCGTCGTCGTCGGTATCGACGCTCATGTCGCAGCTTGGCTCGGGGTCCTCGTCGGCCGGATCGCCGTCAGGCGGCGTGTCGCCGTCCGACTCGTCGCCGTCGGTGGGCAGGTCTCCGTCCGGTGCATCGTCCCCGTCGGTCGGCACGACGTCAACGTCGGCTTCGTTGCGGTTGTGGCAGCGGCCGTCCGGGGCGCAGTATTGCCCTGGCGGACAATCGTCGCCGTTCTCGCAGCCGTCGTCGATCTCGGCGCAGTAATTTCCCGGCACGACGCAGGTGAAGCCGGAAGGACAATCCGAGTCGATCGAACAGCCGGCGTCGCCATCGGCGGTCAGCGGATTGCAGCGATGATCTTCCCTGCAATATTCGTTCTCGCCGCAGTCGGGATCGGAAATACATTCGACGGTGATGCATTGCCCGACGCTGTTGCAGATCAATCCCTGGGCGCAATCCTCGTCGGAGACGCAATCCGCCCCCTGTTCCCCGGCTGTGCTTCCCGAGTTGCAGGCGGCCGTCATTATTGCGGAAATGGCCGCCATGGCCACGACAACAGGAATCCATCGGCTTCTTTTTTGCGTCATTTTTACAACCTCGCGCGACCGGAAAACGGGGCCGTGGGGTGGTTGAGACAATCTTACTCCAAAGCGGGCGAGTCTTTAGCATTGGATTGTGACGTGTTTAGCAGACTTTTTCAAGTTCTTTTCAGCGGCTTGCGCCAAGGAAAATCTTGACAGGCCGGCCCGTCCCGCTAAGATAAGGGCCGCATATCCCTTATATTGCTCGTAAACGGCGCGAAAGCGGTAAGTCAGACGAGGAACGCAATGAACAGAAGGCGAATGGTCGTATGGGGCTTGGCGATGGGGATTCTGGCGTCCGCCTGCGGGACGGCGGAAGACGATTTCGCCGGGCAGGATCAACCGAGTCTCGGCCTGCGCTTCGTGATGCAGACGGACGCCGGCGGCTGTCCGATCTCTCAGAAGGAAAGCAGCCAGTCCGGCTATCCGGAAAATACGCTGCCCACCGACCTCAACGGCGGCGCGCTGAATTTCATTCTCTACAACCAGCAGGGCGCAAAAAAGGTCGAGACGCGCGTCGTGGTGCAGAACTCCTGCGAGGGGCAGGACGTCTACACCTGCATGCTGCCGAACGCCCAGAACTTCCTGCTGTTCAACGTGCCGACGGAACAGAACATGCATCTGGAAGTGCAGGGCTACAACTCGCTCAACCAGCTTGCCTGGTCGGGCCACAATTATAATGTTGACGTCGCCGAGCAGGAGACTCCCGAGGCGGAAGCGCCCCGCGTCGATGTCTACATGCGCCGCGTCAACCGACTCACCTACGCCTTCGACTGCATGGAAACCGAGCGGGTGTTCCATTCAGCCACCGTGCTGCGCGACGGCACGTCGATCCTGATCGCCGGCGGCGCATCCGTGCTGCGCACCGAAGCGTGCAGCCCGCAGGAATTCGGCGAAGTGGTCCCCTGCGACCTCCTGGTGGCCACCAAGCAGGTGGTGCTCTTCGATACCACGACCGGCGCTTTCACCAACATGGCTCAACTCGACCGCAAGCGCGCCGGCCACGAAGCGGTTTTGCTGGCCGACGGCCGCGTGCTGATCATGGGCGGCGCGGAACAGCTTTGGGTTCTGCACGGCAACAACGGCCGAGGCTACATTGAAGCCGACCTGCCGCTGATCACGGAGAAGGCGGTGATCTACAATCCCGACGGACGCGGGCATGTGGACGCCGTGGTCAACATGAACGTGCGGCGCATGTTCTTCACCGTCACGCCGATCGACACCGACCCGCCCTACGCCAAGGTCTTTCTGATGGCCGGAGGCTGGGGCGACGGCGGCCGGCTGGGCAGCATGGAAATCTTGAGTTTCGATCCCGAGTCGTCGGCCTCGCGCGTGCCGGAATTCCGCCTGCTGGACATCCCGCTCAAAGCGGCGCGGACGGCGCACACGGCGACGCGCATCAGTTCCGGCCACGTTTTCCTTTACGGCGGCGCGGCCCCCGGCGAGGACCCGGCGGAGATTTTCATCAGCGAGGCCGCCGGCATCGACCTGCCGACGGATTTCGCCAACTACGTCACCTGGCCCGATCTCTACCATCACGACGCCGTGGCGCTCGACGGCGGCCGCAAGGTGCTGGTGACGGGCGGCTTACGCAAAAACCTGCAGGGCGAACGCGAAACCTTCTCCGACGCCACGAACACCGCGGTGCTCATCGACTTCGGCGCGAACAAAGCGACGGTTTTCGAGCAGGGCCTGCTCAGCGCCCGCGCCTTCCACAAAATGGCGAAGATGCCCGACAACCGGGTGATCGTCTTCGGCGGCGCCAACGACACGAAGCTGCGCAACGCCGTCACGGCGCTGGAAATCTTCAACGGCGACAAATTCGAAACCCTGCCGGACCCGGGCGGCAACCCGTTGCAGATCGGCATCGGGCGCTTCGGCCATTCAATTTCCGTGCTGCGCGATTTCTCGGTGGTGCTCGCCGGCGGCGCGGAGCCCTCTCCGGAGGCCGACATCCCGACGCAGAAGACGATTCTGCGCTCGACGGAAGTGTTCTACCCCAACCCGTCCGACTATCCCACGGCGACGACCGAGTAACGAACCGTGGCGCGGTGGACCCATCCGACGGCGGCCCAAGGCCGCCGTTTTTACATGCCCAAGCCGATTTTCTGGACGGCGATCGCGCTGCTTGCGCTTTGCGCGCCCTTTCGCGCCAACGCCGCGCTGCCGCCGCAGGTGGGCGGCAAAGCGACGATCGGCATCACCGAAGCGGCGCGGTTCTTGGATCCGCTCTACGCCGAGACGCCCGGCGAGCGGCAGATCGCCGGGCTGATCGCCGAGCCTCTGCTGGCCTGGGACGGGCGGACGCTTCTGCCCCGCCTGGCGCTTCGCTGGCAGGAGGAGGATGGAGGCGCGGCCTTTCGGATCTGGCTCGATCCCAAGATCCTTTTCCATGACGGCGCGCCGCTGACCGCCGCCGACGTCCGTGCGACACTCGAACGGGCGATCCTGGCGAAGCGCCCCGCGTCATGGTCGGACGGACTGCTGCGGATTCGCGGCGCAGCGGCGTTGCGCGATGGTCGCGCCAAGGCGCTCGCCGGCTTCGAGGAAATATCGCGAGTCGAATTCGCCATCCGTCTGGAACGGGCGGAGCAAGCCTTCCCGCGCCTGCTGGCCGATCCCGCATTGGCGATCCTGCCCGTCCGACAGACCGCCCAGCGGACGCCCATCGCCCGGCCGATCGGCGCGGGACCGTTCGTCCTCCAGGAGGGCGGCGGCGAAACCGTCCAACTCAAGGCGTACGAGATGCACCACGCCGGCCGGCCGTATCTCGATGAACTTGTGTTCCGCGCCTATTCGTCGCCGCCAACGGAGCGCAAGGCGCTGGAGAAGGGTGCGATCGACGGCATGCTCTTCGGCCGCGCCAACGCCCTGGCCGGCGGCATGACGGCGGCCGGACTGCTCGGGCTGGCGGCGACGCTGAGACCGGTCTCGCCGCGCGCTTTGCAGAAAGCGGCCGCCCTCGGCGCTTTCTGGCGTGCGCTGTGCGATTGCGAAACGATCGTCAAACTGTTTGAGAAACGCCGGCGGACTCCTTTCCCCTCCGAGCCGGCGATGAACGTCGTGACGGCCGGCGCGGGCATCGATTCGATAGCCCAGGCCATCGAGCGCAGCTGCCTTGACTTCCGCCCCGACCGGGCGGCGGCGATCAAGCATTTCAAGGCGCTTGGCTTCTCCACGCCCTTGACCGTCGCCGTGCGGGAAAATCAGGCGGAGTTGAAGCTGGTGGCCGAGCGGCTGGCGCTGGCGGCTCAGGAATGGGGTCTGACGGTCAGTGTCCGGGAACTCGGCGAGTCCGATCCGGACTCGGGCGGCGACTGGGACGCCGTACTGACGCTGGAGCCGGTATACCAGCCGTTCAGCGTCTCCGCTGGCAGTTCGTCCGTTCACCTTTATCACCTGTTGCCGAGGCTCGTCTGGCGGAACGACCGCCTGTCGGCCGCTTCCTTCGACGTCTGGAGCATGGCCGATCTGGCCAGCGTCTACTGGAGACTGCCATGACGCTCCGCCTGCGCCTGAGTTTGACGGCCCTGGCGGGCATCGTCGGCACGGTCGGTCTGGCGGCGGCGCTCTATGTGTTCCTGCCGGCGGAGGCCGCCGAGTTTTCGCGCCGGCAGGCGGAAACGCATCTCGATCAGGCGGCGGCGCTCTTGCCCGACGACCTGCTGACCCTCGCCGAGCCCGCCAGGGCGGCGCTCGCGAAAATAGTCAGAGATACGGAAGCGGCGGCGCTCGCCGATCTGCCGCTCGACGAAGGCGGCGCGGACGTCTCGCTGGCCGAGCAGCTTTGCAGGCGCTACGGGCTGGACAACCTCGCGCTCGTCGATGCGCAGGGCGTCCTGCGCTCGATCTATCCCGAAAAGGCGCGTGTGGGAATGAAGGACGAGGCCCGCCTTTCGCTGGCCCGCCGCACGGAGGAAAAAGCGCTGTTCGCGCCTCCGGGCCCGCGCGACAAATCCACGGAAGACGACATGGCGCTTGCCGCGCTGGCCGTGGCGGCGTCGTTCGAAGGCGGCAAGCTCTACGCGCTCGCCCTTGCACCCATCAACCGCGAAGCCATCCATCAGCTTACGGCCCGTTACGGCGTCGAACTGGCCGCCGCCCTCGAAGGCGCGCAGCCGGACGCGGCGGCGCTGCCGTCCGACGGGCGCGTCATTCCCATCGTCGGCGGCGATGGCGAGCGCATCCTGACCGTGGCGATCCGCCTTCCCCAGAACGGCGCGCGCATCATCGAGCAGATGCTGGTGCGGCGCGTGCTGATGATCGCCGCGCCCTGGGTGTTCTTTTTCATGCTGATCCTCGTCTGGCTGGGCTGGCCCAAAGCGAAATAACCCAAACCGCAACAACACTCCACGCAGGCCATCATGACAAAACGTTTCTGGAACCTCATCAGCCTTTTCGGAACCTTCGGCGCTGGGGCGGCGATCTCGCTCTTGGCGTTTGCGATCGAAGCGAAGCTCGGCTGGCTCATGTTGGCCAATTTCGCGCTGATCACGATCCTCGCCAACACCTACAAGGCCTATCGCTTCAAACCGCGTCCCGACAATCCGGAAGGCATCCGTCCGCCGCGTCCCTTCGATCCGCGCCATGTCTGGCGCTTCCTCAATCCGGCGGACGCCATCGCCTATTTCAAATACGTCGATGCCGGTTCGATGCCGTCGATCCACTCCGCCCGCTCCTTCAACCAGGCGGCCCTGCTGGCGGCCTATTGGATCTCGTGGCCGGCGACGATAGCTCTGCTCGCGCTTGCCGCCCTCGTGGCCTGGTCGCGGGTGGTGAAACGACGGCACGACAGGGCCGACATCACGGCCGGGGCGATCTGCGGCCTGCTTTCGGCGGCCGCGAGCGCCGCCCTCTTTTTGTAGACTGGAGCATCGCGAACAGATTGATTTCAGAATCGTTTTCGATTATCCTTAGCAATCAGGACTCGCCTTTGCCGTAAGGAGCACGGTTCATGTCTGGATGTTGGTTCGCGCGTTGGGCCGCGATTGTCGTCGCCGTATTTATGGTTTTTGCCTGTTCGGGCAGCGGCGAAGAGACCGCCGATGGAGACAAGGAAAACGGCGAGGCGGAAGAGGAAGCCGCCTGTTTGCCTTTCGGCAGTCCCTGCGTGGACAACGGTGAATGCTGCGGTCAGATCTGCTATCCCCACGGCGACGATTTCTTCTGCACCGACGCCTGCTCTTCCGACAACGCCTGCGCGGTTCAGCAGGTCGGGGCCTGTTGCATGGCCATTCAGGGCCAGAATCTTTGCATGCTTTCGGAAATCTGCGGCGGTCCGGACGCTGACGGAGATCCGGATGGTGATGGATCGGACGGCGATGGGCCGGACGGTGACGGGCCGGTCTGTGTGAAAAACGACCTCACCTGCCAGGACACCTGGGTCTTGCGCTGCAACCTTTCAGGCACTGCCTGGGAACCTTATATCGAGTGCAACAATGGCGAATACTGCGAAGGCGGGCAGTGCAAAATCCCGGATGGCGACGTCGAGGAAACGGACGGCGACGAGATGTGCGGCGACGTCCAGCCGCTGGCCATTCTGAAACGGGCCGAGAATATCTTCCGGCCGGACGAAAGCTCGCCGCCCGAACTGGCGAGGATCGTCAACAGCACCAACACGGAGTTCGAAGACGGCACCTATGTCCAGCTTGCCGCCACGGAAAGCGGCGGCGAACTCGTCTTCAATTTCGACGTCGATCTGGCCTACAAGTATATTTTCCTGATCGACTACGTCTGCGGGCCCAACTGGGGAGAAGCTTCGCTTTTCTTCAACGACGAGACCTCGCCCATCATGCGGGGCCCCGAGGAAGACCCAAAGGACCGCATCGACCTGCACTGCCCCAATATCGGGCTGGATGAAAAACCGCTGAAGAAGATCCTCTACATCGAGAAATGTCTTCCCGAAGGCGAGCACAAACTGAGGTTCCGCGTCGTCGGCAAGAATCAAAACTCCGAAGGCTACACCATCGGCGTGGACTACATTGCCGCTCTGCCCTATATCCCCGAGGAAGAACGGTAACAGACTGCATTAATTGACGACGGGGGCGGATGAAGCGTGAGCGGAATCCGCCCGAATGAGAAACTAACCCGAGAACCCCATGCGCTTGAGTTCCTTGCGGAGCCGGGCGGGGGAGGGGAGGTTGGTGGCGCCGCCGGCCTTGGCGGCGCTGTAACCGCCGCAGATATTGCCGCGCGCCAGGCATTCGGCCAACGGGCGGCCTTCCAGCCAGCCCGAAAGATAGCCGGCGTTGAAGCAGTCGCCCGCCCCCGTCGTATCGACGACCTCGATCGGCAAGGCCGGGACGCGGACGATTTCGCCGTTGCGCGCCCCGAGCGAGCCGCCGGGGCCGTCCTTGATAGCCGCTTCGCCGAAGACGGAAAGACGCTTCAAGGCGCGATCGATGCTTTTCGTCTTCGTAATCAGCCGGGCTTCCGTGGCGTTGGGCAGCAATAGATCGACGAAAGAAAGCAGTTCCTTCACCTCGGGATCGTCCACCGCGCCCCAGGGGTTGTGGAAATCCATCGAGACGCGCACCCCGGCCCGTCGCGCCGCGCGCAAAATCTTCAAAATGCCCTCGCCGCGCAGCATCGAGCCGATGTGAAGCGCGCGCGCCCGCCCTTGGCGAAGCAGCGAAAACGGAAAACGGTAGGACGGCGGCTGATCGACGAAAGAAACGAAAGCCCGGTCGTGCGGGAAGCTCAGGGAAACCGTGATCGCGCGGGCTTTGCCCCGCACGCGCATCAACTGGGAGGTATCCACGTCTTCCGCGCCCAGCCGCGCTTCCAGTTCCCGCGACAAGGGATCGTCGCCGATCCGGCAGACGAGCGCCGGCCGAAGCCCGATGCGGCGCAGGGCGACCGCCACGTTGAAGATGCCGCCCGGCGCGATCGTCAGGCCTTGGGCGAAAATCTCCCGGCCGAGCGTCGGCATGGAGGGCAGCCCGGTGAAGATGTAGTCCATAAACGCCGGGTCGGGATCGAAGATCGCCACGTCGTAGGCTGGTCTGGAATCGCTCATCGCCAGTCCTGAAAATAGGCCGGTTGCAGGCGGCGGAATCCATCCATGAGCCGGCCGGCCAGCGTTTCGTCGCCGACGAGCGGATGAGCGGCTAGCGCGGCGCGGGCGGCGTCGAGCGAGCGGCGGGCGATCGCCTCCACGGCCAGCGATTCATAGCGTTTGACGCGTTCGACGAGCTTAAGCGCTTCGTCGGGCAGGGCGATGCCGCGCATCGGTGCGACGCGCCCGCCGCCGAGGGAGCAGGTGACTTCGACGACGGCGTCGTCGGCGAGCGTCGGCAGCGCGCCGTCGTTCGGGACGCAGAAGACGTGTTCGGTTTTTCCCGCGCCGTGGATCGCATCAAGAAAATCGAGCGCCACGCCGGCGTAACCTTCCTCGTCGTCGCTGGGCAGAACGTGCACGCCGCCCGTGGCGTAATTCATGTAGGTTTCGTTCCGGTTGCGGACGTAAGCGAAGTAATCCGCGAGCGCGTCGGAGCGGCGGCGCGGACTGCCTTTCGATTCCAGGCGATCCAACAGGGCCGCGTTCCACTCGGCCACCTGTTCCCCTCGGCAGGCCGGTTCGCCGCGCATTCGGGCCAGCGCCTCGTCCGGCAACAGGAAATAATACAGATATTCGTTCAGGTAGCAGCCGAGCCGGGCCACGACCGCCGGCGGAAAGACGTCCTGGGCGAGCGAGAGAAACGCCTCGTCGCCGATCAGTTCGGGCAGCCGCTCGCGGCCATCCACCTGAATCGACGTAGTGAATGAGAGATGGTTGAGGCCGGCGACGCGCGTCCGGACGCGCGCGGGCTCCGTGTCGAGAAAGGTGGCGACGTATTTTTTCCCCGTGTCGGCGGAATCGCAGATGCCGATGGTCCGCTTGAAGCCCGCCTTCAAGAGCGCCTCCGTGGCCAGACCGGCGGGATTGGTGAAGTTCAAAAGCCACGCCTCGGGATTGGCGTCGAAGGTCAGCCGCGCGCAGTGAAGCAGGGTGGGGATGCTGCGGCAGGCGAAGGCGAAGCCGGCCGCTCCGGTCGTCTCCTGGCCGATCGTCCCGCTGTCGAGGCAGAATCGTTCATCCCTGGCGCGTCCGGCTTCGAAGCCCTCGCGGATTGTCGTGATGACGGCGTCTGCGCCTTGCACCGCCTCTTGGGGTGTTGCGGCGATCCGAAATTTGAACGGCGCGCCCGTCCGATCGAGAAGCGCCTCCGCCAGAGGCGTCAGCAAGCGGATTTTGCGCGGGTCGATGTCGTAGACGGCCACCTCGCCGATGTCCATCTTTTTCGCCCGCTTCGCGAGGCTGCCTATCAGAAGCGGAGCGCGAACGCCCGCTCCGCCGATAACCGCGATTTTCATGGTTTTGCTCGCTGTCGAAAGCGTTTATCTGGCTGTCTATTACCTGTTTTCAGCTATTTTCCAAGGGGTGCGCCACGGGCCAAGCGGAGTGAAACGCAGCTTGCCCGTGCTTCATGCACTGGCAAGCTTCACGTCGTTTCGCTTCGCCAGCGCCACCCGCCGATCGCCGCGCGCAACAGTTCGCGGCCCACGGCCTCCGGCGCTTCCATCGGCGCGAAATGCGTCGCGCCGGGGACGCCGGCGACGCGCGCCTCGGGCCGCGTCTTGCGAAAACGCCGCAGGGCCGCCGGCAAGAAGGTATCCGAACGTTCGCCGTAAATCAAGGCGATGGGCGGGCGGGCGGCGGCGAGCTTGCGCCAAATGTCAAACGGCAGCGAAGCGAAGCTTGCGGCTTCCCAGTCTGGCCGGCAGGTCAGCTCGACTTGTCCGTCCGGCCGGTCGCGCGTGCCGCCGGCGAGATAGTCTCGTATCCACTCATCCGACCAGGTCCGAAAGGCGCCGCGCCCGCGGTAGTAATCGAGCATCGCCTCGCGGTTCGGCCAGATCGCCTGCCGCCGGGCGGCGCGCCGGGCGATGGGCGCGCGATCGCCGAAGCCGAAGCGTTTGGCGATGCTCCAAGGCCACAGATAACGGAGCGGGAACATCACCGGATCGATGAGGACGAGCGCGCGGACGAGATCGGGCCGCAAAACGGCCGCGCCGAGGCTGACCACGCCGCCCATGCTGTGGCCGGCCAAGACCGCCGGCTCGCCGAGGTGTTCGAGAAAACGGATCAGGTCGTCGGTATACGGGTCCCAGGAAATCAACTGGGCCGGATCGGCGGCGGCGGCGCTGAGGCCGTGACCGCGCGCATCGAGGGCGGTCAGCCGCAAGCGATCGGCCAGCGGCGCGAGCAGGCGGCGGTAGGTGGCCGCGTTCATACCGTTGCAATGGAGGAAGTGGACGAGCGGCGCGTCCCGCCCGGCCATTTCCCAGGCCAGATAGGAGAACGCCCCTTCCGCCGTCTCGAAGCGCCGTCGTTCGCCGTCGTTCATTCCGCTTCCGTCCTTCGGGCGGCAGATGTATCACATTCGCCTCGGCGGGTGAAGCGATTTCGCCCGCGACAAGGCTAGGGCGGGAGGCTCTAGTTTCCTTCTTCTTCCAGCGAGCAGAAACAGGCGTCGTGGCCGCGATCGGGATCTTCCTTGCAGCCGACGTAGGCCATTCCGATCGCGGCGCACTCGTCGGCGCAACTCAGCAGCGACGCGTGGTCGTTCTCGCAGACGGCCAGTTCGTCCTCCCGGCAGGTGGGCTGGACCGAGCGGCAGAGGATCGACTCCGCGTCCGCGCGGCACTTGCAGACTTCCTCCGGCGTGGCCGGATCGAGGTCGCATTCGTCGAAGTACAGGCCGTCCGCCTCGCACTCCGCCCGGCAGTCGATCGCCCCGTAGGAACCGCCCTCCGGACAGATATTCAGAAACGTACCCTGGCATTTCACGAAATTCGGCCCACAAAGAGGCGTTGCGCCGCCTTCGCAGAGGCAGGCGTCAAGGCCCGATTCGGCGTCATGGCCGCAGCCCAGCGACGTGCCGCCGACGCTGGCGCAGAAGGCGAGGCAATCGGTTGTCTGCCATTCGCAATCGCGGCAGGTTTCCAATACGTCGTCCTCGGCGCTTTCCTTGGAGCAGCGCGTTTCGCCCTCCTCGCAGCACGGCGACTCGCAACGGCAGAAATCGTGGCCCAGTTCCTGGACGTAGCCGCAGGTCCCGTCCGAGACGAGATTCTGCTCGGCGCAGATCGATTCGCAGGACTCGTAGGCCCATTTGCCATCCACGCCGCAAAGACCTAGCGCGTCGTCGCGGCATCGGTAGCGGTTCTCTTCGCCGCAGTAAATGTCTCCGCCGGGCGGGGACGGCGCGGTTTTCTCCTCGGTGCAGGCCGAGAGACCGACGACCATGCCGCAGAGCAGCAGCGCAGGAGCAAGGCGCATCACGACGAATGCCTTTCTATTCGCCGGTTGTTTCCAGCGGCGGAAGCTCGTCGGCCCAGATCTCCGCCCGGCCGTCGTTGCGGTGGTCCTCCCAGTAGACCTTTCCGCCGTAAAGGAAGGGGAAGCGTTCGTCGCTTGTCTCGCGCGTGATCTGCGGATAATTGGCCACGTCGTCGCCCTGCGTCGCCAGATCCACGGCCCAGACGTTGTAGTTGCCCTCCGAGTTGTCGCTCCAGACGACGACCGAACCGAACAGCCGCAGGTCATCGACGCGCGCCGAACTCTGGTTGTTGGGGTCCACGTCGGCGACGATTTTTGGTCCGTCGCCGGTTTCGAGGTTGTACATCCGGATGTCGTTGCTCTGATCCAGCCACACGAGATAGGGCGGGTCGTACTGCAGCAGGTCGAAACCGCCATCGTGGAAAAGCACTTCCAGCGTCGGGTTGGAGTCGTTGAGGTTCACCCGCAGCATCCGTCCGTCCGTTGCGCCGACGAAGCCCTCCGCGCCTTTGCAGGCGAAGGCGCTTATGCTCACCGGCGTCGATTGCTGGTCGGGATCCAACAGTGTGATGCGGCTCAACTGCGTCGGATCGGTGAACTTGGCGAGGGCGATGTTGTACATGTAGCCGCCCCGTTGAACGGCGGTCAGCACGCGCTGGGAGAAAGAATCGTTGCGGATGCAGAAGCCCGGCGCCAGGGGTCCGGTGCTGGCTTCCTGCGTCGTGGCCAGGGCCCATTGAAAGCGGTAGCTCAGCGCCGTCTCGATGTTCCACACCAGGTAGCTTTCGTCCACGGCGTACTGGGTCGGGCCGTAAGCAAGGTTCGTCAGCCCCTTCGTGTCGATCGGCACGAGTTGCATGGCGTTCAGCTTCATCGCGGAAATGCCGGTGTCGTTGCGAAAGAGGATCGTGTCTTCGCCGCCGAGGGAGAAAACGTGGGGGACCTTGTACTCGCGCTCCTCGTCGCCGAGCACCTTCTCGCCGCGCACCGGACCTCCGCCCTGGTCGGCGTCGCCATTCTCTTCCCCGTCGCCGCCGCTGCATCCGACGAACGCAAGTCCGAATGCCAGGGCCGCTATCGCCAATAGCCAACGGATCGTCTGCGACATCCTCCCCTCCTTATGGCCCGAAGACCATGCCGGACGGCGCGTCCGGAAAATCATACACCCAACCGTTTCGGCAAGCTTCACCGCAGGTCACCTTAGATCACCCGGCGCGAAAAGGAAAGAAAAAGCAACATGTTGACACGTATCGAACGCAAAGCGACGCAGGGGCGTTTATTCTTTGATCCGCTCCACCGCCGCGCCCAGGTCGCGAAGTTTTTCCTCCAGCCGCTCGTAGCCTCGGTCCAGGTGGTAAATGCGCGAAATTTCCGTGCTGTCCTCGGCCACGAGGCCGGCGAGCACGAGGCAGGCCGAGGCGCGCAGGTCGGTGGCCATGACGCTTGCGCCTTGCAGCTTCGGCACGCCGCGCACGACGGCCGTCTTGCCCTCCAGCCGGATGTCGGCGCCCATACGTTGCAGCTCGCCGACGTGCATGAAGCGGTTTTCGAAAATCGTCTCCGTCGCCGTGCTCTGTCCCTCGGCGACGGTCATCAGGGCCATCAGTTGCGCCTGCATGTCGGTGGGGAAGCCGGGGTAGGGGCCCGTCGTCAGCGAGTTGGCCTTGAGCGCGCCGGGGCGGCGGACGCGCACCCCTTTCGGCGTCTCCTCGATGAGCACGCCCATTTCCGAGACTTTTTTCACCATCGCCGTCAGCATCTCCGGCCGGCAGTCTTCGAGCGTCACGTCGCCGCCGGTGACCGCGGCGGCGGCGATCAGCGTTCCGGCCTCGATGCGGTCGGGGATGATCGACCAGTCGAGCGGCTTCAACTCGTCCACGCCCTCGATGATCAGGTCGGTCGTGCCGATGCCGGAAATTTTCGCGCCCATGGCGTTGAGCGCGTTGGCGAGGTCGCAGACCTCCGGTTCGCGGGCGCAGTTCTGCAGCACCGTAATGCCGCGCGCCAGAACGGCGGCCATCAGCACGTTTTCCGTGCCGCCGACGGTGGGCGTATCGAAGACGATCCTCGCGCCGCGCAGGCGCCGCGGCGCGCGGGCCTTGATGTAGCCATGGGCGAGGACGATTTCCGCGCCCAGTTCGCTCATGCCCTTCAAGTGCTGGTCCACGGGCCGCGCGCCGATCGCGCAGCCGCCGGGCAGCGATACCTTGGCCTGGTTGAAGCGGGCCAGAAGCGGTCCGAGCGTGAGCACGGAGGCGCGCATCGTTTTCACGAGATCGTAGGGCGCTTCGAGATGGTTGAGTTCCTCGGTGTCGATGCGGATCGCGCCGTCTTCGCCGCGCTCGGCTTGCGCGCCGAGCTGGCGCAGCAGGCGCAGGGTGGTGTCCACGTCCCACACGTCCGGGGCGTTTTTGATGACGCTTGTCGAGCCGTTGAGGATCGAGGCCATCAGGATCGGCAGGGCGGCGTTTTTCGAACCGGAGACCCGGACCGTGCCGGCGAGCGCCGCGCCGCCATGAATGATGAACTTGTCCATGCGATCGTCCTAGTCCCAACGAGGCTTGTTTCTAGGTTCGAGTTTCCACTCAATATCCGCCGCAAACGACCGATATTCTATAAGAATGCGCGTCGGCGGGTTTTGGCGGTTCGCGCGGCTAAAAACGAGAAAAACATTGCGTCGGCCGCGCGGGCTTGCTACTTCTATGGCATCATTTTTCGGAAAAGGCAACAGGATGGCGATGCGTCACGAAGCGAGTCGAGCGGAGCGGAAGGTGTTTCAGAAGCTCTCGATCATCGAGGTGCAGAAGCGGCTGCAGGATCGGGTGCAGTGCTGTGCGCTGTGCGGGTCGGGAAGCTGGGAGTTGCAGCCGGAAATCTACGGGATGAAGCTCGCCCATCCGTTGACGCCCAAGCAGTCCAAGCAGTTTCCTTGCGCCGTGCTGATCTGCCACAATTGCGGCAACATGCATCTGATCAGCGTCGAAGTGCTTTGCGCCGACGAACTCAACTCCCCTCCGACGGACGAGCAGCCTCAAAAAGAAGAATAGGCCGACTGGTTTTCAGCCGCCCGTTATTTTCTCCGTTGGAACAGGTCGTCGATTTCGACGCGGTTGCGGCCGTTGGCCTTGGCGTTGTAAAGCGCGCCGGAGACGCGCGTGAACAGCGAATCGGGCGACTCCTCCGCCTTGCGCAGTTCGGCGACGCCGATGCTCACCGTCACCGGGGCGGCGACGTTCTGATGCACCACCGGATCGGCCGCAAGCTCGGCGCGCAGCCGTTCGGCGACCTCGGCGGCGTCCTTGACCGTGGTGTTGGGGAAGACGATCAGGAATTCCTCGCCTGCCGTGCGGCCGATCAGGTCATAGGCGCGCAGGCGGCGCTTCAGATAGGTGGCGACGTGCCGGATGACGGCGTCGCCGACCAGCCGGCCGTAACGGTCGTTGATTTCCTGGAAATGATCGATGTCCACGAGCGCCACGGCGACCGGCGCGTCGGTGCGTTTGGCGCGCAGAACCTCCGTGTCCAACAGCTCGAAAACGGCGGGGCGGTTGAGCATGCCGGTGACCAGATCGTGCCGCATGTGCCGTTGCATCGTATCCTGAAGAAGCAGGTGCTCCCGCGTCAGCCGCCAGCCGAATATGTAGATCATCCCGAAAAACAAAAGCGCCAGCAGCGCCGAGAGGACGCCGGCGAAGCGGAAGCTTTCCTCGCGCGCCCGATCGGCCTGCGACATCGGGGCGGTGACGGACAGCACGCCGGCCGGGTCGGTTCCGCTCATCCGATCGGCGCCGTGACACTTCGCGCAGCTTGGCCCCCACGGCAGAGGATAGAGCGCCCGCAGAATCTCGCCGTCGGAGGCGGGCTCCCACTGAAGGACGCGCGGCTCGCCCGCGGCAAGCATCGCCAGCGCCTCTGTCTCGAAAGGCGTGGCCGTCTTCTGGCGCGCCGGGTCGGTGGACAACAGGCGCACCTGCATCCCCGTCTGCACCTGCGAAACCTGCGAAAACTCGGCGATCAGACCGTGCGGCGGAACCGTGCAGTCGGCGGGTGACATCGGCCTGCCGTCGGGCCGCGTGCCGAGCGGCAGGGAACCGTTTTCCTCCAGCATGCGCGCGCACTGCTCCACCTGATAGTTGTCGAGCCGCTGCAAGGTCTCGACGTAGGCCCTGGTTTTGTCCTCCAGGAAGCCGCGGGTCTGGTTTATCTCGTGGAGGTAAAGCCCGGCGAACACCAGCGCGAGCATGACGAGCGTTCCCGCCACGAGCAGCAGGAATGTTCTTCTCGCCCGTCCGAGACGGCGGGAAAAGGTCGGGGGGTGCGTTTTTGAATCGGCCTGGGACACCGGTTTTCTCGAAAAACGGCGAAACTAGGAGCCCAAGAGGCAAAGCCCCTTTTCAGAAATTGTACTCCTTGTTTTCCGGGTCGAAATCCTTCTCCGAAAGCCCGACGTTCACCTTGATGTTTTCGTAGCCGTAGTCCTCGACGAGGCGGACCTTGCCGTCCTCCTTATCCCAGATCTGCACCTTGGTGGGCAGCTTCAGCGCGTTGTGCATGCAGATGAGCGCCTTGTAGCCGTAAAACTCGGGATGGGCGGCTTTGTCGGTTTCCGCCTCGTAGCAGGCGCTCGCCGCGCCGTACACTTTCATCGTGCCGAGATCCTTCACCGACACCTTCCAATCGGGATGCTGCTGGGCCAGTTTCATGTCCTTGGCGATCAGCCCCACCGTATGCGGGAAACCGGAATCAGTGATCGGATGGCGGTTGTCCTTCATGGCCATCCAGTCGTTGGTCCCCAGATTGACGGTGAGGTCGGGGAAAGAGCCTTTATGGGCATGGATCTTGCCGTCGTTCTTGCCTTCGCCCCAGATGATTTCCTGGTTTTTCTTTTCCACCCCGATCCATTTCATGTACACCGTGCGCGGCTTGTTGCGCCATTTCATGAAGGCGATTTCCTGCGGCAATTGGCCTTTCTTGTATTCCTTCTTATAGAAGTTTGCGGTGAAGTCGCTCACCCGTCCGACGGCGGCCTGCATTTCACCGACGAGACGCTGCGCCTTGGCCATCGGATCGTCGGCCGGCGGCGCGGGTTGCGCGGCGGCATCGCCGGCGGGAGGCTGGGCGGGTGGCGGCGCATCCTGAGCGTAAAGCAAACCGGCGAGCAGCAGAACAATGGACAGAACGGGAAGAAGAACCGACGCGGCGTACTTCATCTCCACGGCTCCTTTCACTGAGATGGGTCGGCGTTGATGCAGCTTCTGCGAGGAAAGAACTTAGCGCAGACGGGAAGGACAAGTCAAATCCATTGATTCAAGGTGTTTCCGGTTCTTTTGCAGGCATCCTGGACGTTTTCAAGTTTGGGGCTATGATAGGGAGCGCTTTTGCCTCAGATTTGCCAATAAGCCTTGCCCTGGCGACAATTACAGGCTGTCATAAGGCGGCGATCGGTGGAGGTCAGAATGTTTCGCTATCGGGACCGATTCCAACTCCCCAAAGCGAAAACGGTCCTGGCGATGATTTTGCTCGTCGCGGTCGGCTTTCCTGTCAATGCGGCGCACGCTCAGGAAACGGAGCAAGGCCAGGACATCACGATCTTTGCGGCGGCGAGCCTTACCGACGTGCTGCCGCTGGTCGCCGCGGACTGGCAGGCCAGAACCGGCCATAAAGTGACATTCAGCTTCGACGCCAGTTCCCGGCTGGCCAAACAGATTGAGCAAGGCGCGCCCGCCGATTTGTTCTATTCCGCCGATCGGGAGTGGATGGACTACCTGGATGGGAAAGGCATCGTCGTTTCCGCAACGCGCGTCGATCTTTTGGGCAACGAACTGGTGGCCATCGCGCCCGCGAACCTTGCGCTCGACATCAAAACGCCCTCCGATCTGGCGAAAACGGAGGTAAAGCATCTGGCCCTGGCCGGAGAGACCGTGCCGGCCGGCAAATACGCCCGGGCGGCGCTGGCGCACTTCAAGCTCCTGGAGTTTATTAAAGATCGCGTCGTGAACGGCAATTCGGTTCGGCTGGCGTTGGAGTATGTCGCCCGTGACGAGGCCGAAGCGGGAATCGTCTATCGAACGGACGCGGCGGCGCAGCCCAAGGTGCGGGTCGTTTTCGCCTTTCCGCAAGGCAGTCACCCGCCCATTATCTACCCTGCCGCCGTCGTCCGATCTTCCCGAAGCCCCGAGACGGCCCGCGGTTTCCTGGAGTTCTGCCGCTCGCCCCAGGCCCGTCTGCGATTCGAAACGGCAGGCTTCATCATGCTCCCGGCGACGAAAACGCCTTGAGCCGAAACACGTAGAAAAGGATTAGGGGCGGTGCAAGGGGTCAACCCGATTTCGGCCATCTGGCTTTCTCTTCAAGTGGGCGTGATCTGCGTCGCTGTGGCCACGCCCGTCGCGATCGCCCTGGGATGGCTGCTGTCGCGCAAGTCCTTTCCGGGTAAGAGTTTTCTGGGCACCTTGCTCCAAGCGCCGCTGGTTCTGCCGCCGGTAGTGACCGGCCTGATTCTCTTGTCGTGGTTCGGAAAAAACGGCTTTTTAGGCCGGGGGCTGGCCGAGGTCGGCATCTTCGTGCCTTTCGGGTTTCTGGGCTGCGTCGTCGCCGGCCTGATCATGGGGCTTCCGCTTTACGTTATGGCGGCGCGGGCTGTCTTCGATTCCATCGATCCGATTTACGAAAACGTTTCCGCCACACTAGGCCACACCCCCTGGCGCACGTTCCGACGCGTGACACTGCCTCTCGCCGCGCCGGGGCTGGTGGGAGGAGCCGTCCTTTGCTTCATGCGGGCCTTGGGCGAATTCGGGGCCACCGCCGTGCTGGCGGGAAACATGGAAGGTAAAACGCGCACGATCTCGCTGGCCGTTTACACGCTCTTGGAAGTTCCGGAAGGCGAGGCGGCGACGAACGTATTGATTCTGGCCAGCCTGGGATTGTCCCTGGCGGCCCTTTTCGGTTACGAACGGCTCAACCGCTATCAGCGCCGCCGATTGGATTTGCCCGATGCCGCTCATCGATGGTCTTGAAGTGAGGGCGTCGGTCCCTCTGGGACCGTCGCGCTTGGACATAGAATGGACGACGGCCGCCGTCGTCAGCGCCGTGATGGGTCCGTCCGGGTCCGGCAAAACCACCTTGCTGCGGCTGATCGCCGGACTGCTGCCTAGCGTCCCGGCGCTCGTGCGGTTTCGCGGCCGGACGTGGCAAGACCCCGAGCGGGGCGTGCAGCGGCCGCCCTGGCTGAGAGCCATCGGCTGGGCGCCGCAAGAAGCCTGCCTGTTCCCCCATCTCGACGTCGGCGAAAACTTGAGATACGGAGCGAAAACCACCCCGGCGGCCCCCGATGCCGACCGCTGCGCGGAAATCGCCCGCTGGCTGCAGGTGGACCATCTTCTGGATCGCGCGCCGCGCAATCTATCCGGTGGAGAGCGCCAGCGGGTCGCCCTGGGCCGGGCTCTGCTTTCCTCGCCGCAATTGCTGCTCTTGGACGAGCCGTTTTCCGCCCTGGACGCGCCCCTGCGGCGTGACGTGGCGTCCAATCTCGTCGCATGGTGCCGCAAACACGAAATTCAGGTCGTTCTCGTCAGCCATGACCGGGAAGACGTGGGGCGTTTGGCTCAGGAGGCGTGGATTATCGGCGACGGACGGCTGAACCGGGCGGACGAATCGCCATTCCAAAATCAGATGTAGGTCGGGGTAATTTTTACCCCGACGTTCTTCCATAGGTCGGTGTAATTCTTACTTGACGTTCTTCTATTCCGTGGCGTCACCCTTACAATTGAATTACAATCCCGGCATGAAAACACTGCGACGCCTCTATGTCGAAGGCGGCACCTACGCCTTCACCGTGATTGCCGATCGACGCCGGGAAATCCTCACCGATCCGGTGTGTAGGACTGCTTTGCGCGAAGCGGTCGCCCGCGTACGCGAACGCCGTCCCTTCGAAATTGTCGCGTGGGTTCTTTTGCCGGATCATCTGCATTGCATCTGGACCTTGCCCGACGGCGATTATGATTTTTCAACTCGCTGGAGCTTGATAAAGCGGAGTGTATCGTATCAGACGAAGAACATCCTCGATACGCGCAGCGAGCGTACCCCGAGCCAGACGCAAAAAGGCGAGAGCGGATTGTGGCAGCATCGCTTTTGGGAGCACCGCATTCGAAACGAAAGGGATCTAGCGGCGCATTTCGATTACATTCATTTTAATCCCGTGAAGCATGGTCTGGTTGAAACGCCTGCGAGGTGGCCCTGGTCAACGTATCACAAATATTGCGGGTTGGGATATTACGATGAAGGGCGAACTCTGTTAGCGCCTGAGATCGAAATGGAATGAAACCACCGTGTCGGGGTAAAAATTACCCCGATTTTTTTTAGTGCGGAGAATCCATACCGGTGGAGCCCGGCCCGGAGGCACAGCCATGAACGCCCGCCTTCAAAAAGCGATCGGCAAACTAAAGGCCATTGGAGGCTGGCTGAAAAGAGCGGCCCTCTGGCTTTGGCGTCTTATCACGCGCCTCTGGGCCACCCCCCGCCGCGCCATGGCCTGGGCGGTGCTCATAGGCATATTGCTCGTGCTCATCTTTTTGGGCCTGGTCAGAGCCAACTGCCCTGCCGGTCCGATCCAGGTTTGCATTTCCCCGGCAAAATACTGGCTTTGGCCGGATGCAATCGTATGGCTCCTCTGCCATTTCTGCCTCCTAATGGACAAACATGCCCCATGGATATTGTTCACCGGCATCGCCGTAGCCCCTTCTGTGCTTCTAGTCTGGTACTGGCGCGAACGGCACAAACGCGACGACATCAAAAACGCCGAGGAGGGGCTGGTCAATGCTGAGGAGCGCTTGGTCACCGAGCGCTTCACCCGGGCCATCGACCAGCTTGGCAGCGAAAAGATGGAAGTCCGCCTGGGCGCCATATACGCCCTGGAGCGCATTTCCAGGGATTCCGAAAAAGATCACTGGACCATCGTCGAGATTCTCGCCGCCTTCATTCGTGAGAACGCTCCATGGCATGAGGAGGAAAAACCGACTGACGCCGGGGAAGAGAAACCAGCAGAAGACTCCAATCAAACGGAGCAAGAGGGCGAAGAAAAGAAACCAAAAATTTTTAAACCCCGCACCGATGTTCAGGCAGCGTTGACCGTCCTCGGTCGGCGGGCTCATCGAGAAAAAGAACCTGCAAATCTGCGCATCGATTTGACCCATGTCGATCTCCGCGGCGCGGACCTAAAAGAAGCTCATTTGGAGAGGGCGAAGCTTTTAGAAGCCCACCTGGAGAATGCGAACCTTGGATTAGCCCACCTGGAGGGGGCGAACCTTCGGAAAGCCCACCTGGAGAGAGCGAATCTTGGGGAAGCCCACCTGGAGCGGGCAGACCTTAATGAAGCCCACCTGGAGGGGGCGGTACTTTTGCGAGCCCATCTGGAGAGAGTAAAGCTTACAGAAGCCCATCTGGAGGGGGCGTTCCTTTTGTTAGCCCACTTGGAGGGTGCGAACCTTACAAAAGCCCACCTGGAGGGGGTGGTCTTTTTGGAAGCCCACTTGGAGGGGGCGATGCTTCATATAGCCCATCTGGAGAAAGCAAGGCTTAGTGATGCCCACATGGAGAGAGCGTTCCTTATGGGAGCCCACCTGGAAGGGGCGAACCTTTCAGAAGCCCACCTGGAAGGGGCGTTCTTTTTGGAAGCCCACTTGGAGGGGGCGAACCTTAAGGGAGCTCACTTGGATGGCACGGACCTTAGAGAAGTTGATCTAAGGGATGCTTCTAATCTTGAGGGTGCTATTTTAGGAGATGCGAAATATAGCAAATACACCAGATTCCCCGACGGCTTCGAGCCTGAAAAGCATGGGATGACCTATGATGGTCAGTTCGACGACGAGCGGGGCAAAATTTGATAAAAAGCGGCCGGGTGGCCTGCTTGAAAAGATAGCCTGATGGTTTGGTGTGGCTTGGAGCCTGCGACAAGCATGTTTTCACGGCGCATGCCTGTCGCCGGACTCCAGGCATGGCACGCCCTCATGGATGTTTCGTTAGGTTCGAGGAATCTACCCAGGAGACCTGGATTATCAGCGGAGGACAACTGAACTGGACGGACGAATCGCTGTTCCAAAATCCGAGCCAAGAGGCGGAAACGGCTTGACCTTACCGCGGTGCATCCATACCATAGGTCGGTTATCGTCGGTGCGCTGACGAAGGGAGGGTGGGGAGGCGGCGATCCTGCGGATCGGCGTTCTATTCCCCTACCGGCGAAAGGCGCAAGTCGCATCAGCGGAAGGGCTGAACATGGCGGAAAACACAAAACCCGCCGTCTACCTCGTGGACGCCTCAGGCTACATCTTCCGCGCCTACCACGCGATTCGCGGCGGCATGTCCACCAAGGAGGGGCTGCCGACCAACGCCGTGTTCGGTTTCACACAGATGCTTCTCAAACTCCTGAAAGATGAAACCCCAGTCTATCTCGTGCCGGTGTTCGACGTTTCGCGCAAATCTTTCCGCACCGATCTGTTTCCGGCCTACAAGGCCAATCGTCCCGAGCCGCCGGAGGATCTGATCGTGCAGTTTCCGCTGGTGCGCGACGTGGTGCGCGCCCTGGGTCTGCCGGCGATGGAACTGGCCAACTACGAGGCCGACGATCTTATCGGCACCCTCGCCGCGCGGCTGGCGCGCGAGGGGCATCCCGTCCGCATCGTCACCAGCGACAAGGACATGATGCAGCTGGTCGCCGCAGATGTCTGGCTGATCGACACCTGGAAAGAAAAGATCGTCCGCCGGCCGGAAGTGGAGGAACGCTTCGGCGTCGGACCGGAGCGGGTCATCGACGTTCTCGGCCTGGCCGGCGACACGAGCGACAACATCCCGGGCGTGCCGGGCATCGGCGAGAAGACGGCCATCGGGCTGATTCAGGAGTTCGGCGACCTGGAAGGCGTGCTGGCCAACGCCGGCAAGGTCAAGGGCGCGAAGCGGCAGGAGAGCCTGCGCGAATTCGCCGAGCAGGCGCGGCTGTCGCGCCTGCTGGCGACGATCAAGTGCGACGTGCCGCTCGACTTCGACCTGGAGGCGTTCCGCGTCAAAGGGCCGGATCGCGAACTGGCCCCTGTCCTGTTTCGCAAGCTGGAGTTCAACCGTCTCCTGCAACAGCTCGATTTCGAGGTGGAGCCGGCGACGTCAACCATCGATCGCGACAAATACGTGCTCGTCGATTCGCTCGACAAGCTCGACGCGCTGATCCGCAGCCTGCAAAAATCCGACCTCATTGCTTTCGACACCGAGACGCGCAGCATCGACCCCTTCTCGGAAGCGCCGCTGGTCGGCATGTCCTTCTCGCCGGCCGAAGGCGAAGCCTACTACGTCCCCGTGGACCATCGCCTGCCGAACATGCCGCAGCCGCCGAAGCCGGAGGCGCTGGCGCGCCTCAAGCCGCTGTTCGCCGATCCCAAGCGATGCTGGGTGATGCAGAACGCCAAGTTCGATCTGGCGATCATGCGCCGCGAGGGAATCGAGTTCGCCGGCCGCGTCGATGACACGATGCTGATGTCCTACTCCGAAAACCCGGCGCGCCGCTCGCACGGCCTGGACGCCATGACCCTGGACCTCCTGGGCCACAAGATGATCGCCTATGAGGAGGTCGTCGGGAAAGGCAAGAACCAGATCACTTTCGATTACGTGGACGGCCCGACCGCCTGCCGCTACTCCGCCGAGGACGCCGACGCCACGCGGCGGCTGTACGCGCTGCTCGGGCCGCGTCTCGACGCCGAGGGTGTAAGGCCGCTCTACGAAACGCTGGAGCGGCCGCTGGTTCCCGTACTGATGCAGATGGAGGCCGATGGCATCCGCGTCGATCGCGCCGCTCTGGAATCGCTCACCGCCTCCTTCGACCGCATGCTCGTGGAACTGGAAAAACAGATCCACGAAGCGGCCGGCCTGGAGTTCAACGTCAACTCCACCAAGCAGTTGGGCGAAGTGCTGTTCGAGAAAATAGGCCTGCCCAAGGGGCGGAAGACGAAAACCAAATCGGGCTACTCCACCGATTCGTCGGTGCTGGAAAAGCTCATTCCCTACCATCCGCTGCCGGGGTTCGTGCTGGACTATCGGCAGACGGCGAAGCTGCGTTCGACATACAGCGACGCGCTGGTGAAGCTGATCCACCCGCTGACCGGCCGCATCCACACCTCGTACAATCAAACGGTGGCGCTCACCGGCCGGCTATCCTCGTCGGACCCGAACCTGCAGAACATCCCCGTGCGCACGCCGGCCGGGCGGCTCATCCGCCAGGCCTTCGTTCCCGAGGACGGCGCGGTGCTGGTGTCGGCGGATTATTCGCAGGTCGAGTTGCGCATCCTGGCGCACCTCTCCGGCGACGCGATTCTCATCGACTCCTTCAAGCGGGGCGAGGACATCCACCGCCGCACGGCGGCGGAGGTGTTCGACACCATGCCGCAGATGGTGGACGCCGAGATGCGGCGGCGGGCCAAGGCGGTGAATTTCGGCATTGCCTACGGCCAGACGGCCTTCGGCCTCGCCGAATCGCTCGGCATCCCTAATCGCGAAGCCAAAAAGATCATCGACAACTACTTCGCGCGTTACGCCGGCATCCGGCGCTACATCGACGAGCAACAAGAGCGCGGCCGGCGCGAGAAGGTGGTGCACACCCTGTTCGGCCGCCGCATCCCGCTGACGGATATCGATTCACCCACCCAGGCGATGCGCGGCTACAGCGAGCGGGTGGCGATCAACGCGCCGATCCAGGGCACGGCCGCCGACATCATCAAGGCGGCGATGATCGCCATTCACGATACGCTGGCGCGCTCGAAGCTGAAAAGCCGGATGCTGTTGCAGGTGCACGACGAACTGGTCTTCGAGGTTCCGGAAAGCGAAATCGACGCCTTGAAAGCGTTGATCGTGGAGAAGATGGAGGGCGCGGCGAATCTCGCCGTGCCGTTGAAAGTGGACGTGGGCCTGGGGCCCAACTGGGACGCGGCGCATTAGGAAACTATTTCGATAGGTGGAGGGACCGATATTCGTCATTCCCGCGCAGGCGGGAATCCAGGCTTCAACGATTTCTGGATCCCCGCTTTCGCGGGGATGACGGTACGGGCGACCTAACAAGATGTTCTAAGCAGGAACGACCGATGCAGAAAATCCTCGATGAAGCGAGAGCGAAAGCCCTGGCGGAGATCGCCGCGGCGGCGGACGACCGCGCCCTTTACGACCTCAAGGTCAAGTACCTCGGCAAAAAGGGCGAGATCACCGAACAGATGAAGCGGATGCGCGACCTCTCCCCCGACGCGCGCCGCAATTTCGGCCAGCTGGTCAACGAGGCCAAGGAGGCGGTGGAGCAGGCGCTGGAAGCGCGGGCGCGCGGTCTGGCCGAAAACAAATACGCCAGGCTGGCGGAAAGCGACTGGCTGGACGCGAGCCTGCCGGGGATTGTCCCGCCGCGCGGCCACGTCCATCCGGTTTACGCCGTGCAGCGCGAGCTGGAGGAGATTTTCACTTCGATGGGCTTCGAGATCCTCGACGGCCCGGAAGTGGAGACGGAGTACAACAACTTCGAAGCGCTCAACATCCCCGCCGATCACCCGGCGCGCGATATGCAGGACACCTTCTGGACCGAGGACGGCAACCTCTTGCGCACCCATACCTCGCCGGTCCAGATTCGCGGCATGGCCTTGCGCCGCCCGCCTTTGCGGCTGATCGCGCCGGGCCGCGTCTTCCGTTACGAAGCCACCGACGCCAGCCACGAAAACACCTTCTGGCAGATGGAAGGGCTGATGGTGGACCGCAACATCTCGGTGGCGCACCTCATCTACTTCATGAAGTCCTTGTTGCGCGAAATCTTCAAGCGCGACATGACCATCCGTCTGCGTCCCGGCTACTTCCCCTTCGTCGAGCCGGGCTTCGAACTCGACATGCAATGCCAGGTCTGCGGCGGCGCGGGCTGCTCGGTGTGCAAACAGCACGGCTGGGTGGAGCTTCTGCCCTGCGGGCTGGTGCATCCGAACGTCCTCTCCATGTCGCAGATCGACCCGGAGGTCTATTCCGGCTTCGCCTTCGGCCTGGGGCTCAGCCGGCTGGTGATGATGCGCTACGGCATCGACGACATCCGCCATTTCCTCTCCGGCGACCTGCGCTTCGTGCGGCAGTTCGCGTGAAATGAGCGGCGAATCGGCAAGCAAGGAGTGAGAGCGTGAAACTATCGGTCAACTGGATCAGCGAGTTCGTGCAGCTTCCCAGGCTTGAGGCGGCGGAGGTGATGAACCGCGTCACGGTGCGCACCGCCGAACTGGAAGAAGTGGCGGTGATCGGCGAGCACTTCGCCCACGTCGTCACGGCGCGCGTCGCCGCCGTCCGGCCGCATCCCGATGCGGCGAAGCTTAAATTGGTGCGCGTCGCCGACGGTCTGGGCGAAATGGAAGTGGTTTGCGGCGCGCCGAACGTGGCCGTGGGCCAGGTGGTGGCCTTGGCGAAGGCGGGGACGACGCTTCCGTCCGGCCGGCTGGAGGCCACGACGATCCGCGGCGTGCGCTCCGAAGGGATGATCTGCGCCGAGGACGAACTCGGTCTCTCCGCCGATCACGAGGGCGTCCTCGTCTTTCCGGAAGGCACGCCGGTGGGCCTCACCCTGGACAAGCTTTTCGGTCCCTCCGACATCGTCCTGGACATCGACAACAAGTCGCTCACGCACCGCCCGGATCTGTGGGGCCACGTCGGCTTCGCCCGCGAGTTCTCCGCCCTCTACGGCCGGTCGTTCACCTACCGTCCCGCCGAGGCCGCGCCGCCCAAACCGGCGAATCCCGACGCGTTGCGCATCGACGACCGCGTGCCCGACCTGTGCCCCCGGTACTCGGCGCTGGTCGTGCGCAACGTCGCGGCGAAGCCCTCGCCGGCCTGGATGCAGCAGCGCCTGCGGTCGGTCGGCCTGCGCCCGATCAACAACATCGTCGATGCCACCAACTACGTCATGCTCGAACTCGGCCAGCCGATGCACGCCTTCGACCGGCGGCAGATCGCCGGCGACGCGATCGTCATCCGGCGCGCCGAGCCGGGCGAGCGCTTCGTCACCCTCGACGACCGCGAACACGTTCTGGAATCGTCGGACATCATGATCGCCGACGGCGAGCGGGCCGTGGCCCTGGGCGGCGTGATGGGCGGCAAGAACAGCGAGATCGTCGCCGACACGACCTGCGTCATTCTGGAATCGGCCAACTTCGCCGCCGCCGCGATCCGGCGCACGGCCAACCGCCTCGCGTTGCGCACCGACTCGGCGATGCGCTTCGAGAAATCGCAGGACCCGGCCAACACCGTGCCGGGCCTATGGCGCATGCTGGAGTTGCTGCGGCTCACCTGCCCCGAGGCCGAGCCGGCCTCGACGCTCCTGGACGTCTGGCCCGCGCCCCCCGCACGGCCGGAAATTCTCATCAGCTTCGATTTCATCGCCCACCGGCTCGGCGAGCGACTGCCGGAAGAGCAGATCGTCGATACCCTGAAGGCCCTGCAGTTCGAGGTGAAGCGTCTCGATGAAGATCATCTGATCGTCCATGCGCCCTCCTGGCGCGCCCACGACGTGACGATGAAGGCCGACGTGGTCGAGGAAATCGGCCGCATCTACGGCTACGACAACATCACTCCGACCGCGCCCTTCGTCCGCTCCGACCCGCCGGAGCCCAACTGGCAGCGGCGCTTCGAATGGAAGGCGCGCGATATTCTCGCCTTGCGGCTCGGCTTCGCGGAGGTGGTGAACTACTCCTTCACCTCGGCCCAGGAAATGGCGAAATGCGGCCTGGATCCGGAGCCGTGCCTGCGGCTGAGAAATCCGCTCTCCCAGGACGCCGACCGCCTGCGCACAAGCCTCATGCCGCATGTCGCCGCCAACGTGGCGTTGAACCAGAAGCACGCCGAGGCGTTCCGCCTCTTCGAGATCGGCCGCACCACGCACAAGAAAGACCGCCGCGATTCGGACCTCGCCGGCGAGGTCCGACGCATCGCCGGCGCGGTGGCGCTGAACGGCGAGTCGGCGTTTCTCGCCGCCAAGG
>QZKR01000044.1 GCA_003598065.1 Myxococcales bacterium | reverse complement strand
GGCTTGCTGACCGTTCAGTTGTTGCGCGCCGCCGGCGCGGAGGCGCTCGCCATCGAACCCTTGGCCGAGCGCCGCGCCCTGGCGCTCACGCTCGGCGCGCGGGCGGCGTTCGCGCCGGGCTCCGACGCCGTCGCGGCGGTCGTCGCCGCGACCGGAGGAGAGGGGGCGGACGCGGTGGTGCTCTGCGCCGCCACGCCGTCCTCCGAACCGGTCAACGACGCGATGCGCATGACGCGCCGGCGCGGCCGCGTCGTCGTCGTCGGCGCGGTGGGTCTCGGCGTCGAGCGCGCCGATTTCTACCGCAAGGAAATCGATCTGCGGATGTCCTGTTCCTATGGCCCGGGGCGCTACGACGCGGCCTATGAGGAACGCGGCCAGGATTATCCCTTTGGCCACGTGCGCTGGACCGAGCGGCGCAATCTCGCCGCCTTTCTCTCGCTCGTCGCCTCCGGCGCGGTTCGCCCCGCCCCGCTGGTCTCCGGCGTTTTTCCGATCGCCGAGGCGCCGAACGCCTTCGAACGGCTCGTCTCCGGCGACCCGCCGGCGATCGGCGTCGTTTTGGATTACGGTCCGCCCGAGGGCCCGGAGGGCGCCAAACTCGCCGCCCGCGCCGCCGCGCCGCCGCCGCGTCTCTCGTTCGCGCGCGGTCCGGCGGTTCGCATCGCCCTGATCGGAGCAGGCTCTTTCGGACAGTCGGTTTATCTTCCGTTGATAGCCGACAGCAGCGAAGCGTCGTTGCGCGCCGTCGTTGCCGCGCACGGCCACAATGCGGCGCGGCTCGCGCGGCTGTATCACGCCGACTACGCCGCCGCCGACATCCGCGAGGCGCTGGACGATCCGCAGGTGGACGCCGTCGTCATCGCCACGCGCCATCATCTGCACGCCGAAATGGCCGTCGCGGCGCTGCAGGCCGGCAAGCATGTGCTTTTGGAGAAGCCTATCGCGCTTAGTCGCGAGGAAGCGCGCGCCGTAGCCGAAGCGGCGCGCGCCGCCGGCGTCGTCTGCACCGTCGGCCACAACCGCCGCTATGCGCCGGCGACCCTGGCCTTGCGCCGTGCGCTGGATACGCGCCAAGGGCCGCTCGCCGCCGTCTACCGGATCAACGCCGGCCCCCTGCCGCCGGACCACTGGGTGCACGATCCCGCCCAGGGCGGCGGCCGCATCGTAGGCGAGATGTGCCATTTCTTCGATCTTATGCAAGGTCTCGTTCGGCGCTCCGCCCGGCTTGTCGCCTGCCGGGCGCTGCCGGCGGACGGCCGCGCCGTGCGGCATCGCGACAACGTCGCTACGACGCTGGCGTTCGACGACGGCTCCGTCGCCCAGCTGCTTTACGTCGCCGTCGGCCACGCCGCTTTGGCCAAGGAACGGCTGGAATTGTTCTGGGACGGCCGCGCCGCCGTGCTTGACGACTTCGAACGGCTGTCCGTTTACGGCGACCCGGAAGCCGGCTGGGCGGGCGATCAGGACAAGGGGCAGAAAGAACAGTTCGCGCGCTTTCTCCAGGCGGTGCGCGGCGAGCCGGCCGAACTTTTGACGATCGGCGAGGCGCTGGGCGCGGCCGAACTTTGTTTCGACGCGGAGGACGCGCTTTCCGGCCGCAAGTCCGAGGACGTCGGGCGATGAGTTTTGGCGCGGCCGTGCGGGAACGCGTGCGCCGGGCGCGCGAACGAGGATGGCTGGAGACGGCTCGCGAGGCGGTCGAAGAGCGGCGCTGGCGCGTCCTCCAGGCGGCCGGTCAGGCCTATCTGCATACGCTGCGCGACGACAGACGGTTCGCCGAACCTCTCGACCCCAAGCGCGAGCCTCCCGCCGGGCGACGTTTCTGGCGTCCGCGATACGGCCGCGTCGGGGCCGATCTCGTCGCGCATTTGCATCGCCGCTCCCAGCCGGATTTTTTCTTCGACGCCGGCAACCGGAGCGCGTTGAGCCGCGCCTGGCGCGCGGCTGCGCCGGAAGCGGCAGATGCATGCGTGGCGCAGGCCGAACGTTTTCTGGCGGGAGATTTTACGGCCCTCGTCGCCGGTTGTCCCCATTTTCCCGATGGCGTTTTCTGGCGTAGGCGGATCCTCTCGGGCGGCGAGTGGCCGCTGGTTCCGGCGGTCGAACTGGCGGCGCTCGACGCGCAGCCCGAATGGCCGGACGATCCGCGTCTGACGTGGGAATTGAACCGCTTGCAGCATCTGCCCGTTATGGGCGGCGCCTGGATCGCCACGGGCGAACCGCGTTTCGCCGAGGCTTTCCGGGCTCATCTGGAAAGCTTCTGGGAGCAGACGCCGTTCGGCAAGAGCATTCTCTGGCTGCAAGCCCAGGAAGCGGCTTTGCGCGCCGTCTCGCTGCTCTGGGCCTGGCGGCTTTTCGCCGGTTCGCCGGCGATGGACGCGGCTTTCGAACTGCGCTTGCTGGAAACAATCGCCGCCTGCGCGGAGTTCGTCGCCCGCAGCCTGACCTTGTCGCCGGCGACGCACAACCATCTCGTGAGCGAAGTATGCGCGCTCGCCGTCGTCTCCCTCTGCTTTCCCGAGTTCGCCGGCAGCGCTTACCGTCAGCGGCTCGCGCTTCGGCTTGTCGAGCGCGAAGCGCAGCGCCAGATTCTGCCCGACGGCGCGCACGGCGAGCTGTCGCCCGGTTACGCCGCCTTCGTCGGCGAGTCGTTTCTGCACGTCGCCGCCTTCGCCGCGCGAAACGAAGCGCCCTTGTCGCCCCCGTTGCAGGATTCGCTGGCGCGGCTCGCCGATTTTCTCGCCGCCATGCTCAAGAGCGACGGCGACGTCTGGCGCGTCGGCGACATCGACGATGGCCGCGCCTTCCGCCTGCCGGGCTCGATCGAGGCCGATCGACGGCCGCTGATCGCGGCGCTCTATGCCGTTTCCGGGCGTCCCGTCCCGGAGGAGTTGGAGGGATCGTCGGCGGCGTCCTGGCGGTTCTGGCTGGGCCTGTCGAACGTATCCACAGCCCCGAAGGCCGTTCCGTCGCCGTTGCACGTTTTTTCCGCCGGCGGTTTTGTCGCCGCCCGGGCCGGCGGGACGCGGCTTTTGTTCCGCGTCGGGACAGACGGCGCTGTTCCTCATGTCTCCCCCGTCCACCAGCACGCCGATTTGTTGTCGGTCGTTCTGGAACACGATGGCCGCGTGCTTTTCGACGATCCCGGCGTTTTCCGGTACGGCCCCGACCTGTCAACCCGCTTCGCCGCGCGGCGCACGAGCGCCCACAACGCGCCCTGCCTTGACGGTCGCGATGTCTTCGAAGTGGATCGCCAGCGCTTCGGCGTCGGTCCGATTCCGCGCGCCCGCCTCTTGCAGGCGGTCTGGGACGGAGAACTGGCCTGGCTCGCCGGAGAGCACGAAGGATATGGAACTGACGCCGTCATGCGGCGCGACGTCATTTTACGGCCCGGCCGTTTTGTCGCCATCATCGATCGTTTGAACACGGACGGCAGAGCGGCGCATCGACTCTCGGCCGGCTGGCTGTCGCCGTGGCCGATCGAACGCACGCCAGAGGGATGCCGGCTCGTCGCCGATGGAAATGTATTGGCGCGGTTGGTCGTCTTTCCGTCGGAGGCGACAATCGGAATGCAGGAGGCCTGGCTCGCGCCGCGTTACGGCGAGCGATGTCCGGTCTGGCGTTGCGCGGCGACGGTGAGAGGCGACGCTCCGCTTCTTTTGTCTACGGTCATTCTCTTTGGCGACGCCATTGAAGCCGAAGCCGAAGCGACGGCGACGACAAGCGCGGGATGTCATCTGTCGATAGACGGCCTTTGCCTGGAGATCGGCGACGGCGCTTTGAGGTGGAGTCGTGCTTAGCGCAGCGATCCGTCGCGATTGGCCCGGCCGCGTCTGGCGCGCCTTGCTCGGTCGGACGCCGTTTCTGCCCGCCTCGCGGCGGACGCCGCCCTTGTTTCGCGCCTGGCTGGCCTTTCTCGACGAAAGCCAGCATTGGCCGGCGGCGCGGCAGGCGGTTTATCAACTCGCCCAACTGCGGCGACTTCTCGCTCATGGCGAGGCGCATGTGCCTTACTGGCGACGCCTCTTCGCCGAGCGGGGGATCCGTTCCGCCGATTGCGCCGCTCTCTCTTTTTTGACCCGCATCCCGCCGTTGACGAAGGATCTCGTTCGCGCCAACCTCGACGCGCTGCGCGCCGATCCGGTCTCGTTGTCCGGCCCGGCGACGAAATTCACCACCGGCGGCTCCACCGGCGAGCCGATGGCGCTGTATCGCGACGACGCCTCCTGGGAGATCGAACGCGCCTTCATCGCCCGCGCCTGGCGATGGGCCGGATGGCGCGTCGGCGAACCGATGCTGCAAATTCGCGGCAACGTCGTCGATGAGCGGCGGCTCGCCTCCGGCCGCATCTGGCGGATCGACCGCCGTGAGAACGTCATGCGCGTCTCGCCCTACCATCTCGGGCGCGAGGCGCTGCCCAAGCTGCTGGAAGCCGTGCGCCGCTTCAAACCGCGCTTCCTCCACGCCTATCCGACGTCGGCGCTGCTTTTGGCGCAGTTGCTGGACGAGGCGCAAGCGGAATTGGGCGCAACACTGACGGCCGTGCTGCTCGGCTCCGAGCCCGTCTATCCGCATCAGCGCGCCCTGCTCGAACGCGTTTTCAGATGCCGTGTTTTCAGCCATTACGGCCTCGCCGAGGGCGCGGCGCTGGCTACGGAATGCGCGACGAGCGCCGAGTATCACCTGATGCCAGAGTACGCCGTGGTCGAGTTTCTGCGGCCGGGATCGGATGAACCGGCGCAAGACGGCGAAATCGGCGAGATCGTCGGGACCTGCCTTTTCAACTATGCGTTCCCGCTGCTGCGTTACCGCACCGACGACTATGTTCGCGTGCGCCGCGCCCGCTCCGCGGGCTGCGGTCACGACTTCCCCGCCTTGGGTTTCGTACTCGGCCGCGGCCAGGACGTGATCGTGCGCCGCGACGGCGGTCTGATCCCGCTGACGTCGTTCAGCTTCGGCCGTCACATGGCCGCCTACGAGCGCATGCGGGCGATGCAGTTCGAGCAGCGCGAAGCGGGCCGGCTGGTTTTCCGCGTCGTACGCGGGCCGGGCTTCGGCGAGCAGGACGCCGCCGAACTGCTTGCCGAGTTCCATCGCAACGGCCACGGCCAGGTCGAGATCGCCCTGGAATACGTGGACGCCATCGACAAGACGGCTTCGGGCAAACAGCGCCACCTGATCCAACGTTTGCCGATCGCCGGTCCTTACTGCGCCGCACCGAGTTGGGGGGCGGATGACTGAAGCGCGGCCAGCGAACGCCGGCCCTTACGGACGACTGTTGCGCCACAGCTTCGTTTACGGCCTCGGCTTCGTGGGGACCAGCGCGCTCGCCCTCCTGCTCACGCCGCTCTACACGCGTTTCATCGCTCCCGACGGTTATGGCCGGCTTCGTCTCGTCGGCATTACGCTGCAACTCGTTTCGATCGCCGCTTCTCTCGGGCTGGTGGAGTCGCTTTTCCGCTTCTTCTACCAGCAGGCCGATCGCGCCGAAGCCCGCGCCCTGACGAGCACGATCTTCGTTTCGCTTGTCGTCTCGCTGGCGCTGTTTGCGCTGCCGCTTTTCGCTTTGGCCGGTCCGCTGGCGGCGCTGGTCTTGGACGATGCCGCCTTCGCCGGCTATTTCCGCATCGCCGCGGCGACGCTCGTCGTTTCCGGCCTGACCGCCTTCGTCATGGCGCTCTTGCGCATCGAGGAGCGCTCCGGCTGGTACGTCGCGCTGTCCATCGCGCAGATCGGCGGAGCTTTGAGCCTCAACATTTTCTTCGTCGTCGTGCTGGCGGCCGGCGTCGAGGGCGTGCTGTGGGCGACGTTGGCGGCCAATGTTTTCGCGTTCGTGCTCGCCGCGCCCTATCTCGCGCGCCGGATCGCGCCGACCTTCGACCGCCGGCTGTTCGCCGAGGCGCTGTCCTTCGGCGGACCGCTTGTTCCCGCTTCGCTCGCGGCCTATCTCATTTCTTCGTCGAGCCTCTATTTTCTGCGCGCCTTCTCGACCTTTGACGAGACGGGCGTCTTTTCGCTCGCCCTCCAATTCGGTTCGGCGATCAGCATCCTCGTCGTCACGCCCTTCGACATGACCTGGTCGCCGATGAAGTACAAGCTGGCCCAGGAGCCCGGCGCGGGAACGGTTTACGGCAACGTGCTCGTCTATTTCGCGCTCGTCGTGCTCTGGAGCGTGATCGGGCTCGCGGCGCTCATCGACGACGCCATGGTTATCGCCATCGACGCCCGTTACCGTTCGGCCGCTCTCTATATCGGCGCGATCGGCCTCTGCCACGCGCTGTTCGGCGTCTACCGCATCGTCTCGCTCGGTCTCGATCTGGCGAAGAAGACGAGCCGCCGCGCGGCGATCATCGTTTTCTCGCTGGCCGTCAATCTCGGGCTCAATTTTCTCCTGGCGCCGCCGTTCGGCGCCTGGGGCGCGGTGGCGGCGCTGGCCGGCGCCTACCTGACGATGACCGTCGCCGCTTACCTGGCGGCGCAGAAGGTCTATCCCGTTCCGTATCCCTTGCGCCGTTTGATCGCGCCGATCGCCGCGGCCGGCGTCCATTACGGTCTTGCGCGGCTTGTCGAAACGGGATCGCCCGTAGGCAACCTGGGTCTGCGCACGGCGATCGTCTTGTTGTATCCGGCGACGCTGTGGGTTTTGGGCGTTTTTACGCCTCCCGAACGGCGGCAGATCGCCGCTTTCGTAACAGCCCTGGCGGCCGGGCGGCGCGGAGGACGGGCGTAGATGAAGCGGCCGTCAATCCTTTATATTACTTATGGCAACATGTTCCGCACGACGGGATTCGCCGAACAGGTGCGCGCCGAAGTCGCGGAGCTTGCCCGGCGCGGTTATCCGCTGACGCTGCTCGCCTTCGAGAACTACACGGAGTTTTCGCGCCAGGCTTCCGGCCGGCTCGCGCTGGATGACCTGTGCCGTTCGGCGGGCGCGCGACTCGTCCCCGTGCCGACTTTCGCCGAAACGCGAGATTCCTTTCGGCCCCTGCGGCGTATGCTCGATGGAGCGGCGATGATGCTCGCGGCTCTGGCGCGTCGCGCCGACATCCTCCACGCCCATCATCTGACGGCGATACGGCTGGCCTTGAGCGTCGGCCGGCTGCTGCGGCGTCCCGTCGTCGCCGATCTGCACGGCGTCCAGGCGGCGGAATACCTTTACGGCGGAGCATCGGAAAGCGATCCCGCCTACCGCCGTTTCGTTGACGACGAGCGCCGCGCGGTCTTGGATGCCGATCTGACGTTCGTCGTTTCCGAGGCCTTCAAACGCTATGTGATCGACGAGTACGGCGCGGCGGAAGACAAAATTCTCGTTACGCCGTCTTGCGCGGATACGAACGAATTCCGCATCGACGAGAACGCACGCGCCGGGATCCGCGCCGAAATCGGCGTCGGCGACCGGCCCGTGATCGCTTTCGTCGGATCGGCGCAGGGCTATCACGTCTTCGATGAGGTGCTGCGATTCGTCCAGGCCGCGCGAGAAATCCGGCCGGATGTGTTTGCGCTTGTCCTCACCACCGATCCCGAGGCGGTGCGTTCCGCCTTGTCGGAGGCGGATCTGGGCGATTCTTCCGCCGTTCGGCGCGTGCCGCACGCCGAAGTGCCGCGCTGGTTGAATGCGGCCGATCTCGGGCTGCTGTTGCGCGAGCCGTCGCTCGTGAACGCCGTCGCCAGTCCGGTCAAGGCGGCGGAATACCTGGCCTGCGGTTTGCCGCTGGCGATATCGGAAGGCGTGGGCGATCTGTCCGCTCTCGTTCGGCAGGAGAAATTGGGCGTTGTCGTCGAGACCTTGGACGGGAAAGCCTATGCCGGGGCGGCGCGGAGATTTTTCGCCGGGTGGGAGGGAAGCGACCGCGAAGCCCTGCGCGCCCGCTGCCGGCGCGCGGCGGTGCGGCGTTTGTCGTGGGAGTCGTGCATGAAAACGTTTGACGCGGCGTATCGCCGGCTGCGTCCCGAATGCTTCGTGGAGAATTGACATGTGCGGCATCGCGGGACTCTGGCGTTACGACGGCGACCGGCGGGCCGCGATCGCCGCCATGGGCGCGGCGATGGCGCATCGCGGGCCGGACGACGAGGGCGATTATTTCGCCGACGACGTTGCGCTCGGCCATCGCCGGCTGTCGATCATCGACCTTGCCGGCGGCCGGCAACCGATCGGCAACGAGGACGGATCGATCGTCGTCGTCTTCAACGGCGAGATCTACAATTTCCGCGAACTGCGCGACGGGCTCATCAGGCGCGGCCACCGCTTCGCCACGCAGAGCGATACGGAAACGCTCGTCCACCTCTACGAAGACGAAGGCGAGCGGATGGTCGAATCGCTCAACGGCATGTTCGCCTTCGCCCTCTACGACGCCCCGCGCCGGCGCGTGCTGCTGGCGCGCGATCACGTCGGCGTCAAGCCGCTGTACGTCGCCCGTTTCGGCGAGACGATCGCCTTCGCTTCCGAACTCGGGGCGATCGCCGCCGTGCCGGAGCTGGCCGCGCGATTGTCGCTCAACCCGCAGGCGTTGTTTCATTACACGGCGTTGTTCTACGTTCCCGATCCGCTGACCGTATACACGGAAGCGGAAAAATTGCCTCCGGGCTGCCTGGCGATCATCGATGACGGCGGTCTGCACGTCCGCCGCTACTGGCGGCCGCGGATCGGCGAGCCTTTCGGCGGTACGTTCGCGGAGGCGGCGGAGGAACTGGACGCCCTCGTCGGTCGGGCCGTGCGCCGCCAGCTTGTCGCCGACGTCCCCGTGGGCGCGTTTCTCTCGGGCGGCGTCGATTCCTCGCTGGTCGTGGCGCACATGGCGGCGGCGGGCGACGCCCGGGCCTTCACCGTCGGCTTCTCCGAAGCCGATTACGACGAGCGGCGTTACGCTCGCGCCGTCGCGGCGCGGGTCGGCGCGACGCACGCCGAAAGCCTCATGCCCGTCGAGGCGGCAAAGCTCGTCTACGAGTTGACGCCGCGCTTCGGCGAACCTTTCGCCGATTCCTCGGCGCTGCCGACCTATCTCGTCTCCAAGGCGACCCGCGCCCACGTAACCGTGGCGCTCTCCGGCGACGGCGGCGACGAGCTGTTCGGCGGCTACGGCAAGTATGATCTCGTCCGCCGCGAGGCGTGGCTGCGCCGCTTGCCCCAAAGGCTGCGGCGCGACGGATTTCGCCGGCTCGCCGAGCGGCTCCCGGCCCGCTGGCGCGGCAAGAACCTTCTGCGCGCCCTGGCGATGGATCAGGAGGAATATGCGTTGCTGATGCTGGGGCCGTTGCGCCAGGCGACGCTGCTCTGCGACGACGTGCTCGCCGCCTGCGACGGCGAAGCGACGATCGACTTCATGAGACGGCTCGCCGAACCGCCGGCCGGCATCGGGCCCTTGACGCGCTTGCAGCTCATCGACATGCAAACCTACCTGCCCGGCGACATCCTGACCAAGGTCGATCGCATGTCGATGGCCGTGTCGCTGGAAACCCGCGTGCCGCTGTTGGATAAGGACGTCGTCGAATTCGCTTTCCGCCTGCCGGCGCATTTCAAAAGGCGGCGCGGCGTGCGCAAGGCCGTGCTCAAGCGGGCCCTCGAACGCCATCTGCCGAAGTCGCTCGTGCATCGCCGCAAGCAGGGTTTCGGCGTGCCGCTCGCCGAATGGTTCCGCCGCGACCTGCGCCCGCTGGTAGAGACGGAATTGTCGGAAGCCTCGCTGCGCGCCGGCGGCGTCTATCGGCCGGCCGCGGTCCGGGCGCTTCTGGACGAGCATCTTTCCGGCCGCCGCAACCATTCCGCCAATCTCTGGCAGATGCTGGCGTTCGTCATCTGGCGGCGACACGCCGCGGCGAGGAGGTGAACGATGAGCATCGACCGGCCGCTGCGCTTGTTTCTGTTCACGGATTCGCTGGACGTCGGAGGCACGGAGCGCTTCGTCGTCCGGCTCTGCGAGCATCTGGACCGCAAGCGGTTCGCGGTCGAACTCGGCGTGTTCGACGCCGATGGTCCGCTGGCGAAGTTCATCCCCGCCGATGTGCCGGTAACCGCTTTTCCCGCGCCTTCGACCCGCCGCCCCTTCAAATGGCTGGCCATGGTCCGGCGGATGAAACGGCACTTGCAGGAAAAGCAAATCGACATCGTCTTCACCAATCACCTGCACGCCAACCTGGTCGTCGGATGGGCGGCGCGGAAGGCCGGCGTGCCGCTTGTCGTCGGCCTGCGGGGCTGGCAGGTCGCCGATCGCCCACGCGATCGGATGATGCTGGTGGCCGCCGCACGCAAGGCGGATCGCGTCATCGCCAATTCGCGCGCCATCCTGGCCGTCGGCGGACTCGCGGACCGCCTGCCGCTGGCCAAGCAGCGCGTCATCTACAACGGCCTGCCGCCGGTGGATGTCGAGAAGTACCGCCGGATCCGCGCCCACACGCGCTCTCAGGTCGGCCTGCCGGCCAACCGGCCGCTGATTCTTTGCGTCGCGCGGCTTGCCGCCGAGAAAGGACACGCGACATTGCTGGAAGCGGCGGCCAGGTTGCAGGAACGCGGAACGGAGTTCGTCCTCGCCCTGGCGGGCGAGGGCCCGCTTTACAAGGATCTCCTCGACCAGATGCACCGGCGGCGTTTGTACAATACGGTGTTTTTCCTCGGCGCGGTGGACGACTGCCGGCCGCTTTACGGCGCGGCGGACGCCTTCGTGCTGCCGAGCGTCATGGAAAGCCTGCCGACGGCGCTTCTGGAGGCGATGCAGTTCGGCCTGCCCTGCGTGGCCACGACGGTGGGCGGCGTCGGCGAAGTCGTGAGCGACAAAAGGGACGGCCTGCTCGTTCCGGCCTCCGACGCGGAGGCGCTGGCCGAGGCGCTGGGCTTCGTCCTCGGCGATCGCGAGCGGGCGGCGGCCCTCGGGGCGCGCGCGGCGGAAACGGTGGCCAAACGGTTCACCCTCGAACGGATGATCGCGGCGGTGCAGGACGAACTGCTCGCCGTGGCGGAGGCGCGCCGCGATGTGCGGCATTTGCGGCATCCATAGCCTCGCCGGACCTCCGCCCGCGGCGGCGGAGATCGACGCGATGCTGCGCACCTTGCGCCATCGCGGCCCGGACGGCGAGGGGCGTTGGCTCGACGGTCCGAGCGGCCTTGGTCAGAGGCGGCTCGCCGTCATCGACCTGCCCGGCGGCGGCCAGCCGATGGCCAACGAGGATGGGACGATCTGGATTACATTCAATGGAGAAATTTACAATTTCCGCGAACTGCGCAACGAGCTTGCGGCGCGCGGCCACGTCTTTCGAACGGCGAGCGACACCGAAGCGATTCTGCACGCCTACGAGGAATACGGCCTCGACGCACTGACGAAGCTGCGCGGCATGTTCGCCTTCGCGCTGGTCGATGCCGCGCGCGGACGCGTGCTTCTGGCGCGCGACCGCTTCGGCATCAAGCCGCTGTTCTACGCCATGCACGCCGGGCGTCTGCTGTTCGCCAGCGAGATCAAGGCCATCCTCGCCGTCGCGCCGGATTTGCGCGCCGCGCTGGATAAGGAGGCGCTCGCTCTGGCCTTCGCCCTCCCTTACATCCCCGCGCCGCTGACCGCCTTTGCGGGGATTCGCAAGCTTTCACCGGCGCACGCGCTCGTGCTGGAGAATGATCGGATTCGCCTGCACCGTTACTGGAATTTCGCCGAGCGCGAGCCAGCGCCGATGAAAGAAGCGGAGGCGCTGGAGCGGCTCGACGCGGCGGTGTCGGACGCCGTGCGGGCGCATCTCGTCGCCGACGTGCCGCTGGGCGCGTTTCTTTCCGGCGGCGTCGATTCGAGCCTGGTGACGGCGATGATGGTCCGCCATGCCGAAGGCCGCGTGCGCACCTTCTCGATCCGCTTCGAAGAGGAGGCGTTCGACGAGTCGCCCTATGCCCGGCGCGTCGCGTCGCATCTGGGGACGGAGCATGAGGAATTGACCGTCCGCGCCGATGCGGCCGGCCTTCTCGAAACGCTCGTCGATCATTTCGACGAGCCGTTCGCCGACAGTTCGGCCGTCCCGACGTATCTGGTTTCGCGGCTGGCCCGTGAGCGCGTGAAGGTTGTGCTGACGGGCGACGGCGGCGACGAACTCTTCGGCGGCTACGTCGATTTCCAAAAGTATCGCGTCGTGGACGCCATGCGGCGTGCCCCCGACTGGCTCTTGCGCGCCGCCGTCGCCGCGACGAGGAGCGCCGGGCCGGCGACGATGCGAACGCGCTTGCGCCGCCTCGCCGAGCGCGGTCTGCTGCCCTTTCCGCAGCGTTATTTGCGCGCCATCGGTTTGGCGGAAGAGTTCCGCCGTTTGGTCCTCACGCCTGAGTTCAGGGATGACGCACGCAGCTTCGCCGTCTTCGACGGTCTGCCGGCGGCGCGCGGAGGCGACATTTCAGACGCCATGCAGCTGCATGCTCTCTCCGTGCTGCCGGACGATTATTTGACGAAGGTGGATCGCATGTCGATGGCGCACGGGCTGGAGACGCGCGTGCCGCTCTTGGATCATCACGTCGCCGAGTTCGCCGCCGCGCTGCCCGTCTCGCTGAAGCTGCGCGGGTTGACGACGAAATACCTCTTGAAAAAGCTCGCCGCCAGGCTCGTCCCGCGCGAGATCGTTTATCGGCCCAAGCAGGGCTTCACCGCGCCTGTCGAGCGGTGGTTGCGAAACGAGTGGCGGGAACGGCTGCAAGATCTCGTGCTTTCGCCGCGAGCGCTGGCGCGCGGCTACTTCGAGCCGGAGGGCGTGCGAAAAGCGGTGGCGCTGCATTTGAGCGGCGGAGTCAACTGGCCGCAGGAGATGTGGTTTCTGCTGTTTTTCGAGACCTGGATGCGGCGGATCGTGGAGCGGGAGGGCGAATCGTGAAACCGCCCGTGCCGATGGCGCTGTTCATCGACGATCTGGGTCCGCGCGGCTCGCAGCGGCAGATCGTCGAGCTTGCCTTGCGTCTCGACCCGTCGCGTTTCGCGCCGCGCGTCCTCTATTATGCCGAGCCGTCGTTCCATGTTCCCAAGCTCGAAGCTGCCGGCATCCCGGTGGTCAAAATCGACAAACCGTCGGGCTTTGCACCGCAGGCCGCCTGGAGCGTGGCGCGCGAATGCCGGCGGTGCGGTGCGAGGCTCATCCACGCTTTTCTCATCGGTCCGAATTTTTACGGGGCTTTAGCGGCGCGGGCGCTGCCGGGCCTTGTGTCGATCGCTTCCGAACGTTCCAACTGGCCGGATCGCCCGCTCGCCGCCTCGGCGCTGGAGGCGGCCGGCTATCATCTCGCCCATGCCGTCGTCGCCAACAGCTTCACGGCCGGCGAGCGTCTGCGGCGCGAATATAAAGTACCCGCCGCCAAACTCCACGTCATCCCCAACGGCGTGGACATGGCGCGTTTCGCCCGCGTCGATGATCGTCGCGCGGAAGCGCGCGCCGAATTCGGCGTCAAGCTCGACGAACGCGCCTTGTTGCTTCTGGGTTCGCTTGCCCCCGCAAAAAATGTCCCCCTGCTTGTCGAGGCGTTCGCCGAAGCCCGCCCCAGGCTGCGGCATCGCTGGCGGCTGCTGATCGTCGGTCCGCGAACGGACGCGGGCGTCGTTGCCGCCGTCGAGGAGCGCATCGGGCGTTTCGGGTTGCAGGACTGCGTCGATCTTCACAAACCCATCGAGGCGGTCGAGCGGGTCCTGGCGGCCGCCGACGCGCTGGTTTTGCCGTCGAAATGGGAAGGCTGCCCCAACGCCCTTCTGGAGGCGATGGCCGCCGGCCGGTCGGTCATCGCCTCGCGCGTCGCCGATATCCCGGCGATCGTCGGCGAGGACGCCGGCCTGCTCGTCCCGCCTGACGACCTTGCCGCCCTCGTCAAGGCCGTGCTACAACTGGATGCGTTGGACGACGACGGACGGCGGCGGATGGGCGAGGCGGGGCGGCGGCGCGTCGCGGAGCGCTATTCGATGGAGGCGATGCTCGACGCCACGGAGCGCCTTTACGACGCGCTGCTCGCGGGGAAAGGATAGGCAATGAAGGCTTTCGTCACCGGCGGCGCGGGTTTCATCGGCAGCAACCTCTGCGAGCGGCTGCTGGCCGAGGGCTGGGAAGTCGTCGCTTACGACAACCTGTCGCTCGGACGCCTGGAATTCGTGCGCGATTTTCCGCGTGACCATTTCCGCTTCGTCGAGGCGGACCTGTTGGATCTCGGCCGTCTGGAAGCGGAGATGGCGGGGGCCGACATTGTGTTTCACATGGCGGCGAACTCCGACATCGCCCAGGGCCGCCGGCAGACCGACGTCGATTTGAAACACGGCACGATCGCCACCTACAACACGCTGGAGGCAATGCGCCGCACAGACGTAGCGAAGCTCGTCTTTGCCTCCTCCTCGGCCGTCTACGGCGAACCGACCCTTATGCCGACGCCCGAGGACTACGGGCCGCTTCTGCCGATTTCGTTTTACGGGGCGTCGAAGCTGGCCTCGGAAGGCCTGGTCAGCGCCTTCGTCCACAACTTCGGACTTCAAGCCTGGGTGTTCCGCTTCGGCAACGTCGTGGGCCGCAACGGCACGCACGGCGCGCTCGTCGATTTCATCCGCAAGCTGAAGCGCGATCCCAAGCGGCTGGAGATTCTCGGCGACGGCAAGCAGGCCAAACCGTATCTCTACGTCAGCGAAATTATCGACGGCATGCTTTACGGCTACAAGCACGCGGCCGAATCGCTCAACGTCTTCAACCTCGCCTGCCCCGGCGCGACGACGGTCGATTTCATCGCCGCGCGGATCGTCGCGGCGATGGGGCTGCAAAACGTGTGTTTCGAATACAGCGGCGGCGCGCGCGGCTGGCCGGGCGACGTGCCGCAGGTGCGGCTCGATACGTCCCGGCTCGCCGCGCTCGGCTATCGCACCAGGCTCGATTCCGACCAGGCGGCGGCCAAAGCGGCCGACGTGCTCGTCGCCCAGTACGGCCGGGACGAATAGGCGGCGAGGGCGGCCTGAAATTTTCCCTCCGCGAAGGAGACGGCATGATTATTTCCCGCACCCCCTTTCGTTTCAGCTTCGCCGGCGGCGGCACCGATCTGAACTCGTATTATCGCCTCGGCTACGGGCAGGTGACATCCACCGCCATCGACAAGTACATGTACATCACGGTCAACCGCCGCTTCGACAGCACGCTGCGCGTCAGCTATTCCAAAACGGAGATCGTCGAGCGCGCCGATCAGGTGGCGCATCCGATCGTCCGCGCCGCGCTGGCCAAGCTCGGCATCGAAAGCGGCGTCGAGATCGTCAGCGTCGCCGACATTCCCGCCGGCACGGGACTCGGCTCTTCCTCGTCGTTCACGGTGGGCCTTTTGCACGCGTTCCATGCCTATAAAGGCGAGTTCGTCTCGGCCGAACGGCTGGCGGCGGAGGCCTGCGAAATCGAAATCGACGAACTTCGCGAACCGATCGGCAAGCAGGATCAGTACATCGCCGCCTTCGGCGGGCTGCGCTCGATCCGCTTCAACGCCGACGAGACGGTGGACGTCGAAGCGGTGATCTGCGCGCGCGACACGAAACTTACTTTGAATCGCTGGTTGATGGCGTTCTATACCGGCGCGACGCGCCGCGCCGCCGACATCCTTCAAACGCACCGCGCCCGGACGGAAGTCAACCGTCCGCGCCTGGATCGCATGCGAGCGCTAGCCGACGAAAGCGCGCGCGCCCTCGCCGTGGGCGACCTTTTTCGTTTGGGCGACGTGCTGCACGAAGGCTGGATGCTCAAGCGCGGCGTGACCGACGACACCACGACCGACGCCATCGACCGCGCCTACGAAGCGGCGCGCGCCGCCGGGGCGCTGGGCGGCAAGATCGCCGGCGCGGGCGGCGGCGGCTTTCTTTTTCTTTTAGTCGAGCCCGACAAGCAGCCGGCCGTGAAGAAGGCGCTCGCGCTGCGCGAGGTGAGCTTCGGCCTGGAAAGCCAGGGCTCGACGATCGTCTACGTCGGCCCCGAGCACTGAGACGGCGGCGGAACATGATCCGCGCGGCATTCATCGATCGCGACGGCGTGCTGAACGTCAAGGCTCCGCCCCACGACTACATCAAAACTCCCGCCGTACTGCAACTGCCGCCGGGCGCGGCCGAAGCCGTCGCGCGGCTCAACGCCGCCGGCGTTCTGGCGATCGTCGTCACCAATCAGCGCGGCGTGGCGCGCGGCCTGATGACGGCCGCCGACGTCGAGGCGGTGCACGCCGAACTGCGGCGACGGTTGAGTGCGGCGGGCGCACGGCTGGACGCCATCTATGTTTGTCCGCACGATGACGCCGACGGCTGCGACTGCCGCAAACCCAAGCCCGGCCTGATCCGGCGCGGGATGAGCGAATTCGGACTGTCCGCCGAGAATTGCCTGCTGGTCGGCGACAGCGCCAGCGACGTCGAGGCCGCGCGCGCGGCCGGCATCGGCGCAATTTTCATCGGAGAAGCCCCATGCCCGCCCGGCGCGGTCGCCGCCGCAAACCTCTCCCAAGCCGTCGATATCATCCTAAGCGCAAGGTCGTCCTGACGCGTGTTGAATCTCCTTACGCGCGCGTATCAATCGCGCTATGATGAGTAAAATTCCGGGAGGAGCAAAGATGAAGCGGCTGGTTTGGCTGTGCCTGATAGCGGCCTGGGCGATGGGGTGCGGTTCGTCCTCGGACGAGAGCGACCATGACATAAGCGACGCGGCCTTCGAAGCTGGCGCGACATGGCAATGGCAGTTGCTGGGGACGATCGACACGTCCTTCGACGTCGATCTTTACGACATCGATCTTTTTGATGCGCCGGCGGAGACGATCGACGCCCTGCACGAGGACGGCCGCGCCGTCGTCTGCTATTTTTCCGCCGGAACGTATGAAGACTGGCGGCCCGACGCCGCTTTGTTTACGCCGGCGACGCTCGGCGAGGCCTTGCCGGAGTGGGAGGGCGAGCGCTGGCTCGACGTCCGCGCCGAGAGCGTGCGCGAGGCCGTGCGGCGGCGGCTGGATCTGGCGGTCGAAAAGGGCTGCGACGGCGTCGAGCCGGACAACGTCGATGCCTACGCCAACGACAGCGGCTTTCCGCTCACCGCCGACGACCAATTGGATTTCAATCTCTTTATCGCCGGCGAAGCCCGCAGGCGCGGCCTCTCCGTCGGGCTGAAAAACGACATCGAGCAGATCCCCGAGTTGGAAGCCGCCTTCGACTGGGCGCTCAACGAGTCCTGCATGCAATACGACGAATGCGCCGCCTACGGGCCGTTTCTGGAGGCAGGCAAGGCCGTCTTCCACGTCGAGTACGTCGAGAAGGAGGAGGACGGCCCCGCTTTCGCCGAGGACGTCTGCGACAGCCCCGAGCGGGAAGGGCTATCGACGCTCGTCAAGACCTGGGAACTGACGGCCTGGCGGATCGCCTGCGGCGATTGACGCGAGCAAGCGAAGCGAGGGCGATCAACAAGCACCAACCGGCCGCGCCAGTCGAGGCCGCGCAGCCGCCGCCTTCGTCCTCGGCGTCGTCGCCATCCGGCGCATCGCCATCGGCCGCATCGCCGTCCACTTGATCGCCGTCCGCCGCGTCCCCGTCCGGTTCGCCATCCCCATCCGGCTCCGCATCTCCGTCTTCCGCAGGTTCGCCGCCCAGCGGCATGTGGGCGCGGACGTGGGGGGAGACGTTGGTTTCGCCTTCGGCGTTCGCCTCCATGTAGCGGCCCAGCCAATAAGCGGCAAGGTGATCGCCGCCGGGATTGAGCCGCAGCCCGCCGCCGCCGTTGACCTCGAAGGGATTGGAACGGGCGTCGAAATTCGACGGCGGACGGATGCGCGGATCGAGCGCCCCGGAGGCCCAAGCGCCGTCCTCACCCACCTTGTCGAGCGTCAGAATCGTCTCGCCGTCGATCGCCGTGCAGCGCATGGCCGCCAGTTCGTCGGCGTCGCAATTCTCGCGCCGGTCGTTCCAGTACGCGCCGAGCGGGAAGCCTTCGAGCAGAGCAGCCGTCGAATCGATCAGATCCTGCGGCGCGCCGCGATCGGTGATCGCCATATAGATCGAGTTCCACACCGGCTGCTTGCAGAGGGCCGCCGTGTGCGACTCGCCATCGCGCCGCCACCAGCCGCGCTCCATGAAATCGCGCAGCGGCTCGGTCACCTCGGGGTCGTCTTCCAGGTAAAGGGCGAGGAACAGCGCCACGGCCGTCATGTCCGGCACGTCGAAGTTGGTGTTCAGGCCGAGATAGGTGTAATCGATCGCGTCCGGGCCGTCGAAGGCCGTGAGTTTGCCGAGGAAGTCGCGCTCGTAGAGCAGGTCTTCGTACAGGAAGGCTTCGATGTCCGGGTCGCCCGTGAGGTGGAAGAGGCCCTTCATCACGCCGATGGCCATGATGGCGTTGAACACGTTGTACTGGCTCGAACTCAACGGGAAGTAGATTTTCTCCAGCGAATACGGGTTGAGGTCGTGGTAGAAGGTCGGCCGGCCGTCGGCGTCCATGATGATCAGGTCGTACTCGCCGGAGCCGAAAGCGCCTTCGAGGCCGGAGATGTCGCGCTTCGTCATCAGCATCTCCGCCACGCCGCGCGCGTCCTCGACAAGCTGCGCCACGAGCGCCTGATCGACGTCCGGATCGTCCTTCATCGCGTCGTAGAGCGCCGTGAGGCCGAAAATCTGGCCGACAAGCTGATCCTTGGAGGCCGAATCGATCCAGCCCCAGACGCCCGGCGGCAGGACGCCGCCGGAGTTGTCCTCGCGGTCGACGCCGTTGTTCTTCGGCTGCGGCAGCGGCTTGCCTTCCTCGTCGAACAGCGGCACGGGATCGTAGCCGCTGGGCGGCAGCGGCGGATCGCTTTCGTTCTCTGACGTCAGCCGATGGATGCCGCGCGCCACCACGCCGTTTCCGCTGGTGACGACGTAGAAGATATGCCAGCTTTGCGCCGCGCGCACGACGCGCGCCCGCGCCGCCGCCAGCGCCGCCTCCGGCCCGCCGTCGCGTTTCAAGGTCATGTACTCGTAGGCCGTCCCGACCAGCGCCACGCCGCCGAAAAAGCCCAGGTCGCCGTTCTCGCCGTAACTTTGCAAAAGCGTGTAGGGATGCACGCCCGTAGCGGCGACGAAGTCGTCGCTTTCATCCTGGACGAGAAAGCTTTCGACGGTCGCGCGCGCCGCCTCGTCCTTGACGTGCGCATCGAGCGACAGCCCGAAGGGTCGGGCGTTGAGTTCGTAGAACTGCCGTTCGTGATGGCGCACCGCTTCGTCGAGAGCGGGATACGCGCCGGCGGGGAAGATCGGTGAGGCCTGCGCGGCGGCGGGCAGAAGAACGGCAAGGACGGCGATGAGTCGAGTCCAGGGCATGGGCTCCTCCGTGGCGAACGAGTTGCGGACAGTCGTTGGCGTCGTCAGGCGGACGCGCCTTGCATCTTAACTGTTTGGTTGCGAGGGCTCAAGGAATTGTAGAAATGGCTACGTGGTGCGATAGCCCAGGAGCAGATCGGCCGCCGCGCCGACGCTGCCGTCCTGGCGGGTGAAGGAACCGACTTGCGCCACGGCGTCGTAGGCGTTGAGGGCGCGCGTCTGGTTCTGGTAGCCGAGCGAGATCGATTTGACGCCGGCCTCGTCGAGCGTACCCAGCCGCTGCGCGCCGTTCGCATCGAAGCGCAGAAGCCGCAATTCGCTCCAAACCGCGTCGGCGGAGTCGATCTGGCCGTCGCCGTTGCCGTCGTGCGCGGCCAGCGCGGCGAAACCGTGGGCCGCGCCGCCCCGATCGCCGAACAGTTCCCGGCCGTTGTCGATGCGGCCGTCGCCGTCGGCGTCGCGGGCGAGGAAGGCGTCGCCGCCGGTAACGACGCTCGCCCGGTCGGTCCGGCCGTCGGCGTCGAGGTCGAAGCGGACGCCCTTATCGACGCCCGTCGTCTCGATGCCGTCGCCGTCGAGATCGAGGACGAGCGGGTCGGTCTGCTGCGTTTGTTCCGGCTCCAGCGTGATGCGGATCGAGGTCCGTTCGTAGGTGACGCCGTTGTAGCGCACCTGCGTCTGACCGTCGGCCGTGGCGACCTGCATCGCCTCGACGGCCAGCGATTCGCTTTCGATGGTGATCGTCAAACCGGAGGGCGTGGTTCTTTGGGTCGTCGCGACGATCGCCCCGCCTCCGGCGGCGGCCTCTCCCGTCAACGCTTCGGCCGTGATCAGCTCGTCCTCGGCGTCCTCCTCGACGGCCTCGCCCTGGGCCTCCAGAAGCGCCCGGAGCACGAGGTAGTCGGTGCTGCTCTCCTTCATCGCCTCGATTTCCTCGGCGACGTCGCCCGCGGGGGCGTTCAAGGAAGCGGCTTGGGAGGATGCCGGGCGCGCCTGCGCCGCTTGCGACGCAACGGCCGCCGCAGCTTGCGGCGTTGGACGTGGAGAGGTCGCCGCCGGTGAAACGGGGCGGATCGTCATGACGTTTCCCTCCCTGGAAACATGCTTCCCTTCCCTGGGAAGCCCATTGCCTTTTAAATCGGCGCGGGGCGGAAAAAGATTAGCGGAAAAGCGCCGCCTCCATTTATCCAGGCTTGGGCTTCTCTACCGAATTCTGAAGATATTCTAGATAGTTGAACTCTGATTCTGTTGCTTATGTTTTGATGATTTGGAGATTTTACTCCTTCTTCGCCCACTCCGGCGTTTCTGCGTAGGGCTTGAGTTCGCCGTCGCCGAAGCGTTGCAGGTAGGACGGCGCGATGCCGAAGCAGGCGTCGCGGGCGGCGCAGCGCGAACAGGGGTCGGCCTTGACGCCGAGATCGAGCTGGCCCTTGTCCAGCGTGAAGCGGCTGCCGGGCGTGACGACCAGCGCGTTTTCCTCTAGCGGATGCCAGACGATCGCCTCGCGGCCTTTGAAGAAACAATAGGGGATGTAATAGCAGCGCAACGGCTCCATGCCGAGCGCGCGGGCGGCGTCGTCCGCCAGGGCGACCTCGCGCGCGGCGTCGGTCATGTTCGGCACGAGATCGGCCCAGCGCGCCGCCGCGCGGCCCTCGGCGGTGACGAACCACAGGTTCATCCGCCGTGCTCCCTGCTTATGCCAGAAACGCAGCTGCTCGGCGAGATCGGGGACGGTCTGGCGGGTTAGGATGGCGTCGAGCTCCAGTTCGACGGCCGGGGCGAGCGCCGCCACGGCGCGCACGGCGGCGACCAGTTTCTCGAACGAGCCCGGCGCGCCGGTCAACGCCTCGTGCGTCGCCGCATCGGCGCCGCGCACCGACAGGTTGAACTTCGTCGCGCCGGCTTCGATCAGTTCCGAAAGATACGCCGGCTCGGCCAGCCGGAAGCCGTGCGTCTGCACGGAGATCGTCGGGAAACCCATGCGGCGCGCGAAGGCGACAAGCTCGGGCAGGTCGTCGCGCTCGGTCGGTTCGCCGCCGCCGAAACGGATCGCCGTCGGCCCGTAGGCCATGCCGCGGTCGATCTCGCGAATAACCGCTTCCGTGTCGAGCGCATGGGCGAGCAGACAATCATCGACGGCGCAGAAGACGCACTGCGCCGAGCAGGGATAGCCGGGGATGACGTCGAGCAGGCGGATGCGCGAGGCGCGGCCCGTCGCCGGCGAGCGGCCGAAATCCCAGAACCCCTTGCACACCGGATCGAAGGGGCAGTTGTCGCATTTGCCGTTTTTGAAGCGCTTCTGGCCTAGATAATCGGCGAGGTTGACGTCCTCGCCGGAGACGAACAGCATCCGCCGCACGGACTTGTTGTAATCCTGCAACGCCCACGCCTCGTGGCCCGGCAGGAAACAGAAGGGCAGGTTGATGACCTGGATGCGCAGACGGTCGCCGTAACGGTCGATGACCTCGGCGATCGCCCGCCCCGCCTCGTAGGGATCGGGCGCGAGTTCCGGCTTCACCTCGCCGAAGGGCGTGTAGTATTGCAGGTTCCACGTTTTCACGCCGAGCCTATGCACAAGCGCGGCCGTTTTCTCCAGGCCCGCCACGTTCGCGGCGACCAGCGTCGTGTTGACGCCGAGTTCGGGAAAGGCCTTGAGGGCGTTCATCAAGCCGCGCACCGTCTGGCGGAAGGAGCCGGCCTGCGTGGTGAGGCCGTCATGCACCGCCTCCTCGCCCGCGTGCAGCGACACCAGAAGCTGAATCGGGTAGGCGGCGAGCTTCCGCACCAGCGCCGGATCGGCGAGCATGCGGCCGTTGCTGGTGATCGTGATCCGCTTCATGCCCGCCTTAACGGCGTGATCCAGAAGATCGAAGAGGCGCGGATAAAGCGTCGGCTCGCCGCCGTCGATATCCAGCAGCGTCACGCCCGCCGCGCGGGCCTGATCGATGGCGCGCGTCTGCGCCGCGAAGTCGCCGTGCTCGCACTTGCGGTCGGCGATCGAGCAGAAAATGCAGTGGTTGTTGCATTTGTAGGAGACGTTGATGATGAGTTTCTCCTCGCCCGTCGATTGCCGCCGCGTCCCGAAATAGTTGGCGAAGAGAAGCGCCTTGGCGTGCGCGTCGTCGGGCGCGACCGGATAAGAAACGCCCTTGCCGACCGCAAAGGAGGCGTCGGGCGGCCCCTGCCAGCCGCCGACGACGGCCGCGCCGAAACGCTCGACGATTTCGTCGAGCCGGCGCAAGGTCGCCGTCATGCCGGCCATCGTATCGCCTGCTCCGCCGAGTGCGACGTGCAATTCCGCCGTCAGCCCTGCTTCGGCAAGCCGCGCCGCCGCCCCGTTCAAGGTCTCGTGTGCAGCGGTGCGCGTTTCAGCCGCCTCGGGGGAGGCCAAGCCGTCCGGGACGGCGAGCGGCACGGGACCACGAAGCAGTTCAATTTCGTCCAATGCTCCGGCGGCGACTATTTGGGGGCGCAACGGCGCAAGCAATCGCAACGTCAAGCCGGCTGCTTTGCAAAATCTCGCCAGACGCCGCAGCGACGGGATTTCATTCTCATCCACGGGCGAAACGAGGTCCACTCCCGCCGCGCCGAGGCGCGCGAGGCGGGCGAGATGAGCCTGGATAACGTCGTCGTCGGTTTCGGCAGGCGGCGACGTCGCCGGAAAACGGCGTTCGCCGACGCGTTCGGGCCAGACCGCCGCCGCCGCCAGGGCGTACCGCCTCATGGCTTCGCTTAGCCAGTCGTCCGGCGCATGGCGCAGAAAAGAATCGATCCAAGCCGTTTTGGAGTTCAAGACGCTTGCGGCGGCCTCCGGAGCCTGCCCGGAAAGCGCCTGGGCCAGCGCCTCCGGCCGCGCGGTCGAAATCAACCCCTCCGCATCGGGGAGAGCGGCGAGCGCGCCTTCCGGGTCGTAAGACGCGACCGCGGAGAAAACGGCCGGCGTGTCCAGCAGCCATACGGAGCGGCCCGACCGTTTGAACCGGGCGGTCAAGGGCGCGAGCTTGCGCAGGATTTCCGGCATCAGGCGGGCCGCCTGACCGAAATGCAACAACACCGGCCGCTCGGTTTTCATCTGCAACGCCGGGGTCAAAGCGCCTTCCCAGCCGCTCGGGCGGATCTGCGTGAGATCCAGGGCGATTTTGCCCGCGCCGGTGGCGTCCAGCAGTTCGACCTCCAACGTCGTTTGGAGCGCGGCGGCGAACGCAAGCAGCGGAAAACCGCCATACACCGCCAATGCGGCGTGCGTCCGCGGCAGTTCGGGCGGGCAATGGATGAGATAAGCCTGCGGCATGCCTGTCTCCTGGATCGCGGTCAGGCTAACCGAATTGAAGGGGCGGGTCAATGGAAGCGCTTGTCGTGCAAGGAAATATTGCGCGAATGGGCCGGCTTCGGCATAATTCCGGCGTCGAACGCGTTGCACCGCAGATTTTCAGAAGAGGCTTCATGCAGAAACGATGGAGGACGGCAAGCCTGATCGCACTGTTCGCGCTTTTGGCGGCGGCGCAGGCGACGATGGCGTTGGCCGATTCCGAGCCGGCGCTGCCTTTGGCCGTCGGCGACGCGCTCGCCGCCGGCTGGACGGTGAACGCCGTCCAGCGGCACCCGGAGTTCGTCGTTTTCTCGTTCGCCAAAGGCGCCGAAACCACCGCCGTTGAAGTCCGTTACCACGAGGGCCCGCCGAACGAGTGGGCGACGCGTCATTATCGCGTCCAGCCGGCGCTCGACGCCTCGCCGCCCGTTCCGCTCTTGATCGCGGTGAAGAAGCGAATCGACGCCTGGGAAGCCGAATCGGGAAAAACGCCTTTCGTGAGCGAAGCGAAGCTGCTCGAAAAAGACTCGCCCGCCGCCGAGCCGGAACCGGCCGGCCCGCCGCCGTGGCTGCCGATTTTCGGGCTGCCGCTGATCGCCACGGCGCTGTACTGGAGCATCGCCCGGCGCCGGCCGAGCCGCCGCGCCTGGCCGGCGCGGCTCGCGCTTGCCTACGTTCTGTGGCTCATCGTGCTTATGCCCCTGGCGTTGTTGAGTCTCATCGGAGTCGATCTGTTAAGCCAGATGCAGCGAGTCCGGGACCTCGACAAAAAAGCGTTGCTGGACGGGCTTGAAAAATCCCTCAAGGAGCAACCCGGTCAGGCCTACAAAATCACCAGGCTCGACGACGGCAAGGGATATTACCCCCTCGTCGGCGGCAACTATGCGCCGCTGGAGATCGGTCCGGACGATTTCGCGATTTACGTTTTCGATCCGTTTTCGGCGATCCTGCCTCTCACTCCCCCTCGCGCGGAAGATCCTTTCACGGCGGCGTTGTCGAAGCGTTCCGGTTCGGCGGTGAAGTCCTTCAACTTCGGCCGGCCGGGGATGACGCTGCGGGACACGGCGAAGCGCGCCGAGGCGGCGTTCGCCTATCGCCGTCCGGACCTGGCGCTGTTCTACGTCGGCCACGACGACTATATCGGCGCCTATGAAACCGTCTTCGCCGACGCCTGCGCGGTGCTGGGGCGGACGCGGCGTCTGGGAACGCTCTTGCGCGAATATTACAGAATTTTCCGTTTCTCGCGGTTTCGCAACGAAAACCTCGCGGACGCGTATCTTCACTTCCAGCGCACGGAGATCGAGCCGATCGCCTGGGAGGCGATGCGGGATTTGGGCTGGCTGCCCATCGACCGGCAAACGACCGAGGCCGCCAACGCGCTCCTGCTCGCCCATCTCAGAGACGCATGGCGGCCGATTTTCGATCTGGCGCGCGCGCAAAGCGTCCCGATCGTCATCCTCACCCAGGCAAGCGACCTCGACGCCAGACCGTTCTCGCCCGACGGCGAGGCGGAACGATTGTTCGCCCAGGGGCAGGCGGAGACCGATTACGCGCGGCGGATCGATCTGCTGCGCCGCGCCAAGGACGCCGAAGGGGTTTTCGGCGGGCTGCGCGCCAAATCGGCCTACAACGACTGGCTGCGGCGGTTGAACGAACCGGGCGTATACGTCATGGATCTGGAATCGGAGCTCGAAATGAGAAGCTTCGCTTTCGGAAAGGACGAATTCAACGGCTTGCTGCATTTCCGAGACGATTCGTCCGCCCTGTCGGCCGATCTGAGCGCCGATTTTCTGCTGGCGAAGCGACTGTGCTGCACGCGCCCCGCACCGGCGGCCGTCGAACCCGTTCCCGCCGCGCCGGCGGGTCCGTGAGCGTCCGTCGGGAACGAAGGACAGGAAACGCCATGCTGAAACCGTTGCACGATCCCGCGAACGGCCCCTTGCGCGTCGCCGGCTTCATGTCGGGTTCGGGAACCAATCTGCGCCGCATCCTCGAATTCGAGCGCGAGCGTCGCCGGCGCGGCGAACGCCCCTCGTTCGAGGTCGTCGTCATCTTCAGCGACAACGCGCAGAGCCAGGCGGCGGCGATCGGCGCGGATTTCGATCTGCCCGTCGTCATCCGTGATCTTGCCGGTTACTATCGCGCGCGCGGCCTGCCGCGCAAGGACATGAAAGCCCGCGAGCAGTTCGACGCCGAGACGGTCCGCGCTCTCGCGCCTTTCGCCGTCAAGGCCGTGGCTTACGCCGGCTACATGAGCATCGCCACGCGGCCGCTGATCGACGCCTGGCTCGGCGTCAACGTCCATCCGGCGGATCTCTCCATCGAACGCGACGGCCGCCGCGTGTTCGTCGGCGCGCATGCCGTGCGCGACGCCATCCAGGCCGGCGAGGCGATGATCGCCAGCACGACGCACATCGTCGAGGCGGTCGTGGACGGCGGGCGGCTTTTGATGATCTCGCCGCCGCTGCCCGTCGAATGGCCGGCGGGAACGCGCCCCGGCGACGCAGCGGCGCTCGCCGCCGTCGCCGATCACAACCAGGAGCGCCTGAAGCGGGCCGGCGATTGGGTGATTTTCCCGCGCACGCTGCATTTCATCGGCCTGGGCCGCTTCGCCCAGGACGAGCAGGGCCGGCTCTATTTCGACGGCGAACCAACGCCCAAAGGACACAAAATAGAAAAAACAGAAATTTAATCGACCGACCGTCAGATTATTGTCATGGCTGATCCGGACTGGTTTTGGCTGGAAACTGTATTTATATTTATCAATAATTATATTATTATTTGCACGCTGGTTGGCGGAGGACAATCGTGACGCTGAAGGTGTTGCTGACGGCAACGGCGATCGGGCTTGCCTGGCCGGTTTTATCCGTTCAGGCCGGCGATCTGGACATCGCCGCCGAATTGCAGACGCCGGGCGTCAAGCTGGTGGTGGTGGAATTTTTCGCGGGCTGGTGCGAGCCCTGCATGAAGGCCGCGCCAAAATGGAAGGAACTGCACCGGAAGTACGCCGCCAAGGGCCTGCGTTTCATCGTCGTCATGGCGGATGACGGCGTCTGCGAGAAGCCCGTGGACTGGTCGCCCGACGTCATCCGCTGCGACGCCGACGGCGCGCTTCAGGCGCGGATGGGCGTGTCGAGCCTGCCGACCTCCTTTCTTTATTCCTGGGAAGGCAAGCTGGCGCTCAAAAGTCACTTCGTCGAACCCATCGAACAGGCGATCCGCAATTACTTCAACGAGACGCACTACACGATCGAAGTCCTGCCGGTCGAGGTGTTCGGCGACAAGTACGCCGTTTCCGGCAATCCGGAATGGGTGCGGGACGAAGTGGTGAGCCGGATCAAGGCGCGAAGCAAGTTCGACGTGGTCAGCGAGCGCGATACGCGCCCGGCGAAGTCGCCGTCCGACGTCTGCCCGGTGGGCCTGCCCGCCAACAGCTCGCTGCGGATCCGGCTGCGCGGTTTCGAAACGGGCGAACGAATGCTGTCCTTGGAGTTGGAGAAGGACGGTTGCGTCGAAGGGAAAGCGGCGCATCCTTATCAGGGCCAGGGTTTCGTGGAGGATCGCGACTCGCTCAGGCGGGCGGCGCAGCGGGCGGTCGAGGACTTGCTGGGCCAGGTGGTCCGGATCGGCAAGGCGACCGTCGGCGAAGGCGGGGAACTTTACGCGCCATACAAGCCGCAAGGCGGCGAGGAAGTGGTGGTAAACCTGGAGAGCGACCCGCCGGGGATGAAGATTTTCTCCCGCGGCGTGAAGATCTGCGAGGCGACGCCGTGCCGTTCGGAGATCGCGCCGGGGCGGAGGGTGTTCGAGTTTCGCAGTCCCGACGGGCGTTATGAAAACCAGACGCTCGCCGTTGACGTTCAACGCCGGATGAAGCCGGTCAAGGCGACGATGCAGCCCACTTTCGCGCGGCTCGACATCAGGAGCACGCCGCCCCGCGCGGAGGTGAGGATCGACGGCGAGTATGTCGGAGAGACGGCGCTGCTCGGCGAAGAGGTCGGCGAGGGATGGCACAAGATCGAGGTCGGGGACGAGACGTATGTGAAGCAGTGGAAGGAGATCAAGGTTTCCAAGGGCGATAGGGAGGAATTGTCGTTCGCGCTCCAGGCCCGGCAGGGCGGGCTGAAGGTGAAAGCGCGGGACGAGCGCGGCCAGCCGCTGGAGGGGGAGGTGTACGTCGATGGCGAAAAGATCGGCTACACCGGCCAGGCGCTTGTGGTGGCCGTGGGTGAGCATATGCTGGCCGTGACGAGCGAAACGAAAGAGGCGATCAAGAAAGTCGTCACGATCCGGGAAGGACAAACGGAGACGGTGGAAGTCAGTTTGTCGGAGAGCCCGCCGGAGCCGGAGCCAGCTTGGGAACCTGAACCTACCTACTCTTACTGGAATCCCTATACGCCGCCGTTCAGATGGGGATTCGGAATGCAGGGGGGGTGGTCGCCCGTCGAGCAGCAAAATGGGTTTGTCGAGGTGTCATTCGATTTTTCATGGAGGTTCGAAGAGATAGAATGGCTGGGTCTCGCTTGGCCGTTCATTCCGGCATCAATAAATTTCCTGAATGGAAAAGACCGCGCGATCGCCGTGCCGGTCGGTCTGCTGCTTCGCCTGGGTCGTTTCCATCTGGGAGTCATCGGACTTCCCCTGTGTTGGGATATGAAAAAAGTTGGCGATCATAACGAACTGAGCTATTGGACTCCTGGCATTCGGGCGGAATTCGAATACGCGGTATGGGGATGGAAAGGCCACGGCGATGAGCGAGAATCGATACAAATGAGGATCTTAGCGGGTTATTCTGCGTTTTGGTCGAAAAAATACTCGTCCAGTTATTCTGAAATAGCGGGGTATTTTTGGCTCGGGACCGGTTTTACTTTTTGGCTTATTTAAGCGGGCCGCAGGCTGGCAGAGCTTGTTCCAAGTTTCTGCCGTCTTTGAGGGCGGCGAGACGAGGCATTTCCCGGTTTGCATAGGGAATTTTCCCGCCGCCGTCTCCATCCAATCTTCATTGACGGCGCGGAGCAACCGTGCGAAGAAACGGCAATTGATCGATCCGAAACATTCCAGGCGCATATCCATCACCGGACGGCTTGAGGCCGTCGCTGCGAGGCGGTCATGAACATCGTTTTTCTGTCGCCGGGTTTCCCTCCCAACTGGAAGCATTTCGCCATCGCCCTGCGTCAGGCCGGGGCCACGGTCTTAGGCCTCGGCGAGTCGTCCTACGACAGCCTCGACCCCGAACTCGTGGCGCATCTCAACGAATACTATTACCTCCCCGACATGACCAACTACGACGCGATGCTGCGCGCTATGGGCCATTTCACGCATCGCTGGGGCCGCATCGACCATATCGAATCGCTCACCGAATACTGGCTCGGCATCGAGGCCAGGCTGCGCGAGGACTTCAATGTCCCGGGCCCGAAGACGAAGGAGATGAACGAGGCGCGCAGCAAGCTGGGAATGAAGACGCGTTTCAAGCAGGCCGGCTGCGCCGTCGCTCCGGCCGCCCGCATCGATAACGCACAGAGTCTGCTCGCTTTCGTGCATGAGCACGGCTACCCGGTGATCGTCAAGCCCGACATAGGCGTCGGCGCGCTGCAAACGTATCGCATCGACAACGAGGCCGAACTCGCGCCGTTTCTCGCCCACCCGCCGAACAATGGCCTGGTGGAGAAATTCATCGATGCGCCGCTGCTCAGTTTCGACGGGCTCACCGACCGCGAGGGCAACATCCTGTATGTCAACGGCCTTATCTACAGCGCGGGGGTGCGCGAGTTCATCGCCGAGCGGCGGCCCGTGGAATACCACACGAGGCGCGAGTTCCCGCCGGCGCTGGAGGAGGCGGGGCGGCGGATCGTCGCCGCCTTCGGCCTGCGAGAGCGCTTCTTCCACATCGAGTTGTTCAAGCTCGCCGATGGGCGCTATCTGCCGCTGGAGATCAACGTCCGCCCGCCGGGCGGTTTCACCGTGGATATGTGGAACTACGCCTGCGACTTCGACATCTATAAAATCTGGGCCGACTTCGTGGTCAACGGCCTGAGCGACCTCTCCTACAAGCGCAAATATTTTTGCGCCCACGTCGGCCGACGCACCGAGCACGATTACAAACTATCGCACGACGAGTTGATTCGCGAACTCGGCCCCGCGCTGGCGATGCACCGGCCCATGCCCTCCGTTTTCGCCGAGGCGATCGGCGACTACAGCTATATCATCCGTCATCCCGAGGAAGCCGGTCTGATGGAAGCGGTGCGGCTGGCGGTGGCGCTCAAAGACTGAGGTGAATCAGCAGCCCGGCAAACAACGTAGCTTGTAGGTCGGGCGACTTGTTGCCCGACAATCCCTGCTGGTGTCGGGCAAAAAATTTGTCCGACCTACTCCCTGGTGTTGGAGCAGGATTGTATCCTGCTCCAGACATTTTCTTGTTGCCGGAGGATAGGAAAATATTTTGGAGCAGGTTGGAAAACCTGCTCCAACGAAAGTTGCTTGAGTCCGGTTGCGGCGATCACAACCCCAGAAACGCCACGGCCAGACCGGATGAGGCGATGATGAAGCCGGCCAGGGCGTGGACGTAGCGCTCCATCCAGGCCGTGGAGATCAGCTTCACGCCGGCGTGCAGGGCCAGCGTCAAGGCCGTCATCGTGACGATGGTGACGACGCCGAAGACGAGCGACACGAAGACCACGCCGGAGAGCGAATGGGCGGCGGCGGGGAACATGATCAACGGGATCAGCGGCTCGCAGGGGCCGAGCACGAAGACGATGAACAGCGACCAGAAGACGACGCTTTTCTTCGTCGCCGCGTCGGCCTCGGGCACGTGGTAATGGTCGTGGGGGCGTTCGTGGTCATGGGCGTGATCATGGCCATGCTCGTGCGGATGATCATGGTCGTGGTCGTGCGGGTGATCGTGCTTGTGCGGATGGTCGTGGCTGTGGCGATGGACGTGGCCGCGACGGGCGGCGCGCAAGCCCCAGACGCCGTAGGCGAGACCGAAGGCGATCAGCAGGTAGCTGGCCAGTTCGCCGCGCACGCTTTCGATCAACTCCAGTCTGACGAGCGCCGCGCCGATGGCGATGCCGACGAAACCCAGCAGCACCGAGGACAGGACGTGGCCCACGCCGCAGAGGGCGGTGACGGCAGCCAAGGTCGGGCGGTTCCAGTTGCGCGCCCGGCCGATCATGACGAAGGGCAGGTAATGATCGGGCCCGGCGAGCGTGTGAATGAAACCGATCGTCGCCGCCGTGCCGGCGATCAACAGCAAATCGTTGGTCATGGCAAAGGTTCCTTCTGCGGCTACATGTCCTCGCCGATGAAGCCGAAGTAGCGGCCCATCCAATAGGCCAGGAGGTAGTCCTCCGGCGACTCGACGTGAGCCGGATTCCCATCCTCCTGCTCCATGAGATAGGGGTTGCCGATCCACTGGAAGTTGTCCGCTTTTCGTTCCTCGATCGGGATGAGGACGCCGGCCAGAGGATCGTCGCTGCGATCGCGGCAGACTTCCGTATAGCGGGAGAGGGTATCGACGGGCCGGTGTTCCTTCGACTCCGGGTAGCGATTCAGCGAGCAGATCGCCTTCCGCGCCGCCTCCTCCGGCCAGGGATCGGTCGATTTCTTGTTCACGAGATAAAAGAACGTATAGAGCGAGTTTTCCTGCGCGCTCATCGGGCGCGGGTCGTCGGCGTCCCATAAGGAATCGCGCAGGGCGTCCTGGTAGATCGCTTTCAGCGCCGGATCGCTCTCCGTGCGCAGCAGCGCATACATGGAAAGCTGAGCCATGTTGTGATTGTTCCAGTTCGTCGTGCAGTCGAGGTCGAGCCCCACGTCCGATAGATGACTCGTGAACGGCTCGTCCGGCTCGCCGGGGATGCAGTCGTTCGCGCCGTTTTTCTGCAGCAGGCAGTCATCGTAGAAACTCTGGTATTTCTCCCCGCCGACGGCGGCGGCCATCCGCACCCAGGAAAGCGCCAGCAGGGCGTTGAAGCCGGGGAAGTCGTCCAGGGCGTAAGGCGTGAGATGGCCAAAGGTGGTGACCTGCCCGTCGATATCGACGAGCTTGAGCGTGTTATCGACGAGGTGGTCGCCGACGGCCTTGACGATCTCGGCCGCGTGCTCGCGCACCTCCGGATCGTCCACGATCTCCAAGGCTACGGCCATGCTGAACATGTGCGCGGCGTACTCGTCCTTGCTCACGTCGTTCTTGAACCACCAGCCGGCGAACTCCCCTTCCGTCACCTCGTTGAAGCGCTTGCAGTGCTCCACGCTCAGATCGCACTCGGGATACCAGTTTTCCAGTTGCTCGGGAGTGGGGAAGCCGGGAAGCTCGGGATTGACGAAGGCGCGGGTGAAGAGGCCGCGCACGCCGGTGATGCGCAGCATGTCGTGCTCCCCGCGCATGACGCGGCGCAGGTTCTCCAGCGCCTCCGGATCGCGCGTCGCCGCGTAGCGGAACGACTGCGACGCGGAATAGAGGGCGGTCCAGGTGCCGACGTTGTCGCTCATGTCCACTGTGTCGAAGGTCTGCAGGTCCTCCATCAAGAGAACGCCGAACCAGAGATCCTGTCCCGCCGGCAGATGCCAGCGGCGTGCGACGGCGTCGAAGGCCGCCGCCTTCTCCCGCAGATTCATCGCCGTTCCTTCGACCTCCGGGCATTCGATGGGCTCGAAGCGCGGCGGCCCCTCTTCGGCGTCGCCGTCTGCCTCGTTCTCGCCGTTAGCATCCGCTTCCTGTTCCGACTCGACGTCGCCGGCGTCCGCGTCCGTATCGCCGTCGGCGGCGGGGTCGCCATTTGATGAGCTTGAAGAGCAGCCGATAATCAGCAGCAGTGGAATAAGCCATGCGAAGGGTGTTATAAGCTTAGCAAGCATGGCAAGTTCCTTTCCGGCTTTCGGGCCGTTTTTCCTTTACGCCTCAGCGATTGACCAACCCCAGCCGCTCGCGGCACTGCTCGACGGTCGCCGGCTCGCGTCCCTGATCGCGCACCATGCGGGCGGCCTTGGCGACGAGGTCGCCGTTGGAGCGGGCCATCTCGCCGTCGGAGAGATAGAAGTTGTCCTCCAGGCCCACGCGCACGTTGCCGCCGAGAGCGATCGCCGCCGCCGCCAGCCGCCATTGGTCGCGGCTGATGCCGATCAATTCCCAGTCGCTGCGCGGCGGAAGCTGCTCGACCATGCGCACCAGATTGGGCACGGTCGGCGGCACGCCGCCCATCACGCCCATAATCAGACTATACTGGTACGGCGGCTTCAGCAATCCCATGTCGATCAACGGGTAGCTGTTGCCGATATGACCGATGTCGAAGCATTCCATTTCGGGCTTCGAGCCGACCTCGTTCATCGCCTTGACGATGTCGATGATTTCGTGGAAGGGGTTCTGGAAGACGAACTCGAAAACGAAGTCCTTGCGCTTGTCGTGATATTTGGCGTAGTTCATCGAGCCCATGTTCAGCGCGCCGATGGCGGGCTTGATGGCCGTGATGTGCTGCGTTTTCTGCAGGGTGCTGATGTTGATCGCGCCCGTCGAGAAGTTGATGATGATCGGGCAGGCGGCGGTCACGGCGTCGTAGATGTTCCGGTAATCCTCGATTTCGTAGCTCGGCGCGCCGTCCGGCGAACGCGCGTGGATGTGCGCCGCCGCCGCGCCGGCCTCGTAGGCGCGCTTCGCCTCGGCGGCGTACTCCTCCGGCGTGTAGGGGATCGCCGGGCACTGGGCGCGGTTGGCGACGACGCCCGAGAGGGCGCAGGTGATCATGCAGGGGCGGTCGAAATCCATATTGTCCTTGGTCCACATCGACATCGCGGGCCTCGCCTTCCTTGGTTAGCGGTTTTTCCAGACCGGTTCGCGTTTTTCGAAGAAGGCCGTCAGGCCTTCGGCGGCGTCCTCGGTTTGCAAGAGCTCGCCCAGTTTGGCGCAGAGATGATCGAGCGCCCGATCGAGCGGCATTTCCTCCGCTAGGGCGAACGCCTGCCGGCCAACGCGGATGGCCAGGGGCGCCTGGCGATTGATCTGCGCCAATTTCTCGGCCGCCGCCGCATCCAGCTGGTCCGGCGGATAGGCGCGGGTGATCAGCCCCATCCGCTCGGCCTCGTCGGCCGGCATCAGCCGCGCCGTGTAGATCATTTCCAGCGCTTTCTTGCGCGTCGCATTGCGGAAAATCAGCGCGCCGATCATCATCGGGAACAGACCGACGCCTACTTCCGGCGTGCCGATCTTGATGTCGGCGCGGGCGTAAACCATGTCGCAGGACAGCATCAGCCCCAGGCCGCCCGCCAGACAATGCCCGTTGAGTTTCGCGATCAGCGGGCGCGGAAAGGAGGCCAGCCGCTTGAGCAGCGCGGCGTATTTTTTCGGGCCGTCAGCCGACGCGCCGCCGGCGAGGCCGCCTCCCAGGTCCGCGCCGGAGCAGAAGGCCTTGTCGCCGGCTCCCGTGATGCACACGGAACGGATATTGGGATCGGCCTCGATGTCATCCAGATAGCGCTGGAACAGGTCGATCATCTCCACGGAAATCGCGTTGCGGCGCGCCTCGCGATTCAGCGTCAGCACGGCCGTATGGCCGTCATAGGCGAACAGCAGATCCAGGTCAGGCATGTTCGTTCTCCTTGGGCGTCGGGGCGATCTCCACCAGCACCTCGCCCGGCATCACCTTTGCACCCTGCGCCGTGCGGATGGCCGTCACCGTCCCGGCGTATGGCGCGGCAAGTTCCGATTCCATCTTCATCGCCGACACGACCACTAAGCATTGTCCTTTGGCGACGGCGTCGCCGACCGCGACGGCGAGGCGCACGACCACGCCGGGCATGGGCGGCGTGACGATCCCGGGGCCGGAGGATTCCGCTTTTCCCCGCCGCCGCCGGCGCTCGTCGTCCGCATTGGCGACGAAACGCGCCCGCCCGTCGATCCACACCCAGACGCCGCCTTCAGTCCGGGCGACGTGCAGCAGGCGAGGGACGCCGTCGATCAGGATACGCCAGCGGTTCGCATCGAGCCGTTCCCAGCCGACAAGAGTGGAATCGCCGTCCAGTTCGAGGCGTAGGGCGTCCGCCCCATCCGGCGTTTCGCGCAGGCGCAGATCGCGGCCATCAATCCGCAGCGTCCATTCCATCGTTAAATCCGTTCTAGCCTTCCGCGAGATCCCAGCGGCCCAGCCGCCGCCAGGGCGAAAACTCCGCCGTTTGATCGGTCCGCGCCGCTCCGGAGGGAGCGGAGACGCCATGAGCGGTTTCCAGCAGATAGCCGACCGCCGCCGCCGTATCCGACGCGGCGTCGGGACGCCAGGCGGCGAAATGCTCGCCGAGAAAATGGGTGTGCGTTTTTCCCTGCTCAAACGCCGAGTGCGACAACACGTCGATCAGGTATTCGATCGGCGTGCGCACGCCGAGCACGACGCATTCCGCCAGGGCGCGTTTCATACGGGCGATGCAGGCCTCGCGTGTCTCGGCGAAGGCGATCAGCTTTCCCAACAGCGGATCGTAATGCACGGGGACTTCCATGCCGCTGACGACGGCATGATCGTAACGGATGCCGGGCCCCGCCGGCGCTTCGGCCAGCAAGATCCTACCCGGCGAGGGGATGAAGCCCGCCGCCGGATCTTCGGCGTAGATGCGACATTCGATGGCGTGCCCGCGCGGCGCGACGTCGCTCTGCGCGATCCCCAGCGGCTGGCCGGCGGCGATATTCAACTGAAGACGCACGAGGTCGAGGCCGGTGACCATCTCGGTTACCGGGTGCTCGACCTGCAGGCGCGTGTTCACTTCGAGGAAATAGAAATCGCCGGACTCGTCGAGCAGAAACTCCACCGTGCCGGCGTTCGTGTAGCCGGCGGCCTTGGCCAGACGGACGGCGGCCTCGCCCATGCGCCGGCGCAGGGCCGCATCCAGGGCGGGCGATGGCGATTCCTCGACGATCTTCTGATGCCGGCGCTGAATGGAGCATTCGCGCTCGCCCAGGTAAATGACGGAACCGTGATGGTCGCCCAGCACTTGAATTTCCACGTGGCGGGGACGCGGGAGGTATTTCTCCAGGAAGATTCGCCCGTCGCCGAAGGCCGACTGCGCCTCGCTGGCGGCGAGCCGGGCCGCTTCGGGCAAGGCCTGCGGGCGCTCGACGACGCGCATCCCCTTGCCGCCGCCGCCGGCGGAGGCCTTGATCAGCACGGGATAGCCGATGCGCTCGGCCGCCGCCGCCAGGCGATTTTCATCGGCTTCCGGGGCATCCATGCCGGGAACTGTCGGCACGCCGGCTTGCCGGGCGAGGTTGCGCGCCGCGACCTTGTCGCCGAGCCGCCGCATCGCCTCGGCGCCAGGGCCGATGAACACGAGGCCGCCGGCCGCGACCCGTTCGGCGAAAACGGGGTTCTCGGACAGAAAGCCGTAGCCCGGATGGAGCGCCTCGGCGCCGGTCTGCCGGGCGGCGGCGATGAGTTTGTCGATGTTCAGGTAGCTGGCCGACGGCGCGGCGTCGCCGAGCAGCACGGCCTCGTCGGCCTGGACGACATGCGGCGCATGGCGGTCGGCGTCGGAATAGACGGCGACCGTGGCGACGC
>QZKR01000055.1 GCA_003598065.1 Myxococcales bacterium | reverse complement strand
TCCATTCAGAATACCACTTCAGACCGGAGAGTCTGTCGGAGGCGCCGCGATATTCGACCGCCCCGCCCCCCGCCGCGTTTTTCAGCCGCCGTTTACACATGTCCAAGGTACAAGGGAGGGCAAAGATGAGCAAGACCATTTTGCAGGATTTGGTGGCTGAACTCAAGACGATGCTGAAAGCAGCGATTGACGCCGAGAACTTCGCCGAGGTGTGGAAGTATTCCAACTACATCCAGGCATTGACGGGCGCTGGTGTCGCCGCCATCCCTGGACGCAAGCCAGGGCGGAAACCAGGATCGAAGCCGGTGACCAAAGGTCGGCGTGGTAGGCCCCCAGGCAGCAAGAACAAGAAGACTGCTATAGCCGTTGCCAGTAAGGGGACCGGGCGGCGTGGCCGCCGGCAGACCAAGTACAAGAGCGGCGCGAAGCTGCAAACGCTATACAACGGTAAGCCGATGAGCATTACCGTGGTCGAGGCCGGGTTCGAGTATAAAGGCAAGGTATACCCCTCCCTGCGCAATATGCTGGATACCGTCGCCGGCCCCGGCAAAGCGACCGGCCTACGTCACATCGGACGCTGGGAGCCGGTAGGTGCAAGCAAACCGGGAAAACGCAGTACGAAGAAAGCCGAAATGGCCAAGCCGCGTGGTCGCAAAGCCAAAGTCGGTCGTCCGAAGAAAACAGCTGCCAAAGGGCGTGCCAAGAAAGCCACTGCGAAACCTCGCCAGCCGAGCAAGGGCGGCAAGCGTGGTCCCGCGCCGAAACGATTCTTCCAACCCGGCACGGCGATCCGCGCAAAGTACAAAGGCCAAGAGTACATTGCCAAAGTTACGGAGAACGGCCACTTTGAATTTAACGGCGAGAGTTTCCCTTCGCTGTACGCCCTGAGCGCTAAGTTGCAGGGCAAAGCTGGCCTGTTGGCTGCTGCCAGAAACTGGAAGCCGATCTTGACAGAAGACTGAAAGTTGAAATCGGGCTATTATTACTCCGGCCCCATGATAGTTTACAGTCAGGCGGCGTAACACACATGGGGTTCAAGAAAGAAGTTCCTCACGATTTGCGGCATCTTCTGGGTGCTGCGTAAATAGCCACGCACGTTCGCCATCAGATCCGCCTTGTCCCGGGGCCGCCGGCGTCCCAAGGCGTTCGCTTTCACGTCCTGGTTCAGCAGTTCATCCGGATTCAACTCCGGGCTGTAGCCCGGCAGGTAGAACACCTCGATCCGTTCCCCATGCGCCGCCAGCCAGCGCTTCGTTTCGCGTGAGACGTGCGCCGAATGCCCGTCCACGATCAGAAAAATCCTCCGGCCGCTCTGCTTCAGCAGCCGCTTGAGAAACTCGATAAACACCGCCGAGACGAAGCTCCCCTCGAACACCATGAAACGCAACGTTCCCCGGTTGGTGATCGTTGAAATCATGTTGCAGCGGAAGCGTTTTCCCGTGCCGGGAATCACCGGCGTCTTCCCCTTGCGCCCGTAACTCGTTCCCGCCTGGTGATCCGAGCGCAACCCCATCTCGTCGCCCCAGTGAATCTCCGCGCCTTCGGCCTTGGCCCGCTTGGCGATCGCCGGGTATTCCTCTTGCATCCACCGCTTCACCGCTGTTTCGTCCCGTTCATAGGCCCGCCGCACCGGCTTCTGCGGCGTGAAGCCCCAGCGCTTCAGATACCGTCCCACCTGCGTCAGCGACAGCTTCACCCCCCACTTGCGCTCGATCAAAAGCCCCACCGCCTCGCGCGTCCAAAGCACGAAGGGAAGTTTCAATTGCTCGGGGCAGTGATCCTGCACCAACCGCGCCGTCTGGGCGGCCTGCCAGGGCTTCAGTTTGGCCCCGCTCCCCTTGGGACGGCCTCGACGGTCGCCTTTCAGCGCCCGTTTCCCTTCGGCGTCCACCCGTTCCAGCCAGTTGTATAACGCGCGCCGCGAGACGCCGAACACGCGCGACGCCTCGCTCTTGCTCATTCCCCCCTGCACCGCCGCCACCGCGCGCACCCGCAACGCCTCTTGCGCCGCCGGACTCAATCGCCTGCCGTCCTGGAAGTTCGCTTTCATGCCTCCCGCATAACATATCCCCAGGCATTTGTAAAGTATTTATTGCACTGATTAGTAATGGGAACATGCATCATAGCAATTGAGTGTCCCCCGTTTCAGATCGAATGACTGTGGCTCTAACATTCAGGTTATCCGATTCAGAGGGGAAGGCACACCCACTGCACTTTTCAACCACCAATTGGCAGACGAATTCTGGCGTGGAAAAATTCCACTTAGACCATCCTCCGGACGTTTCGTCTCCATCGAAAAATATCTAATAATCTCGGAGTGTTGGCTGCGTTATAAAATGGACTTGCATGTAACTGCTGGTTTAGGTAGATTCCTCCTTAGCGAACAAAGAACTCAATGAAAATTAATACCGACTTGTATGCGATGGCATTGGAAAGCCCGGAAAAAGTCTGCGGAAGGATGGAATTATCCTTCCGAGGTTAACACTGCCCGATAGGGGAGAAATAGCATGGGCGAATCACGTAATTCGTCTACGCTTGTAGCAGGTATGAGTGAAGCGGAGAAAGCCGCCATTGTTGCGAGGCTGGAGCTTGAACAGACAATTCGGGCGACCCTCGCTGAAAAGACCAAGCAAGGGACGAGCCGTTGGCAATTGCTTAATAGTGGTATTGGATTATTGGTTGTTGGCTTTTTGCTAACAGGGATACTTGTTCCTATTTTTCAGTATACCAGTAAAATCTTTGAATCTCGTCGGCTAGACCGTTTCGAGACACTCACTGCTCGAATTCAGGTAATGCGCGAGAGCCATCGTGACCTTGTTGGTACGTCAGTTTCTCCTTCTGAGGCGTACGAACGTGTGAAACCGTTTCTTTCACCGCTTAGCATCAAAGAAAAGGATCTATCTGAATACCGGAAGGAGATGTTTGAAATCAATGCTCGCCGCTTTGCGCAAAATGCACGTGTATCAGCTTCGCTTGCTCACTTTGACGAGGCTATCCGTTCAAAAGCTACTGAGGTTGCAGAACGCTACTTCGGCCTTCAGACGGCATTCTTTTCAACGCTCGACAATATTGCCATCCGGCGCTACTGTAACAAGTTTGCTTCACAATGTGGATCCGATATTAGCTTCCCCGCCCTAGAGAGAGAACCGGGGACTGTTCTGCTTGACAAGGAAATACTCGCTATGAACAAGGAGTACGCAACTCTTGAAGAATTAATGATAAATGAAATAAGGAGGATGGAAAATGAAAGGGCGCATTTTTGGTTTTAGCGTTATCTTGGTGGCTGGATCCTTCCTCTTTAGTTCCGTGGCAGGAGGCGGAGGGGGAGGAGGAAGCGGGAATCCAATTACTCCCTATGATCACAAGCCCACACTAGAAGAAATAGAGGCGCAGCGCAAGAATACGATCAGCTATTTTCGTGGCTTGGTACTTCGCGACAAGGAAGGGGAATTCGCCCGGGCGGATTTATGCTACGCAAAAGGAGGAAGTTGCAAGAAGAAAATACGATACTTCTCTGGTAAAGGCGAGCAAGGCGACCCCATAACGATAGCATTGGCTGATTTAAAAGACCTTACCTTGTTGGAAGTCAGCGATCAGGGTCAAGAGACTGCCGTGGCGAAAATAAAGCTTACTGTGTTTCCGTACATTAAGCCCAAGGAATTGTTTGAGAATAACCCGAGTTACTCTGACCTAGAGTCGAAGACGGTAGTAATGTTTGTGGCATTGGTGCGAAAGAAGGATGGGGCGGATTTGTCATTTGGTGAATTGCAGGGCGGTTCGCAGAATGGAGCTACACGCGTAATGGATATCAAAATTAATAAAATCGTAAATATCTGTCCCGCTGACTCGACGTATTGGTGGGCTATTCCTTCCGTCACAAATGACTCTGGATACCCCCATCGGGTTATTATTAAAAAATAAATCACGGGCGGAGGCTGGCAGGTAACGGTAAAGCGATTTTTGGGTTATCGGTGCGATCATCCCCCTGAAGATGTGTAGTTGACGAGGGGCGCTGTGCCGTCCCTGTGCCGTAACCCTGCCCTTTCAGACGATACCAGCCGGAACGAGAGGGAACCATACGGGATGAACTTTCGCTTTGAATTCAAGAAGATACCCGCCAAGGCCGCGTTTCAGTTGAAGTTTTCTAAATGGGGCTGAACGGGTTCAAATCCAGTCGCCCCGACCAAAAGAGAAAGGGATTTCGCGTAATTGTGAAGTCCCTTTTTCTTTGCCCGTCCCACAAACCCCTTTCCGTCTCACCTCCGTCTCACTTTGAACGGGTTTCGAGTCTCGCAGGGCGGGTAAATGTTTTACCCGATAATAATTTATTCGGCATCGATGTCCTCGTCAATCGGCATTCGTTCATTTCCCTCCGTCCCAGGTAATCGTGAGGCTATCGCGGAATTAGGGCTGATCGCCGCCGGCGGCTCATTTGGGTTTCGATTCGGTATGTTCGGTATGTAAAGTTGACCTGCAGGGCCAGAATGAATTACGCTGGCGACACTTGGTAAAGGAAGCAACAGACGCGGCGCCGACGCCAAAGGGAGACGCACCATGAAACTGGAACAGACCTTCATGAACTTCATGCTGTTGCACCAGGAATCCCACAAACGCTCCTACAACTTTCTCGTCCTGCTCGAAGCCATCGTGACGGCCGCCAAGTATATCGAGCATTACTACCACACCGGCGCGCTTAAAAACCTGATGGGCGAAGCCGGCATCAAGAACGTTCAGGGCGAAAACGTGATGAAGATGGACGACATCGCCAACGCCATCGTCATCAACTATCTCAAGCAGTCCAATCAGGTGATCCACGCCATCTCGGAAGAAGAACCCGACCCCATCCCGCTGAACGAGGACGGCGGACGCTACTTCATCTACTTCGACCCGCTGGACGGCTCCAGCAACATCAAGCACAACCTGCCGGTAGGCTTCATGTTCGGCATCTGCAAGCGCAACCTGGACGGCCCCGAGGACGGACGCCTGCGGGCCGGAAAAGAATATCGCGCCGCCGGCATCTTCCTGATCCCCACCGGCGTGTTCACCCTGGCCCTGGCCGACACCGGCGTCTTCCGCTTCCACTCCGACGAAACCATGACCTTCGTGCGCCCCGAGCGCATCGTCTTCCCCGACGATGACAAAACCTGGGAGCTGTCGTTCAACACCTCCAACCGCAAGACCTTCTCGGAAAAGGTCCAGCGCTTCATCGACGAACACGAACCCAGATACGCCTTCCGTTACATGGGCGCGCTGGCTGGCGATTTCCACCGCCTCCTGACCAACGGCGGGCTCTTCATGTACCCGGCCATCGTGAACCACCCTAAACCCGAGAAGAACCGCCCCCAGGGCAAGCTCCGGCTGCTCTACGAGGCCAACGTGGCGGCCTTCATCGCGCGCGAGGCCGGCGGCGCGGCCATCAACGAGAAGGGCGAGGATATACTCGACCTGCGCCCGCAGAACCCGCACCAGCGCACGGCGCTCTACGTGGGCTGCAAGCCCCTGGTGGAAACAATGCGCGCGCAACTGCGCTAATGGCTTGATGGAAACGGCGAGGAAGCCGACTCCGAGGATTAAATCTTACTCATTGGTAAAGCTGAGAAAGCCGCCGGTGTGAAAAACAGCGGCTTTTTTGTTTTCTGGGTAAATCTTCGGATTCAGCGGCCTTGCCGGATTCTTGTTTCGCCATTCAATATCCAGTAGATTCGAAACCGAGCGAAGGATCCAGTGAAAGGAAGCCGATGTCGTTGGAGAGACGGCTGCTGCTGTACATGGCCATTCCGGCGCTCCTGCTCGCCGGGGTGGGAGTGGTGGCTTATGTTTCACTGGCTCGTCTATCGTCCTCCGCCGATCGCATCCTGTCGGACAACTACCGCAGCATCCAAGAAGCCCGAAAGATGGAACGGGCGTTGCGTCTGATGGAATGGACCTGGACCAATCCCGACTCCGACGCGGCGGCCAAGCCCCATGCCCAGAGCGCCGCCTCGCGATTCGAGGAGTCTTTGCGCAACTGCGAAGTCAACATTACCGAAACCGGCGAGGCGGATTTGCTGGGGGACATTCGCACCCGCTGGGGGCGGTTGCAGACCGAATCCACCGGTCGGGGAGCGCGGGCTCAAGCGCTTTTCGAACGCATCGACGCGCTGATCGAATTGAACGAAGCCGCCATGCTGCGTGTGGAACGTGAGACGCGGCGAACGGCCCGGTTGATGATCGCCGTGTCGGTTGTCACCTCCCTGGCGGCTTTATTGGCCCTGTTCGCTTTCGCCTTCATCGCCGCCCGGCGCATCTCCCGCCCGGTGGCGGCCGTTTCGGAGCGTCTGCACCGGGCGCTCAATCCGGAAGACGAGCGGGGCGACCGCTCCATCATCGGCGACGAAATCGCCCGGCTGGAAATTGAACTGAGCGAAATGCTGGCGCGCCTGGCGCGCTACGAGGATGAGCAGGTCCGGCGTTTCCGGGAGTTGCAAGAGCGCTTCTGGTTGGTCTTGCGCGAAGTTCGCGAGGGTTTGGTCCTGCTCGACGAATCCGGTCGCATCCTTTTTCTCAACGATCGCGCAAGTCATCTACTGAAGGCGCAAGCCGATCTGGTGGGCCAGTTGTTGACGGAAAACCTTGCAGGAGAGGACGTCGCCAGGGCGTTGGAAGCTCTGTCGCAAAGGCGTTTGGCCGGCGGCGTGGACATGAACGAGCGCACCATCGATCTGGCCGGCGAACAGCGCATCGTGCGGCCGCGCCTCCTGCCCGGCCGCGAAGAAGGGCGTCCGGAGGCGGCGCTTCTGGTCTTCTGGGACGTGACGGAGGAGCGGCGCTTCGAGGAATCCCGGCGGCGTTTCATCGCCATGCTGTCGCACCAGCTTAAAACTCCCATCACCTCGCTGTCGATGTCGGTCAACTTGCTTAAGGAACGTCTGCGCGACGAGCCGGAGGAAACCCGTGAATTGGTGTTGTTGGCAAGGCAAGGCTGCGCCTCGCTCTCTTCGCTGGTCAATGAATTGATCGAGGCGGCCAAGGGCGTTACGCCGGGCTGGACGCTTCGTCCGCAACGGGCGGACCTCGTGAAACTGTTGCGCAACGCCCTGAAACCGCTCGTCCGCCAAGCCGAGGAGCAGTCGATTCGCTTCATCGACGAACTCGGCGAAGCGGACCGCTTCGCCGAGGTCGATCCGGTCAAATTCTCTTGGGTGGTGACGAATGCCGTGGGCAACGCCCTCCGCTATACCTCCGAGGATGGAAGCGTTCGCATGCGGCTTTCCGCCGAAAAGGAACGTATCCGCATCGAGGTGGCCGACACAGGCGCGGGCATCGAGCCGGAGCGTTTGGCCCGCATCTTCGAGCCCGCCGATCCGGTGCGGGATGTTCACGAGCCGGGCAGCCACGGCCTGGGTCTGTCCATCGCTAAGGAAATCGTCGAAGCGCATGGCGGTTACCTCGGGATTGAGAGCGAACTCGGATGCGGCACGACGGTGCAGATTGTGATTCCAACGACGAGAGGAGGAGCGGTGTGAGCCGGATTCTGATCCTGGACGACGACGAGGGTATCCGCCGCAGCTTGGAAATTATGTTGAAAGGCGATGGCCATCATACCCTGGCCGCCGCTTCGGCCGAAGGGGCGCTGGCGTTGCTTGAGCGCGAACCTACGGACATCGCGCTAGTGGATCTGCAACTGCCCGGCATGGATGGTATCGCCTTCACGAAAGCATTGCGCGACCGGCGCCGGGATGTGGACGTGGTCATCATCACGGCGCACGGGTCGGTGGAATCCGCCGTGGAGGCCATGAAGGAAGGCAGCTTCGATTACCTGACCAAACCGTTTTCGCCCGAACAGGTGCGCCACCGGCTAAGCCAGATCGAGCGGCTGCGCGGCCTCAGGAGCGAGGTGGCGTCCCTGAAAACCCAGCTTGGCGGGCCGCAGGACACGGAGATTCTCACGCGAAATCCAAAGATGCGTCACTTGCTGGAGTTGGCGCGCACGGCCTCCGAGACGGACGCCACGGTGCTGATTACGGGTGAAAGCGGCGTGGGCAAGGGGCTCCTGGCTCGCCGTGTTCACGCCTGGAGCGCCCGCAAGAACGGTTCCTTCACGGTCGTGGATTGCGCCGCCTTTCAGGAGACCTTATTGGAGTCGGATCTGTTCGGCCACAAGAAAGGCGCGTTCACCGGCGCGGCGACCGACAAGCCGGGCAAGGTGGAATTGGCCGGGGGCGGCACACTGTTTCTGGACGAGATCGGCGAGGTTCCGCTCGCCTTGCAGGCGAAGCTTTTGCGTTTGGTGGAGGAGCGCGCCTTCGAGCGGCTGGGCGATCCTGCGCCTCGGATGGTCGATGCCCGCATCGTCGTCGCCACCAACCGCGACCTGAACGAACTGGTCGCCGAGAAGCAATTCCGGCCCGACCTGTTCTTCCGCCTGAGCGTGGTGGAACTGGCCATCCCGCCGTTGCGGAACCGGCCCGAGGATATTTCGCTTTTGGCGGAGCGTTTCACCGCCCAGTTCGCCGAGCGTCACAAGCGGCCGATTGACACCCTGGGCGCCGAGGTGGAGCGTTTCCTGGTCGGCTACGGCTGGCCGGGCAATGTGCGAGAACTGATGCACGTCATCGAGCGGGCCGTTTTGCTTTGCCCGGGGCGGACCATCCGTATGGATCACCTGCCCGAGCGCCTGCGCGTATCCCAACACTCGGCCGACGACGATGCCTTGAATTTCTCTTTGGCCGAATTGGAAGAGCATCATATCCGGCGCGTGCTGGCGCAGAATCTTTCTCAGGAGGAAACGGCCAGCCGTCTGGGCATCGACCCCTCGACACTTTGGCGCAAGCGGAAGAAATACGGCATCTGATATCCCACTGCGTCTTGCGATCTGCAAGACGGTCTTGCATTCTGCAAGCCGAAACGAGCCTCTCCAAGCTTTGACGATCGCCAATTCTCAAATGTAATCATTAACTTCCCGTTTTGGCGCGCCTCTTGCTCATCGTGTCCCCGTGGACTCATGCGACGAGAGGCGTCTGATGGAAGTCTGGGTCAAAACAATTCCAGGAGATTCCTGGCGCAGGGAGCGCGGCGCGCTGATAGCGCTGGAGCGGCTTACGGAAGGAAAGGAAGCGGCGCTGCTGCTGGTCGCCGATAAACCCGATCTCGATCTGCCGCAGCTGTTGGCGACGCTGCGCCTCATGCAGCAGCTGAGCATCGATGCCGAACGTATCGCCCTGGCCACGGCCTCCCCTTCCGCGGCATGGCTGGCGCCGCTGGCGGAAGGGGGTCTGAAGCATCTGATTCTTCGCTCCAAGAAAGCTCCCGAGCAACCGGACGAAGGGCGTCGGGTCGCCGTCGCGGAACTGTTGCATCATCTTTGCCCCTACCTGCATGCTCGAACCTCCAACGGCGTCACCCTGTCGGCCTGTGGTCTGGGGCACGACCGCATCGTGCTGGCCGACCATCATCTCGATTCCTGGTGCCTGCATCAGGGCCACGGCTGCCCGCACCTGGCCGACAGAAAGAGGCAGGCATGAGCGGGCGGCGACGCATCTTGACCGGCACGCCGCAAGCGCTGCTGGTGTCCAGCTTCGCCGGGCTGATCGGCCTGGGGACGCTGCTGCTTTCGCTGCCCTGGGCGCATCAGCCGGGGAAGGTGGGATTCCTGGATGCTTTCTTCACGGCAACCTCCGCCGTCTGCGTGACGGGCCTGATCGTCGTTGACACGGGGTCCGACTACACGCTTTTCGGCCAGACGGTGATCCTCTTTCTTATCCAGGCGGGCGGCCTGGGCGTCATGACCTTCGCCGCCCTGGCGGCGCTCATTCTCGGCGGGCGTTTGTCCCTCGCCTCACAGGCGGCGCTGTCCGATACGTTTTTACAACGGGACGCCGCGTCCGAATTTCTTCGCCTGTTCCTGCGCATGCTCAAGCTGGTGTTCGTCATCGAGAGCGCGGGCGCGTCGCTGCTCTTCGTCTTTCTGCTTCAGGACAAACCCGTTCCGCACGCGCTGGGCTCGGCCGTGTTCCACGCCGTTTCCGCTTTCTGCAACGCAGGCTTCTCCATTTACTCCGACAACCTGATGGGGATCAATCATAACATCGGCTTTATCGCCGTGGTGATGCTGCTGATCGTCTCGGGCGGCCTCGGCCATATCGTCCTGGCCGAGTTGTGGAGCCTGCTGCAAGACAGACATCGAGAATCCCTGCGACGCTTCAGCCACCATACGAAAATCGCGTTAGGCGCCTCCATCCTGCTGATCGCGGGAGGTGTGGCGGGATTGCTGCTTTTCGGCCTGACGCCGGAGGAACGCGACCTCGGCGAGCGCCTCTGGAGCGCGCTCTTCCAGTCCGTCACCGCCCGAACGGCCGGCTTCAACACGGTGGACCTCGGGTGTCTGCCCTTGGCCAGCTTGTTTTTCATCATGCTGTTTATGTTCGTCGGCGGTTCGCCGGGTTCCTGCGCGGGCGGTATCAAGACCACCACGGCGGCCATCTGGCTGGCGCGCCTCAAATGCCGGCTGCTGGGCCGTACCGACACAGTCCTGCTCGGGCGCACCGTGCCCATCGACATCGTTCGGCGCGTTTCGGTGCTCGTGGGTCTGGCCCTGCTATGGAACGCCTTTGGGACGCTGTATTTGCTTGCCAGCGAACGTGCGATCCCCGGCGTGGGTATGGAGGATCTGCTCTTCGAACAGCTCTCCGCTTTCGGTACGGTGGGGCTCTCCACCGGCGTCACACCTCAACTGAGCGCGGCGGGCCGCCTCTGGATCATCCTGACGATGTTCGTGGGCCGCTTGGGGCCGCTGACGCTCGCGCTATGGATGATCCCCATGGGCCAGGAACGCATCGTCTACCCGGACGGAAAGGTGATGATCGGATGAAAAGCAATGGAAAACGAAAGCAGATCGCCGTGATCGGGCTCGGCCAGTTCGGGGGACAGATCGCCCGCGACTTGGCGAAGCACGCCGAGGTGCTGGCCATCGACCGCGACAAGGAGCGAGTGGACGTCATCGCCGAACAAGTTCAACGGGCCTTGTGCCTGGACGCCAGCGATCTCGCCAGTTTGAAGGCCGTAATCTCGCCCGCTTTCGACGAGGTGATTGTCAGCATGGGCGAGACGATGGAGGCGAGCATCCTTTGCACTCTGCATCTCAGACAGATCGGCGTCAAAAGTATTCGCGCCAAGGCCATCAGCGACGACCATGCCGTCATTCTGACCTCCGTTGGAGCTAACCGGGTGGTCTTTCCGGAGCGCGAAACCGCCAGCCGCATGGCCCTTCACATCATCAATCCCAACCTGCTCGACTTCATTCCCATCGAACAGGACTATCGCGTCATGGATCTGGCCGCGCCGGAATCCTTCCACGGGGAGACCCTGGTAAAACTGCATCTTCGGAAGCACCTCGGCGTCTTCATTATCGCCATCAAGCAGCCCGATAAGCAGGCTTTCGTGTTTTTACCCGGGCCGGACTATGCGATCCGGCCCGAGGACGTGCTGGTGATGATCGGCAAGGAGGACGATCTGCTGCGGGTCGGCAAGGAAGAATCGACGCCTGCTTGATTTGCCGCATGGGGCCCAGATCGTTTGGCTCCAGACCGCGGTCTTGCGTTCAATTCACGAAGATTCTCTTCCGCGCCACAATCCGCGTATTGCCGTCGCCATCCGTGGCCTCGACCTCCAGCCAATGCGGGCAGGCCGATATTTCGGCCAGCGAGGCCGAACCGGCGAACCCGACCCGGTCGCACTGGGCGTAGCCCGGATAGAACAGGCACACGTCCGGGCGGTTCTGATCGAGAGATGGCGCGGCCACTGGCGCGCCGTCGATCAATAGCCGGACGCTGCTTACACCCTTGTTGTCCAGCACCCAGCCGTGGAAGCTGAAGCTGCCGGATACGGTGGCATCGCCCAGCGGTGAGTCCAGCGCGCCGAAGGGCGGCAGTGTCGCATCCAACTCTGCGGCCAAACCGCTGATCGTAGCGTAACTTCCCAGCATCAGGTACGCCCGCGCCCGTACCGTACCGTGGGCGGCCAGGCCGAAGTGGAATCGCGAGCGGATGTTGTTGAATACCCCGTATTTCTGCCAGCCCTGATAGCCGCGCAGGCGGTTCTCATAGTAAATGCCAACACCGTAATTTCGCTCCGTGTTCTGCAATGCAGCCCATCCACCCGGGCTGTCGAACTCTTTCCAGAAGAAGCCATCGTTGGCCGGCTGGTCGATCGGGATCTGGTTGCCCTCCGAATCCATGATCACTCGCAGATCCGGGGTGTTGCCGTCGCCCCAGGTGGCGTACAGGGTAGGAAATTCCTGTAAGGTGACGGCGTGGCTCACCTCCGAGAGGTTGATTACCTCCATCTGCACCTCCACAACGTGGCTGCCCACAAAGCGCAGGCGTTGGTTGTATTGCACCTCGGATTGAAGCCGGTTCGCGCCGGAAACGCCGCAGCTGTCGCTGCTGCAGCTTTGCGCCTCCCAGTCCGGGTTCCAGTGGTAAGGACGGACCTGGGCGTCGAGAACGCCGTCGGCCATGGTCACCGACTCCACTCCCGAACCCAGATTGCAGCGGTTCCCTCCCTGCACCGGGTTCCATCCCAGGTAGCGGATACTCAAGGGACAGGCTGCTCCCGGATTGCTCCGACAGGAAGCGTTCCAGGCGCAGCCCTGCGCGCTGCGGTCCGGATCGTAGAGTGCAATCTGCACTTCGCGTCCCGTATCGTTGCCGTCTATTACATTGGTATTGTTGACGCCCGGCCAGCCCAAGAGGGACTTCTCGCCGAAGAAGATGATCGTGGCGCCCCAATCCTCGCGGATGCCGATCTTGAAGCTATCGTCTGAACTGTACATGTAATCATCGTTGTAGCCGTTGACGCGCGTGGACTCGGTTCTACCGGGCGGCCAAACGCCCTCCAGACACTCCAGCGGCACGGGATCCGGCGCGGGTATCTCCAGGCAGGCGCTAGAATCGGCGTCCTCGTCCACATCCGCCTCGATGTCGCCATCCGGGCTATCGCCATCAGTCGTATCACCATCAGTCGTATCACCATCAGAATTATCGCCATCGATCGTGTCGCCGTCGGGCCTGTCCCCATCCGCCAACTCGCCATCGACGACATCGCCGTCCACATCGCCGTCCACCGGCCGATCCCCGTCTGTTGGCTCCTCGCCCGATTCGTCACCATCGGTGGCGCGCCCGTCGTCATCGCCGTCCGTCACGACCTGATCGCCTTCGGCGGCGGACTGGTCGCCATCGGCCGCGCCGTTGGATGTTGAGTCTTCAGCTTCGCAACCGGTGAAAAACACGAGGACAAACCCAATAAATACAGTCAATGCCGCTCGTCTCATCTTCCATTTCCCCTCTGCGTAGAAGGCAATGGCGTTGGCCGTTTGTCGCCCGAATAAAAACGAAGCTAGCATAAGATGACGGATTGCTCAAATGCAATCAGAGACTTAGCAGGCGCATTCAGTCCATGTTTGTTCGCCGTAAATGGAAACATTTGGCGGCGCATGGCGATCAATGCGACGACGGCCGACTGGGGTTTCCTAGGCGGCCAGCGTTCCGAAAGGCAAGAAAGACAAGGATGGACCTACCGAGACGAGGCGGGAGGCGGGCGATCAATCCATAGCGGGAGCAGAGGGCGATTCCGAGGACTAAATCTTATTCATCTGTTCGGATCAGCCTTTATCCGGGTGTTTCAACGACTCGGATTCCTTCTTGATCTTGAGGATCTCGCCGAGATTTTCAAGAAACAGGTTTACCAGGTTGGAGTCGAAGTGCCGGTCGCTGTCCTGGGTGATGATGTCCACCGCCACATTGATAGGGAACGGCTCTTTATACGGCCTCCTGCTGGTCAGGGCGTCGAAGACGTCCGCCAGAGCGACGATGCGTCCGAAAATCGGGATCTGGGTGCCCTTAAGTTTGTTCGGGTAACCCGTTCCGTTCCATTTCTCGTGATGGGTCAAAGCAATTTTCTCGGCCGCCTGCAACAGTTCGGACGACGACCCGGACAGGATCCTGGCCCCGATCAGGGTGTGGGATTTCATGGTTTCGAATTCGCTGTCCGTCAGCTTTCCCGGTTTCATGAGAATGGAATCCGGAATCCCGATCTTGCCGACGTCGTGCATGGGAGCCGCGTAAAGCAGAATTTTGACCTGCTTGGCGTCGAAACCTAATTTTTCGGCCAGCAGGGCGCTGTAGCGGCTCATGCGGACGATGTGGTCGCCCGTGTCCTCGTCCTTGTATTCCGCCGCCAGAACCAGCCGGTGGATCGTGTCGAGGTAGGATTCCTCCAAACGCTTTTCCGATTCCCGAAGCTGGGAAATGGTCTGGTTGAGATCCACCGCATACCGCTGCAGCTGATCGTTGGCGCGCTCCAACTGCCCCCGTTTTTCTTTTTCAAGCTGGTACGTTCGAGTCAAGTCCTCGGCATACAGCCTCAATTGAGCATCCGCGGCATCGCTTTTAGAATTTTGGTCGGACATGGGAGCCCTCATCCCTGCTGGCGATAGATGGTGATGGGCTGCTTAAGCCGGTCCGACAAGGCATAACGAGCCAGAAGCTCAATATAGCCTTCCGTGATCGTCGATTCCGCCCCCAACAGCTTCATTCCGTTAGTGGCGAGGACCGGCTCGGCGACGATCATACTCGGGCGCAGTTGCGCGAAGGAGATCTTCCTGGTTTTGGAAAAGACGTCATTACCCGCAATTGCCGGTTGTCGTTTATTCCAGACACCGGGCAGGTTGCAAGGCAATAGCCAAGAATTTAGTCTCCGGCCGAAAACTCGATCTCGGCGGCCGATAGGACTCGCTGCAGGTCCGAATCCTGGAACGCATCGGGGTGCTTTTTCTCGATGACGACCTCATCGGCGATGGGTACGGCCTTGGGATGTGTTTCGCCATCATCATGCATGAGGCGCGTTTCGCCTCTGCGTGGATTTCGAAACCGCCGAGGCCGGCGACATCGGCAGGCCCGGCGGCTCAACGTCCGCCGCGTCCGCAAGTGAACGTCAGACTGATCGTGACCTCGCCCGTTTCCTGAGCTTCGAAGCTCAGCTTCAGAACCTCGCCCTCCCGGCTCTCCCGGGCGTCGGCGACCGGCGAGCCGTCGTACCGCGCCGTGACGAAGGCGCATTCCTCCGGCGCGTAAAACTGCATCGCGTAGACGAATGGCGCCTTGACCGATCCCTTGGCGACCTTGGTCCTCAGCGTCAGCGTCCCGGCGGTCTCGTCCCAGGCCAGCGACCGGATGTCGGTCGCCCCCATCGTGATCTGCCGATTCCAGCCGAGGAACTGGGGCGCGCCCGTCTTGGCGCGCAACGCGATGACCCGTCCCGTGTGGGTGGGAACGTCGTAGGCCAGATTCCCCGTGACTTCCCCGAGATAGGTCTCGGTCCAGAACTCGTAGGCCAGGTAGGTCCGGGAGGGGTCCATCCCCAGGCCGCCCAGGTCGATGTCGATGCGGCGGTCCGCGCCGTCGTCCTCCATTTTCTGATAGGGATTCCGGCTCATGTCCCGGTTGCTTCCCCAGTGGAACAGGCCCAGCAGGTCGTAGGTCTCGTCGTAGCCGTCGAGGCTGGAATCGACGTGCAATAGCCACTTCTCGGGAAATTCGCGCTCCAGCAGGTCCAGCGGCCGCGCGCCCTTGCCGTAGATCGGCAGCAGTTTCCGGACCGAGTTGATGTGCTCGGTTTGCAAATCCACCAGCTTGTCGCCGAGCTTGACGATGCCGCCGGTGAGGCCGACGTAGGTGCAGAAGGCCTGGGCTTCGTCGAGGGTCACGCGCGGCCAGGTCTCGTCCCGCGGGTTGCTCCGGAAGACGATCAGGTCCGAGTGGTTGATCCAGACGCGGTTGTGGAAGTAATACCGGCGGGCGGCGGTGCGCACCGTCGGCTTGAAACCCTGCTGGGAGAGCGGCGAATCCTCGGAATCCTCCGGCTGCTTGTCCCACACCGGCATGTTGTCGAGCGTCAGCCGGTCGGCGTCGATCAGGCCCAGATGCGGCCCGAGGGCGGAGACGGCCAGGAAGAAGGTGTCCGGGCCGATGGCCTCGCGGATGATGCGGCAGGCGCCCCGGTAGGCCTCCTCGCGCGTCTGCGTGGGGTCGTGGAATTCGCCGCCGAACAGGGCGTGGTAGGAAAAGTCCATCTTCAGCCAGTCGAAGCCCCAGTCGTTGCGGAAGGTGGTGAAAAGATCGGCGAGGTACGCCTTCACCTCCGGGTGGGTCAGGTCGAGAACCTTGTACGCGGGCGGGAAGAAGTCCGGGCCGGCGAACCAGTCGGGGTGCTCGGCCAGCGTCTGCGAGTCGCTGTGGTGGGTGAAGGGCGCCATCCACAGGCCCGGCTTGAAGCCGCGGTCGCGGATTTGCTGCGCCATCCAGGCGGGGCCGTGGGGGAAGCGGTCCTCGCGCCACCACCAGTCGCCGTAAGCCGGCTCGTAGCCGTCGTCGATCTGGAACCAGTCCATGCCCCAGTCGCGGAATTCGTCGGTCATCACCTCCAGGTTGGCCAGGATGACCTCCTCGTTGATGCTCGTGCCGTAGCCGCCCGTACTGCCGGACGTGGACCAGGAGTTCCAGCCGTTCGGGACGCGGTTCCCCTCGGCCTTCTCCGTCCAAAGCGTGATGTCGTTCATGCGTTTGACGGCCAGGGCCCAGTTCTCCATGCCCTCGAAGAATCCCGTCTCGGCGGGATGGATGTAGAAGGTCTCCGTGCTGAAGGCGCCGCCCGGGGGGACCGGCTTGGGCAGAGGCTCGTAGGTCGCCTCGGCGGAAAAGTAGCTGAACCCCGCGCGCCCGTCCGGGGCGGCGGCCGACGCGGCCGGGTCGTATGAGAGGTTGATGACGGGCAGCGAGTGCTCGAAGGTCAGCGCGCCGGCGATCCACACCGCGCCGCCGTCAAGATCCAGCACGCCGTGGTTGAGGTTCGAGACGGAATGCCCCTTGAAGTCGCCGGGTACGCCGGCGGCGGTGAACGGGTCCTGCGGGACGTCCCCCGGCTGCACGGCGGCGTAGAAGTCCAGGTAGGTGTACGAGCCGTTCTCCAGGATGCGGTGGGTGGAGGGATGCCCGCCCAGGAACAGGCCGCCGCCTTCCTGGCCGCTCAGTTCGAAGGCCGACGCCTTGGCGAATTGCAGCGTCTCGCCCGTGTCGTTGGCCAGCTCGACGGCGAAGGTGTAAAAGCCCGCGTCCGGGTAGGCCGAGAGGGTCCAGACGAGCGCCGCGCCCTCCATCGCGCCGCCGGCGCGGACGACGAGCCGGTCGGCCGTCCCGAGGGCGTCCTCGTCGGCGGTGACGCGCGCGACTTCGCGGATTCCGGCGTCGGCGACGGTGAGCGCCGCGCCGTCCTCGTCCGCCGCATCGAGCATCACCCGCGCCGTGGCGCCCCGGACGATCCAATCGCCGTCCCGCGTGTAGATATCCACCCGGCCGGCGTCGTTGCGGTAGACGAGGAGGCTGTCCGCCGTCTCCAGGTCGAAGCGCGTCCCCTCCCGCTCCTCGCAGGCGCCGGCGGCGCAGATGCAGCCGGGCGAGCAGTCCGCGTCGTCGTCGCAGGCGCTTCCATCGCAGGCGGGCGCCTCCTCCTCCGGCTCCGCCTCGGACGGGGAGTCGGCGTCGAACTCGCCCCCGGCGTCGGCGTCCGGATCGCCGCCGAGGCAGTCGAGGCATTCGCCCGCGTCGTTTTCCGAGCAGGCCCAAGCCAGCAGCAGGCATCCGGTCCATAAGGCGATTCGAGCGGCTTGTCGAAAGCGTTTCATTTCGGCGGTCTTTCTTGGTGGGTGGGGCGAGGGCGGCCGGACCTCACATGTCCTCCGTGAGGAGGCCGTGATGCCGGCCCATCCAGTACGCCATCAGGTAGTCCTCCGGGGAGTAGACCAGGCGCTGGTCTTCCAAGACCTCCTCGGGGTTGATCTCGTAGAAGTCCAGGCGCCACAGGTAATTGTCGAAGTCGTATTCGGACAGCGGGATCGGCTCGGCCGCGTTGTGGCGGCCCATGCGGTTGGTGCAGACGGACTCCTGCCGTCCCGCCGGAATATGGCGCCGGAACTTCCGCGCCGGGAACTCCTTGAGGGTGCAGACGGCCCGCTCCACGCCGTCCTTCAATACGGCGTCCTCGTCCGGTCCGCGCCCGGTCAGGGCCGCGTAGGCGAACGTGAAAAAGGTGTTGCCGACCGTCGGGATGTCGATGTGGTTCGGCTCCGCGTTGTGATACATGTTCGCAGCCAGGACGCCGCGCAGACGCCCGGCCAGCTCCGGGTCCTCTTCGCGCGTCGCCAGCGGGTACATCGCCTGGTAGCACATGTCGAAATTATCGATGTTGTACTGGCAGTTGGGGATGAACAGGTACAGCCGCTCCTCCATGCTGGCGATGTAGGACGTCAGGTGAAAGGCGTCCACCGCGAATTCATCCTCGAAGTCCGGGCACTCGACGTCCTCCCGCATCCGCATCAGGCAGCCGTAGTAGAAATCGTCCAGCCGGGGATCGTCCAGGACCGACTGCCCGACCTTCACCCAGCTTGAGGCGAGCATGGCGTTGAAGCCGGGGAAGTTGTCCAGGGCGGAATGGAAGACCCGGCCGTGCTCCGTCACCTCGCCGGTGATGTCGATGATCTGCAAACCGTTGGAGATCAGGTGATCGACCACCTCGCGCACGCGGCCCCGGACGTCCGCCAGCAGCGCCGCGTCGTCGAAGTGCCGGAGCGCCGCGCTGTAGCCGAACATCAGACCCGCGTAGCCGTCCTGGCTGACGTCGAAGTTGAAGCGCCAGCCCTCGTAGCCCGGCGCCTCGGAGTCGGCCCAGGTCGGGGCGTCCGCGGGGACCGGATTGTAGGGGACGCCGGGCCGGATCATCGAACGGCCGTAGAGGCCCGAGCGGCCCGTCACGGCCGTCAGGTCGCGCAGGCCGCCGACGATCCGCCGGGCGTTCTCCTGCGCCTCCGGGTCCCCCGTCACGGCGTAACGCAAAGCTTGGGAAGCCAGGTAGATGCCGCTCCAGAGGATCGTGTTGGGCGCGTGGAGCCAGTGATCGACCTCGCCCAGGTCCTCGGTCAGGTAGACATTCCGCAGCAGGCCGTCCGGCGCGATGTGCCGCTCGCGGGCGAGCCGGTCGAAGGCGGCCGCCTTCTCCGCGAGCGTCGGCTCGGCGTGTATCCCGTCGCAGCGGGGCCAGATGAAATGGGGGACCTGCTCCGGCTCCGCCTCGTCGGCGTCTCCGTCGTTGTCGCCGTCCGCCTCGCCATCCGCCGCGTCGCCGTCCGCCGGACCGTCCGCATCGCCGCCGCCCGGCCCGCCCGAACCGGTGTCCGCGCAACCCGCCGTGAGCCAAAGGGCGAGCAGCAGAAAAAAGACGGTCGCGACGGCGCGAGCGGTCTGGTTTTTTTTCGACATGGACGCCTCGCTATTTGAGGATCATCGGTGCGGCGCCCCTCGCGCCCGGCGATTCGCCGGTAGGCGGCATCGGGCCGCATGGCGCCGACCAAATTCAGCGGGACGATATCACAATTCCTACCGTTTTAAAAACGTTTCGGCGGCGTCCGGGCCACCGGGGGCCGGGACCGGACGATCTTGGAAAGACGGAACTCTTGACGTTTCGGAATTCCTCGGATCTATCCGTCTCCGGCGTTCGTGCAATCCATTGTACGTAAGGGTTTTCGTCGTTGTATCAGTTCCCTCTCGCTGGTGGTAATGGACTCAATGCGCGGACCAACGAGGCGATGAAGCTGTCGTCCGATGCGCTCGATGTTGGCTTCCGTCTTGGCGCACTTCTCGTTGACGGCAAGTCTGAGCAACCGAAGCTGCTCGCGCTGATGAACCAAGGTGTTCAAGGCCTGCTGAATCTGGAGATTGAGGTCGGCCAGGCGATCGACGTTGGTCTGATGTCGCCTTCGGTGCGGGTCAACGCCGTCTTCGAAACCTCTCCATAGAACTTAGCGAATGCGGTAATGGTCTCGGCTTCGGAAGGAGGTGTTTTGCAGGTCGTGAAGAGCTTCATGAATGGAGCATGGAAGATGTCGGCCAGAATCTTCTTGCGGCCTTCGTCGTTGAGGGGGTCGTGACCACGGCTGGCCAGCGACGATTCGTCAATGCGAGCGATATGGAGAATTCGACCCCGCAGTACCCAAGCCAGACCATCGGTGATGGAATGGCCGGTGCGTTGCTCTTCGGGCAACAGAAAACCACGCTCTGCGGCCTCCTCCTCATTCAACGTCGTCCACGGGACCCATATAGACGCGGTAGTCCCCGAAGACGTAGCTGCGGTCGTATTGGGCCGAGACCACCAGAGTGATGGCGGAACCGAGCGTGTAGCCGATGGGCTCCTTGCACGCGTCGACCACCAGGATTTCGGGAATGTCCCTTGGGAAGACTTTCGCCGCCCACTTCAGAATCAACTCGCGCAGGATGGGGCGGGGAACAGCGGTTAGGTTGCTTCCGTACTGTAATCCTTATGGCTCAAAAGCGGACGTTTCTGCCGGAGAGCTTCGCGGGAACAACTGGTACGTTGTCGATTTTCGCGCCGGGGGAAAATCTGGCCCCAAAAATTGCCCATCCTGCTTTTTCCATGCCGGCCACCCGCCCACCCTTTCATTCAGCGCACTCGTAGACCCGGGTCGAGCAAGCCTCCAGCACTCCGTCGCAATTGTTGTCCTCTTGTTCGGTCAGCTCGTTCCCATCGGCGTCGTAGGCCCAGGCTCGGCAAAAGTCTGGTGTTTCGTCGCATCCGCTATTCACCCGGTAAGTCAGTTTGTTGCCGTCTGCGTCGTAGGTATAGGATATGCATTTGCTACGGGAAGGCGTCCTGCCGCAATCATAATACTCCTCGTCGGTCAGGGTGTTCCCGTCGGCGTCGTAGGTCCAGGAGTGGCAGGAATCTCCTATTCCGTCGCAGCCCTCATCCCCCTGAAACGTCAATTCGTTGCCATCGGCATCATAGGTGTAGGACGTGCAGTAAAAATCTGGCGTTCCGTCGCAATCTTGATCCTGTTGGACGGTAAGCACGTTCCCATGGGCGTCGTAGGTGCGGGAGATGCATTTGTCCGGCGTTCCGTCACAACCGCTGTCCGTTTGCTCGGTCAACTTGTTCCCGTTGGCGTCGTAGGTGTAAGACTCGCAAGATTCCGGCGTTCCGTCGCAATCTCTATCCTTTTGCATGGTCAGGATATTTCCATTGGCGTCGTAGGCATTGGACCAGCAATGCTCCGGCATTCCGTCGCACCCATAATCCCATTGGCTTGTCAGCACGTTTCCTCGGGCGTCGTAGGTCATGGATCTACATTCCGCATATGTTCCGAGGCAGTCCCGGTCGCTTCGATCGGTCAACACATTTCCATCGGCGTCGTAGGTGTAGGACGTGCAAGAAGAATCTGGCGTTCCGTCGCAGCCATCGTCGCTTTGACGCGTCAGGACGTTCCCGTTGGCGTCGTAGGTGCGGGAGATGCATTTGTCCGGCGTTCCGTCGCAATTGTCGTCCCCCTGAAAGGTCAAAAAGTTCCCATTGGCGTCGTAAGTGGAGGCATGGCACCTGGAATCCGGTATTCCGTCGCAGCCCTCGTCGATTTCCTCGGCTAACCTGTTCCCGCGGGCGTCGTAGGTCTCGGTGTGGCAACTGTCCAGTGTTCCGTCGCAATTGTAGTCAGCGTCACGGGTCTCTTTACAACCCGCAGCAACGTCGCCGTCCGCCGGGCCGTCGCCGTCGATCGCGTCGCCATCGGTCTGGCTGTCCTCGTCCGCGGCGTCGCCACCGTGAAAGGCGAAATCGGGGCTTGAATCACAGCCCATGCAGAGGGCGGCGGCCATCGGAAGGAACACGAGCAGGAAAATAAGCCGTTTCATTTCGCACCTTATTTCATGGTTACGGATCGCGGGGCAAAGAGCATCCCCCCACGCCATTGCACGCGGCGGCTTCCCGAACGCCTGGGATAACGATGCATAATTCAAGTTGTGGTGCGGTCCGAGCCCATTGTACCCCCGAGGCGGGCGGCCGGCAAGGCTTCCGGCGCGGCGCGCGCTTGGAAGAAAGTACGGTTGCGCCGCGACAAAGGATTAGTAGCCATAAGCGGCGATCCCGATCAAAAATTCCTGGTGCGTCATACTGGGACCCCAGTGTGTCGTTTTTGGATCTGAAATCGATTTGTTTATAGCACTACCCAAATTCGAAAAAATCTTGACACTACCCGCGTTTTCCCTATTGGACCGAAGGGGCGGTGGAGGAGCCGTCGCGTCATCGAGCAATCCCTCTCCACACTCGATGATGCGCTTCACCAGATACATGAGGTCCTCATAGGTTGTCGACGACCGGAATATCGCTCCCGATCGGAAGAAGGTGTCGCCCGATTGAGCGAGTCCAATTGCTTTACTGAGCGTTTCTCGGTCTGTGTGATCAATAGTCCGATTATCGCTTGACAGGGGCAGGCCGCCCCCGCCGGGCTTTCGATAGCCCGGCGGGGAGATCGGTTTACCATTCGCAGCGAATTCGCGCGCCTAGAACGTGATCTCGTGCTTCACGGCATAGACGCCGTAAGGGGTATTGTTCGTCGCATTCCACACGCAACTTGTCGTCCAGAAGGTTAGCTCGGAGCCACCCACGTATACGTAACGATCCAGGATGTAAGGGCCATAGCCGTAACCGGGAAGAGCGCCGAAGGACTGCCAAGTATCCCAGGGACCCTCTGCTTTCGGCACGGATGCGCCCACCATGTCGCGTGTCATCACGATGAAACGGTCCAGGCCGCCTTCCATGATGAGCTTTACGGAAATCTCGCTGAAGTTGATGGATGTTGTCATCGCGAGCCCTATGGCGTCCGATTCGCAGGGGCTCCAATAGGACGGCTCGCTGGCGCCGCACCAGTTGTCCCAGGAACCCGTGTAATAGCGGATGCGTTTCTGACCGTCCGCCGGGCACAGTTCCGTGGCAGGAACGTAGGCCAGATAGAGCGGGCTGCCTCCGAATGGATCACCCGCGCCAAAGAGGAAATATCCCTTCTCATCGTCTGTCTGCGGCAGACCGGGCACGTCTTCTTCTTCGAACAGGTAATCGGCGTTGTCGATTTCGACCGCCGACACCTGGACGAACTTGGTGTTCCCGACCGTCGAATCGCCCACCGGCGGCCCGGAAAACGGGACAGGCCCATTGCTGTCGAAGTAGCAGCTTTCTTGGAAGTCCTCGCCGTTTGTGCTGTAGGTCAGCCACGAGCGAGAAGGCACAACATCCACAAAGGGGAGTATCTTTTCAAAATACGTACCGGTGCCATACCAAAGGAAAACGACCGTAGGCGGGGGGGCTTCGTCGTATTTTCGACTGGCAATCGCACCGGTCGGAACGTTGAACCCCCCATCGATGGTTGTATCGTCGTCCCACACCCAGTTGTCTGCCGGCATGTCGTGAATGCCGGGAATCGTGATCGGCTTATATTTTCCGGTTGCGCTTGTGTTGTGCGGAATTTCGAGGATGTCGACAAGCAGTCGTTCAGGCGCGGCGGCCGGGCGCGGCGTGTTGGCGATGCCCATGATGTCGTTGCATCGGCCTGGAAAACCGCCGCAAGCGGAGGTGTCCGCGTCACCGCCCATCGTATCGCCGAAATAGAAGATGGTGCGGCCGCCGAACTCAACGCTCACTCCCAGGTCTGTTCCGTGGAAAAGATTGATAGGGAGATGGGACACCTCAAGGTAATCCAGCATCCATGCGGGTTCGGCGGGAGTGTCGGGCTTGTTCGGATCCATCCCATGCCACACTTCGCCGAGGATCGAGGTGAATTCGCCGCCGGTGGCGTCGGACCAAGCCTCATGCGGGTGGTCGATGCATTCCTGGTGACGGCAAACCTGGTGATCGGCAGGACCCGTGCCGCCGCAGACCGTACCGTCGGGAAGGACGTCCTGAATGCAAAGGTTCGTTCCAAGGTCGCATTTGCCCGGCTGGCAGGGCCCATTGCCCATGCCCACACAGTCCGCGTCGTCGTCGCAATAGGGATCGATGGTGATCGTCGCCTCTGCAACGTAGGTATAGAGCCCCTTCTCGTAGCTCGCGATGATGCGATGCGACGTGGAGGCGTAGTTAATCACGGCGAGGTTGGACCGGTAGAAAAGATGGCAACTGTTCGTCGCTTGCTCGACGCAGATCGTTTCCCGCACAAGTCCGCTGCCGTTGTCGTATTCATCTTCCCATTTCAGAGGGAAGGCATTGACTTGCGTTTCGGTGAAGGTCACCGGATGGTCTTGGAGATAGTGCTCTCCGTTATGCGGGCTTTCGAAGCTGAACGACCTCTGGCATCGTGGAGCACCCACCATCGTAAGCCCCACGATGAGCGTCATCGTCACGGCGCCGACCGCCCGTCCCCATTTAGCGAAGCCGCGAAGCTTTCTCATGTCCGCTCCTCCTGTCCGCCGAGAAATATTTTTGTTTGTCTGATTACTGACTGCTTACGACCAGCGAAATGAAACTAGCAGAAAAACCCGACTGTGGGGGAATTATTTTTTTCGCGAACCGGCCGTCGACCGGACGATCCGGTCGAAAATCACGCACGCGCGCTGACTGGAACCGATGAGGCGCCGCAACTTCCATCAAGCAAACAGCGCTAAATCCGGTCCGGATAGTCCGCAAGACGAACCCTCTTCATAACCGTTTCTCAGAACGTGCCGAAAGAAAATGGGGATACCCCATTAAGAATCAATGGATTATATGCGAGTTATCATTAGTTGATGTCTTGACCCATGCTGGACTTTCCGCGAATGGAAGGTTGCCCATCCACGCATGGCGTTGCAAACGTACTCCAATCCCGCTTCACCTCATGCGCCGTGGCGAAAGAGCCGTAGGCCAGCCGTGCCAGTTCCGAAGCCGAGAGCGCGGGATTGCGTTCGAGAAACGCCAGCATGTCGGCGCGGTAGGTCGGCCCCACAAGAATGCGCCAGCGGTAGACCGGGTGACGGGCGACAAGCTCTTCCGGACGGAGGATGTCCGCCTCGCGTTCCCGGAGCGTCCCGGCGGGCACGCGAAGAGGCCCTCCCATGAAGCGAGGGTCTTCGCCGCGTCGCCTGATCAGGAAGTCGGTCCCAGAAGGAAGCAGGTCAATCTGTGGACCACGGTAGACCGATAAAAGGCGCGCCAGTCGGCGATCCTTGGCTTGCCAGACGGCGACCGCTTTCCAGTAGATGCGCACACGCTCGGAAGGACATGCGGAGATCAAGCGAACCATCCGGTCGGCGTTGAGCCTGCGCAGGTGAACGGAGAGCCATTGCGTAACCAAGGACAGCGTGCGCAGATCGTCGCGGTCCATGCCTTCGATGCTGGCGAAGTAGAGGGTGTCCTCGATATTAGCGTCCACGTCCGGCTTGGCCGCCACATTCATCCCGATTCCGGCCATCATGGCGGTGAGCGCATCCGCGTCAGGAGCGGCGGCGGGGGAGATACGGCGGCTATAACTCATGGCCCAGCCTCCGGCCCAAATCACGGATGGACTCTTCCACGTGGCGCGGCCAGTCGGGGTTCGCATCCTGGACCGCGATCCAGGGCAAGGCGGCCTTTAATTCTCCGGCGGTCGGTTTGAGCGCCAGGCAGTCGCCAAGGTCCGTTCCACGGTCGCAATAGGCGAAGAGCTTAGTCAGCAGAATGTCGCTTCGTGAGAGCGACAATAATGTCAAGGCGGTTCCCTGGTAAGCGACTTGCGTCCGGGAAAGCCAGCCTTCCGGAAGTAGGTTGGCGACGGGCATGGGATTGTTGTTCAGCCAATCGTCCTGCAAGGGAATCCCTCGCCCCCGCATTTCGGCGGCAAAGTTCGCTTGGGCCTTGATGATCTCGTCCGGCAGTTGCGGATGGAGCACGTCGCAATCCCGCGTCTCGCGGGAGATGATTCCAAGCAACGACAAGGCCGCGCCGCCGATGATGACGGCTGACAGGGAAAGCCCTTGCCGGGCCAGGAAGAGATCGAACTGTTCTATGGTTTCACGCGGCTTCATGGTATCAGCATAACCGAGACTGATCGAAAGTCAATAGTTTTTCGGGCTTGCATAGAAGTAACCACTTTTTGCGTGTACAGCCTCGGCTAACCATGAATAAATCGAATGCCACTATTACGCACTAAGGGAACCATTTAAAAAGATCATGGTTAGCAATATGTTAATTTCTATATAGTTTCTTATTCTGTGCCAATTGGAAACGTGCAAGTAAAGCAGCGCCACTTCAAGGCGGAAAAAAGCGGGTGAAGTAACGCCACCGGGAATCAGCATTCAAATTTTCGGAACCGAGTACGTTGGGGAAGATGAAAAAGAAAACAGGCGGAACGACCTGTTGGCCATTTCGCCTGTTGAAAAGTTTGGCTCCCCAGGACGCTCTCTCAACAAAATTCCAATCATCCTGGAAATCGAATTCCTGGAGACGGAAAAGCCTGCTCTAAAATATGATATTCCAAGTATTGTCAGTACCTTAAGGCTCGCCCGCGAGATCAAGACAGAAATGGATGTCAACAAAGTTTCTATGCGTCAGGCCGCCCGAAACAGGGCGTTAACCACTACGAGAATTTTTCAGCTCCTCCAACTTCTGAACCTTCCACCGGAGATTCTGACTTTCATCGACAGCCTCGCGGACCGAAATCTCGGAAATCGATTCCTGACAGAGCGTAAGGTGCGGTCTTGGCTCGAACTCGAAGATCCTCAAGAGCAGCTGCAAGCATTCCGTCTATGGAATGAGAAGCATGAAACGAAGCTGTCTGGCGTGCACCGCTGCCAGCACCAATCCAAAACACAGACTTGTGGACACGACGGCCTCGCGGGCGAGGGATAGTATGCCCACATATGACAAACAGGATCATGAGAACAAAGCCGCTGTCCCATGCAGCGGCGACGACAGACGCACATCGGATATGCGCCCTTCGCCATGGTCGTTCCCCTCCCCTACTCCCATCCAGGCCGGCCGCATCAAGGATAATCGAATGGCCCGAACCGGCGCCTTGCCTCATGCGGGGATAGAACGAGAAGTTGTGCGTCATGACACGCCAGGATTCGTTTCGCGGTCCCAGCGTGCAATCTCGATAAGAAGCTCAGACTTCATCCTACGCCCGAGGTTGTTTTCCGGATGATCCTCAGGACCGCCTCGCCGTATTTCGACGCCTTGGAGGGTCCGATGCCCCGAATGAGCAACAGGTCGTCCATGCCGGAAGGCTGGGCAGCGGCAAGTTCCATCAGGGTGCGGTCGCTGAAAACATGGAAAGCCGGGGTTCGGTGGCGCTTGGCCTCCAAGAGCCGCCACTCGCGCAGGGCGTCGTAGACCGGCCCGTTGACGCCAATGCCGGCCTCCGTCTTGGCCTGTCTCGCGCGGCGCACGGCTTTTTCCTGGCGCGGTTCGCGCCTTTTCCCCGGCTTGTCCATCAGCGAGGAAACCCGCACTTCATCCAACTGCGCGGCGTCAACGTCACGGCCTTTGGCCGTGAGCTTGGCGCGGCGGAAGCGGATGAGGCGACCGTCCTTGGTGAAGCTCTCCTCGCTCAATGCAATCAAATCGGCGCAGGCCAGGGCGTCTAGAACCCGCTCGAACTCGCGCCGCGAAAATCCAAGTGACTCGCCGCAGTCCGCATGAAGTTGGCCGGCGGTGGCATTGCCGCGCTCGCTAAGCGTGTCAAGCACCGCCCGCAGCGCGTGGCGTTCACGGGTGCTGAGCTCACGGGTTTGGCCGGCTACCGTCTGGCCGGGGGCGCAGACATCGCAAAGGCCGCAGGGGCGGCCGTCGTCGCTTTCGTCGCCGAAGTGCGCCACCAGCCCGCGCATGCGGCAATGGTGGCTTTGGACGAAGCCGAACATCAGATCCAGTTGTTCGGCCTTGTGTTTTCGTTGGGTCTCGTAGGGCTCAATCCATGCCGCATCACCAGCGCGCACGCGGTCATCGGCGTCAAGCTGTGCGCCGCCGTGTATCCAGAGCTTCTCCAGAGCCGCATCGAATTCGTCCTCTTGCAGACCGCAACGCTTACGCAACTGCTCACGCGCTTCGAAGTCAGTTGGGAGTTTCTTAAAAACATCGCTTAAGACATGTGATTCAGGATAGTCCTTCCCCATGAAGAATTCGTGCAGGCGCCGGTCGGCGTAAGAATGCAGCAGGATGGCGCGGCTCATCTCGCCGTCGCGACCGACGCGACCGATCTCCTGGTAGTAGCCTTCGAGCGTCGCGGGCAGCGCCGTATGGATGACGGTCCGCACATCGGGTTTGTCGATGCCCATGCCGAAGGCGATGGTGGCGACTATCGCCTGAAGCTTTCCGGAGAGAAAACCCGCTTGCACCTCGTCGCGCAGCTTCGGAGACATCCCGGCGTGGTAACTGGCCGCCGGAAGCGCCGCCGCCAGAAGCTGGCCCAGTTCATCGGCCTTGGCGCGAGTGGGGGCGTAGACGATGGCGGGGCGCCGGGTGGAGTCGGTTAAAAGCTCGGCGACCAATTCGTTGCGGACCGCCGGAGGCGTCTCGACGATCTCGATGGCGATGTTCGTCCGGCGGAAACCGTGGATGAAGCGTCGAGCATCGGCCAGGCGCAACAGGGTGACGATATCGTCTTGCACCAGCCGCGTGGCCGTGGCGGTCATCGCAACCACCGGCGTCGGCCGCAGAAGCGGCAGCCGTTCTCCCAGCAAGCGGTACTCCGGGCGGAAGTCATGGCCCCAGTGCGAGATGCAGTGCGCCTCGTCCACGGCGACCAGCGCCGGTTTGCGCCGGGCCAGCATCTCCGGGAAACCGGGGACGGCCAGCCGCTCGGGCGCGATGAACAGGAAATCCAGTTCGCCGCGCAGATACCGGCGGCACACTTCGTTGGAGTCTGTACGACTGCGGCCTGAGTGGATGCGCTCGGCGCGGAAACCCTGCTGCCGAAGCTTTTCCGCCTGGTCTTCCATCAACGCGATCAGCGGCGAGACGACCAGCGTCATACCGCCCCGCGCGATGCCGGGGAGTTGGTAACAGAGCGACTTGCCCGCCCCGGTGGGCATCACCAGCAGTGCGTCATGCCCCGCCACGACCGTCTCGCAGACGGCCTGCTGGTAGGGCCGGAAAGCGGCAAATCCGAAGCTCTCGACAAGCAGCTTTTGCAGTTCCGGCGGATCACACTTTTCAGAGGCCGACGGTTCGGAATCCACGACCGATGATTTGAATGATGGCGTCGTCATTTTTTCCTAGCGCCCTGTTTTCTCCTCACTGGCTTCTTTCGCGTCTTGGTTGCCTTATTCGTTTTGCCGTCAGGCCGCTTGCCCCGTTCCTCCGTTTTCGGCGTAGTATTCTCCCTGGCCTTTTTAGCGGCGCTTTTTGCGGCCTTTGGCGTGGCGGCGTCCTTAGCCTTGGACGATTTATTTTTCCTTGCCTTGGGGATTTCCGTTCCCCTTGCCTTGGGCGCGGGTTTCCCATCGGCGGCGGCTTTGGTCTTTTCTCTCACCTTGGGCGCGCCTTTTCCCGCGGCCTTCCCTGAGCGCGCCGGTTTTGGGGGCGTGGACAGTTTCTCCCGGCGCGGTTTCGTCGCTTTCGCTGCGGCTTGTTTTTCGATGGGCGCGGCTTCACCCATGTCAAGTCCAAATAGCGCCGACAGGTCCTCCCCGGTAAGCGCCTTATCCCCGGCGGGTCCCGCCGGGGGCAGGGCCAACCCATCGCCGGCCTTGGCGATCAGGTCCTTCTCGTCCACCTTCCGCAACTTGAAGAGGAGTTCCGGCTGCTGGTCCAGTCGCGCGCCGATCCCGTAGAGCACCGCCGCGACGTGCTTGCACATATAAGCCCAGTCCGGGCAACTGCATGAGAACTTGATTTCTTTGGGTGAGGGGAAAAGCCCCGTCCCTTCGCGACAGATGCGCTCCATGACGCCCTTGGAAAAACGCCCCTGCAAAAGTTCCACCAGGGAGTCGATGGCTCCCGCGCAGTCCGTGCAGAGCGCCTCCCAGCGCTCCTTGGGCGCCTGGACCACCTTCACCGAAATCGTGTAGAGTTCCGAGCCGCTGACCCGCGCAGTCACCTCGCCCGGCGTGACCTGAAGATCGACCACCGAGCCGTTGCGCACGTAGGTCCGCCCGCGCGGCAAGCGGTTGGCAAAGTCGCTGTAGCGCTCCAAGTTGTCGCACCACGCCTTGCCCCAGAAGGTCTTGGCGATGGTCCGCCCTACGATGGCCACCGGCGACACGGGGTGGCCTTTCTTTTTCAGTTTCTCCATCTCACGCATGGCCTTGGCGCGTCGTTGAGCGACTGGAACGTAGGGTTTCCATCCGTAGTATGACATGCGTCACTCCTTCAGCGCGGCGTTGAGGTCCAAGGCGACCAGCCGGAGCAGTTCGTCGTCCTTCATTTCCGTCAGATTAAGCTCCGCTCCACCTTCAAGAAGCTCCCGGGAAAGCGCCTGTTTCGACTCGATCAGCGCGTCGATCTTCTCCTCCACCGTCCCCCGGCAGACAAACTTGTGCACCAGCACGTTCTTCGTCTGGCCAATGCGGAAGGCGCGATCGGTGGCCTGGTTCTCCACCGCCGGGTTCCACCAGCGGTCGAAATGCACCACATGCGAGGCTGCCGTCAGGTTGAGACCCGATCCGCCGGCTTTGAGCGAGAGGACGATGAATGGGACGGACTCGTCCTCCTGGAACGCCCGCACCAATTCTTGTCGTTTCTTCACAGGAGTCTCGCCGTGCAGCACGAGCCCCGGCTGGCCGAACACACCGCCCAGGAAAGACGCCAGCGGCGCGGTCGTTTCGCGGAACTGGGTGAAGATCAGCGCCTTCTCCTGCCGTGAGGCGATGGTCTCGGCGATCTCGCGCAGCCGCGCCCACTTGCCGCTGTCCTGCTCGGCCCAGTCCCCGTCGCCCAGCCATTGCGAAGGGTGGTTGCAAATCTGCTTAAAACGCATGAGGAAGGCCAGCACCGCGCCTCTGCGTGCGATGCCATCGGCTTCCTTGAGCTTGAGCGCCAGTTCCTCCACTGCCTGCTGGTAGAGCGCGGCCTGCTTGCGGCTCAAGGGACAGTACGCCTTGACCTCGGTTTTGTCCGGCAGGTCCGCGATGACGGATTTGTCCGTCTTTAAGCGCCGCAAAATATACGGACGCACGAGGTCGCGCAGCGGTCCGTAGGGATTCGGCTTGCCTGGCAGGCTCTTGACGTAGGCGGTGAACGCCTTGGCCGAACCGAGCAGACCGGGATTGATGAAGTCGAAGATCGACCATAGGTCGCCCAGCCGATTCTCCACAGGCGTCCCGGTCAGCGCGATGCGCGCCCCGGCCTTGAGTTTCTTGGCCGTTCGTGTCTGCATGGCGTCCGGGTTCTTGATCGCCTGAGCCTCGTCGAGGATGACGAACCGCCACTCCGTGTCCATGAGCCAGGGCAGCCGCAGCAGCGAGCCATAACTGGTGATGACGAGGTCCGTGTCCGTGAGGCGCTCCGGCGTGAGCGACTTCAACTCCTTCATGGACAGGGCGGACGGGTGGGCGACAAGAACCTTCAGGCTCGGAGCGAAGCGTTCGATTTCGGCGGCCCAGTTGGCCATAAGCGAGGCCGGTGCGACAAGGAGGCTCGGTTTCCCCGGTTTTGCGAGGTTGTTCTTGCAAACAAGGAGCAGGGAGAGCACTTGGATCGTCTTGCCCAGACCCATATCGTCCGCCAGACAGGCTCCCAGGCCGAGTTGGGATAACAGGTGCAGCCAGCGCACCCCTACCTGCTGATAGGGCCGTAGCGTGCCGCGCAGTTTGTCGCCGGGGGTCACGCCGGCCAGACCATCAGGCGAGCGCAGTTTTGCAAGCGTCTCGGCCAGCCAAGGTCCGGCGGAGACGCGCGACCAGTCCGCGTCCGCGCCGTCGGCGCCTCCGGCGGGTTCGATCGGGCTGCCGGAGAGCATTCGCATCGCCTCGGCGAAGGGCAACCCGCCGTCGGCGGCGAGCCGTTGGACCGCCTCGAAACGCTCGATCATCCGGCCGAGCCGATCTTTGTCGATCTCCACCCAGCGGCCCCGGATAAGCGCCAGTCCGTCCGAACAGGCCAGAAGGTTCAGGGCTTCCGCCCGGCTCAGGCTTTCACCGTCCAGCGTAATATCCATCCGGAAATCGAGCAACGCGTCCAAGCCAAGCGCGGACGGAGCCTTGCCGCCGACCGTGGCCGCCACCCGGGGACGGGAAGGCCGTCCCGACGGCCAGTTCGCGGGCATCCGCACCACCACGCCGGACTGCTCCAGAAACGGCGCGTCGGAAAGAAAGCGAAAGACTTCCCGGGGACGCCAACGCAGGGGGTGGAAAATCTCGCCCGCGTCCACCATATGTTTGAGCCAGTCGCAATGCTCTGCCGCGCGTTGGACGGGTAAAAGCAGCGAGAGAAGCTTGTCCCTGTTCGCGGCTCCCGCGTACTCGCGCAGAGCCTGGCCGAGCGGCAAGTGCTGGGCTTTCCCCAGGGACGAAAGCCTCGTTGTGTACGTGGCCAGGAAGGCGAAGGGCGCCTCCTCGTCCTTGCGATTCTCGGCCAAATTGAAGTGGACCCGGCCTACGAGATTCCACGCCGGGTTGAGGCGCTTGAGGAAGTCTTGCACGGATAAGCGTGACTCGGCCAGTTCCAAACGGAACGCCTGGTCGAGTTCCCCCCAGAGCGCCCTCAGGATATCGGCGGAGAGGTATTCCGCGCCGGTCATCGGCGGCGCGGAAAGCGCCAAGCCGTCAAGCTCTTCATCCGGCGGGATCTGTATCTGGAACCGGGCTCCCCGCTCCTCCATGTCCGGCAGCATGCAGAGCGCTGCCACATAGCCCCCGCTGAAATCCCGCCAGTAGGCGAAGACCGGCGGCAGGACCGCCCCCGCCTCGCCGCCGCCCAGATGAAGCAGACCGTGGCCCGGCCCCCGCGCGAAGGCGTCCATCAAGCGCCGCGCGGTTTGCGTTTCCAACTCCGGCGCGCCGTTCGACGGCGCCAGGACCAGCCGCCCATGCGGCGTTAGAGAGAGGGTCAAGCGATGATCATTCAAGCGGCGGTCTTCCTTTCCATTCTCCAATTTTAGTCAGCGCCCAAGGCCGTTTGGCCTGAGCGTCGATATCCTATTCCCATTTCCATTGCGATGGAAACCATTGCGCGGATGTCGCTCCGCCGAGCACGGGATCGCGGCTTTCGGTAGTCTCGGCGCCGGAGTAATCGATCCCGATGTAGCGGTCAAACACGGCAACTCCTCCACGCGGTCAGAAGATGCTTCATCGGCGATGCCCTGTAGGATACCAAAATATCCGCGAGGGCATGCAAACATCTTGCTTCTCTCGATGTACTTTTCCACCCGCTGTGAGCAGTATTTGGGATTAGCCTGGGGTATCTATTCAATAATCGTTTGTTGTAGAGTAGTGGTCATGAAATTGCAGATAAACGGCAACACCCCTTTATCCCAAGTCTCCTTCGTGGCATTGGACACGGAGACTTGCGGACTCTACGAAGCCCGAGTCGTTGAACTGGCCGGCGTGCGCTTTCGCGGCGGTGTGGAAGAAGGCCGTTTCCAGACGCTGGTCGATCCTCAGGAGCGGATACCATCCGAAGTTACGGCGATCCACGGGATTACCAACGAGATGGTTCAAGGCGCTCCGAAGATCCGGCAAGCGCTGATGGCGTTCCTTGATTTCACGCGAGGGGCGGTATGGCTGGCGCACAACAGCCCCTTCGATGTGAAGATCCTGACGGCCGAGTTCTACCAAAGCGAGTTGCCGATACCGGCCCGGTTCGTCCTGGACAGTTGTCGGCTATCCAGGCGGTTCAATGCAGGGCTGCAATCCCACAGTCTGGGCAGCGTCTGCTGGCACTTGGGAATCAAACAAGAACAAGCGCACCGGGCGCTGGGAGACAGCCTGGCCGTGATGGAGATTTTCCAGCGGATCATAGCCAGACATCCAACGATGACTATTGGAGAGCTGCTGGCGCGGCATGGCAAGCCCTACGATTTCGACCGGGCGATTGCGACGAGCTACTGCATTCCGCGCTACACCAGCCTTGAACGAATCGAGTAAAAGCAACGAGATCTACGGCAACGGCATTGGCGTTCACTCCGTCTATTTGGCCTTTTCAAAAAGAGGGCCGTCAATTTTCCGCCCCTAAAAAAATGGGCACGCGTCGCAGGGACCCCTGGAGGCTATTCTCTGTTCGTTTTCTCATTTCTCTTTAGCACTAAGCGTATCCGATTGCGCCAGGCGAAGCCTGGGGAAGGAGGAAGAGATGACCTAGTTCTTTTCTGAAACCTTCTGATGCAACCCAACGGGTGCAAGTCCCGTCCGGTCAAGGTTGGCCAGCCGGCCGGAACCGAGTGTTGCGCGGCCTCGGAGCGATCCGGGTCGTGAAGCGTACACAGGAAGCAGGCAGGCCGCGTTATTCAGCCTCGTAAGGCTAGTTGCGGGAGCCGACGCTGTTCGGATAGCGGAAGGCCACATCGAAGCGCCGTAGATGGCCTGGCGCTTTCGATCCCGCCGGGGTCTAAGAACGAGGCATGCGTGCACAGGGGTTGCCCAGGAACCTGGGAGGCCCCGTCGCTTCCGTTCCGTTACGAATCCCGGTCTCAGGGGTGTCCGGGCGACCAGAAAACCCCGGCCCACGCCGAGAGCATCCGCCCGGCGCGAGGAGCGAAGATACGGATGCCGGAGCGGCACCGGCGAGCGAAAGAGACGAAGCGATCCGGGAGGAGCGGCGGGGAGTCGGAGCGTCCCATAGTACCGACGAAGCGGGGGAACCGCGCCCGGCGGGACCCCGTGGAGGAAAGGGGAGGCCGGATCATGGAGCTTTTGGAGGGAACGATGCCCGAAACACCGAGTTCGGACAACATCTCACCGCGACTCCGAAAGGTAGCCGAGTTGGCGAGGCAGGCGCCGCAGATGGCGTTTACAACGCTGGCCCACCACATTGGCATGGCGTTTCTCATGGAAGCCTACCGGCGCACCCGGAAGGACGGGGCGGTCGGTATCGACGGTCGGACGGCGGCGGACTATGCCAGGGATCTGGAAGGCAATCTCCGATCTCTGCTGGACCGTTTCAAGTCCGGATGGTACCTGGCCCCGCCCGTGCGGCGGACCTACATCCCCAAAGGCGACGGGAAAAAGATGCGTCCCATCGGCATCCCGACCTTCGAGGATAAAGTGCTGCAGCGGGCGGTGGCCATGCTCCTGGAGGCGATCTACGAGCAGGATTTTCTAGACTGCTCCTACGGTTTCCGTCCAGGCCGCTCGGCCCACCAGGCGCTGGAAGATTTTCGGGAGAGGCTGATGAAGATGAGGGGCGGTTTTGTAATCGAAGTGGATATCCAGGCGTTTTTCGACAACCTGGACCACGGCCATCTGCGACGCTTTCTCGACCGGCGGGTGAACGACGGCGTCATTCGACGCACGATTGGAAAATGGTTGAAGGCTGGCGCGATGGAGCAGGGAGCGGTGACGCGCCCGAAGGGCGGCACGCCCCAGGGCGGCGTGATCTCCCCCTTTTTGGCCAACGTATACCTGCACGAGGTGCTGGACGTCTGGTTCGAACGAACCGCTAAGTCACGGCTTAAGGGCGAATCCCACATGATCCGCTATGCGGACGATGTGCTCATCGTCTGTCGGCTGGAGGAGGATGCCCGACGGCTGATGGAGGTGCTGCCGAAGCGTTTCGGCAGGTATGGTCTTTCGCTGCATCCCGAAAAGACGCGCCTGGTGCGCTTCAGACGTCCTACTCTGAGGGCCAGTGGCCGGGAATGGAGGTCTGAGGATCGGCCGGGCACGTTCGACTTTTTAGGCTTCACCCATTACTGGGGCAAAAGCCTGAAGGGAAAATGGGTGGTGCTGCGCAAGACGGCAGCCGATCGGTTTCGGCGCGGACTCAGACACATGTCTCTCTGGGGAGCGGATCAAGAACCTCAACGATCAGCAAGAAGAACTGCAGGCAGAGCGCATCCGGCTGCAGAAGAAGGCCGACCGCATGGTGATCGAATTGTCGGACGGCAAGATCGTGGGGAAATTCCTAGAGATTTTCGACCAGATCATGAAAAAAGGTGCTCCCGCATCAAAGCGGAAGCACCTTATTTCGGGACTCGTGCCCAGGATCGTGGTCTACTCGAAAGATGAGATCGAAGTTTACTTCCGGGCACCCATCTCCCTGGTTCGAGTCATGACTTCATTGGCTCCCCAGGACGGACTTGAACCGCCAACCTAGTGGTTAACAGCCACCCGCTCTACCGATTGAGCTACTGGGGAACAAGACCTGAAAAGAGCGATTTTCCGGCAAAAGCAGGATGCAATCTTTAGACGTCCCGCTAGGGCTTGTCAAGGAAATTCTGCCCACGCGACAGGCGCAGGGTGCATCACAGGATATTGCGGTTGTCATGCCGCTCTCAGCGTTTCCGGGAATCGTTTGGGACCGACCGAAGCGTACAACGCTCTCAGGGTCACC
>QZKR01000136.1 GCA_003598065.1 Myxococcales bacterium | reverse complement strand
CCCAAAGGCCGTTGGGCACAGCTTTCCGCCCTCTCCGAGGGCGTAAAACTATGGCGCCCACCATCCACGAAGAAAAAATCAAAACTGGGGACAAGTCAGAGGGCAATGGCCCATCCTGCACCGGCAGCTTGACTTTAGCGGCTTCCCGTCATATCGCTATAGATATCGCCTTGCCGCGCCGCTCCTCCTGGCGTTTCGAAAAACGCCTCGATCGGGCGCGGCGAAGGCGAGAGCAGAAAAATTTGCAACGACTCCGAACCGCCGGGCCTAAAGCGTCATCGTCATGGGCCGGCGGTCGATCAGGGTGCGGCGGGAAACGGCCGCGCCTCCCGTGCTTGGAAAGGGGTCTGGCGCGCCGCGAGCGGCGCGGCGTCCTTTCCTGGCGTTTGGAAAGGACGTCGGCGATGCCTCCCGTTTACCTCCGCGTGTCGGTCAACGACGCCTGCAATCTGCGTTGCCTCTACTGCAAGCCGAACGGCCGCCATCGCGACATTCCAACCGACGAAAGCCTCCGTCTGGGCGTGAGCGATTTCCTCTCCATCGTTGCGGCGGTGAATGAAACGGCGGGCGTGCGCAAGGTGCGCCTCACGGGCGGCGAACCGCTGCTTTATCCGGATCTCGTCCGCCTGATCGCCGGCCTGAAAACCCTGTCGCCCGAGGTTGAACTTTGCCTGACCACGAACGGAACGCTGTTGGCGGGGCAGGCCGCGTCGTTGAAGGCCGCCGGCCTGGATCGCATCAACGTCAGTCTCGACGCGGTCGATCCGGCCGCTTTCGAACGCATCACCGGCGGACGATTGGCCGACGTGCTCGCCGGCCTTGAGGCGCTGCGCGCCGCCGGCTTTGGAAGAATCAGGCTCAATGCGGTGCTCTTGAAAACCATCAACGGCCAGAGCCTGCCCGATCTGGTGCGGCTGGCGGCGCGTTTCGAGGCCGAAATCCGCTTTATCGAATTGATGCCTTTCGGGCCCGCCGCCGGCTTTTTTTCGGCGGAATATCTTTCCGCCGAGAGTGCGCTTCGGCGGCTGGCGGCCCATTTTCCCTATCTCGGCCCTCTCGACGAAAGCGACACCGCCCTGCGGCGCCGGCTGGTCGTGGACGGCCGCGAGGTCGCCGTCGGCTTCATCACGCCGGTGTCGCATCCCTTCTGCGGCCGTTGCGACAGGCTGCGTCTCGATTCCAGGGGCCGCCTGTATCCGTGTCTGCGGCAGGCGGTCGCCGCCGACCTCGGCGACCCGGCGCGGGCCGGACAGGTGGAGGCTGTTCGCAACGCGGTGCAAAATCTGCTGGCCGCCAAGTGCCGTCCGGAGGCGCATTGGACCGAACGCCGCATGCACGCGATCGGAGGATAAGCATGCTGAAAATGATCGATGTCGATCAGGCCCTTTCCCTCGTCCTCGAACACGCCGCGCCCCGAGCCGCGCAGACGGTCCCCATCGCCCAGTCGCTGGGCTGCGTTCTGGCCGAGGAGATCCGCGCCGACCGGGACTACCCGCCGTTCGACCGGGCGATGATGGACGGCTTCGCGGCGCGCGTCGCCGACGCCGGCAAACGGGTGAAAATCGTCGGCGAGCTTGCCGCCGGCGCCGAGACCGACCGGAAGCTGACGGACGGCCTGGCCTTCGAGATCATGACCGGCGCTCCCTGCCCGGCGGGAACGCAAGCCGTCGCGCCCGTCGAGGACGTGCGCCGGGAAGGCGACCAGGTGGAACTGCCGCCCGCGCTGCGCGTCGGCAATCACGTTGCGCCGCGCGGCAGCGAATGCCGGGCCGGGGCGACGGTCCTGCCGGCGGGCGCGCTCGTCACGCCGCTGGCCCTGGCCAATCTGGCGATGTTCGGACGGGAGACGGTGCGCGTCATCGCCCGACCCGCCTTGGCCATTATCACGACCGGCGGCGAACTCTGCCCGCCGGGAGAAACGCCGAGCGGCTCGCGCATCCGCAACTCCAACGGGCCGATGCTCGCGGCGATGGCCGGTTTGGCCGGCATCGCGCGGGTCGGTCTGGCTCATGCCGCGGACGTCGAGGCGGAACTGCTCGACCGGCTCGGCGCGCAGGCGGACGCCGATATCGTGGTCCTCTCCGGCGGCGTTTCGGCGGGCAAGTACGACATCGTGCCGCACGTTCTGGAGGCGCACGGCGTCGAGCTGATATTCCACAAGGCGAAGCAGAAGCCCGGCAAGCCGATTCTCTTCGGCAAGAAAGGGACGCGGCTGTTTTTCGGCCTGCCCGGAACGCCGCAAGGCGCGTATCTGGGCTTCAATCGCTACGTCCGCGCGGCCATCGCCCGAATGTCGGGGCTGCCGTGGGCGAGGCCCGTTTTTCAAGGCCGCCTCGTTGCGCCGCTCGCGTCGAAGGGCGACCGTTTCCAATTCATTCTGGCGCGAGTCCGTTTCACGGAGCAAGGCTGGGAGGTGGAGCCCACGCCCGGCCAGGGTTCTTCGGATATTTACGCGCCGGCCTCCGCCAACGCCTACATCCGGCTTCCGGGCGGAAGCCTTTCCCTTGACCGGGGAGAAATCGTGTCTTTCGAACCGATCGGAGACGTCGCGTGACCCGCCCGCCGCGTTTATTGAGCCATGTGGATTCGCGCGGCCGGGCGCGCATGGTGGACGTCGGCGAGAAAGCTCCCACCGATCGCCTGGCCGTCGCCAGCGCCTTGGTGCGGACGCAGCCGGAGGTGATCGCCATGATCGGCGAGGGGCGCGTCGCCAAGGGCGACGTGCTGGCGGCGGCGCGGCTGGCCGGCGTCATGGCGGCGAAAAAAACGTCCGAACTGATCCCGCTCTGTCATCCCCTGGCGCTGGAGGCGGTGACGGTCGATCTGGAGCTCGAAAAAGACGCCGTGGCGATTAGGACAAGCGTCAAATGCCACGGCAAGACCGGCGTGGAGATGGAGGCGCTAACGGCCGCCGCCGTCGCCGCGTTGACCGTCTACGACATGTGCAAGGCGGCGGATCGGGCGATGACCATCGAGCGCGTCCGCCTGGAAGAGAAGCGCGGCGGCAAAAGCGGCGTTTACCGCAGGGGGAAGCGATGAATTCGGGTGTTGTGGAAGCGATCTGCGTCAGCGAACGCAAGGGCGTAAAGAAGCAAGCCGTGCCGGCGGCGCGCATCCAGCGGGGACACGGCATCGTCGGCGACGCCCACGCCGGGACCTGGCATCGGCAGGTCAGCCTGCTGGAAGCCGAAAAAATCGAGCGGATGCGCGGCAAGGGGCTGGATCTCAAGCACGGCGATTTCGGCGAGAATATCGTCGTGCGGGGTTTCGACCTGTTCGCCCTGGCGATCGGCCGCCGCTTCCGGGTCGGGGAGGACGTGGTGCTGCAAGTCACGCAGTACGGCAAGGAATGTCATACCCGCTGCGCGATCTATCACCAGACCGGCGACTGCATCATGCCCACCGACGGCGTTTTCGCCCGCGTCGTGCGCGGCGGCGAGCTCAAGCCGGGCGACCGTCTCTTCGTCGATCCCGCCTTCGATCGCCTCCGCATCGGCGTCCTGACGCTGAGCGACCGCGGCGCGCGCGGCGAACGCGAGGACGTCTCCGGCCCGCTCTTGGCGAGGCTTCTGGCCGAACCGCTCAAGGCCGACATCGTCGAGGCGGTCGTCCTCCCCGACGAACGGGCGGAATTGGAAGCCAGGCTCATCGAATTGTGCGACGTGAAGGTCTGCGACTTGGTGGTGACCACCGGCGGCACGGGCCTTTCGCCGCGCGACGTCACTCCCGAGGCGACGCTGGCCGTGATCGATCGGCAAGCGCCCGGCATGGCCGAGGCCGTGCGCGCCGAGGGTATGAAACATACGCCGCGCGCCATGCTTTCCCGCGCCGTCTGCGGACTGCGCGGGCAGACGCTCATCGTCAACCTGTCCGGCAGCCCCAAAGCCGTCGAACAGCAACTCGGCGCGCTCTTGCCCGTCCTGCCGCACGCCCTGGAAACGGCCTCGGGGCTCCCGCAAGACTGCGGCCGATGAATACGCGAAAGCGGCGGCGATGAAAAGCCTCGTCCACATCGTCGGCAAAAAGAACCACGGCAAGACCACCCTGATCGAGGAGCTTATCGCCGAATTCGTGCGCCGCGGCATGCGCATCGGGACCATCAAGCACAGCAGCCACCGTCACGAACTGGACGCTCCCGGCAAGGACTCGCACCGGCATCGCCAGGCGGGCGGGTCCCCGGCGGCCGTCGTGACGCCGGAGACGATCGGCGTCTTCCTTCCGAGAGCGGCCGACAAAGACTTTTACGGCGTCTTGTCTCCGCTCTATGCGGCGTGCGACCTGATTCTCGTCGAAGGCGACATCGACGGACCCGGGCTGAAAATCGAGGTCTGGCGGCGCGGGCTGGACACGGTTCCGTATGCGGCGGAGGGACGGGACATCCATGCCGTCGTCACGGACGATCCCGTGGAAGTCCGTGCGCCGCGCTGGTCCAGACGCGATGTGGCGGCGCTCGCGGACAAGATTCTAGCGACCGTTGTCGCGCGACGCCCGGAAAAGGCTTGACACCCCGGATGCAGGCGATACCATGGATTAATTCAGGCCAATCGACGCTATAAGGCGGCGGGTTGGCGTGACATAAGGAAGGTCAAACCCCTCGCGAGGAGGCGAAATCCCATGAAGTCATTTGGATCGCTCGTCCTGGTTGCATGCTTGCTGCTGATCGCCGTTCCCTTTGCGCAAGCGCAGATGAAAACGCCCAATCCGCTGGAAAGGGGCGGCGGCGAAAAGGCAGCCGAACCGGCCGAGCCGAAAGACGAAGCGAAAGAGGCGGGTCAGGGCGAAGCAACCGACGACTATTACGAGGAAGAGCAGGCCGGCGGCATCCACTACGAAGAAGAGGCCCAGGTCCTCGACAAAGAGACGATCAAGGACGTCATCGACAAGCGTCAGACGGGCATTCTCTACTGCTACGAAAAAGAGCTGCAGACCAACCAGAAGCTCAAAGGCCGCATGCTCGTCAACTTCACGATCCAACTCGACGGCGCCGTCGCCGAGGTCAAGCTCGTTGCGGACAAAACCGAAATCAAGGACAAGAAGGTCACCGATTGCGTGCTCGACATCGTCAAGTCGTTCCGTTTCCCGGCGCGCAAGGCGGGCGAACCGATTGAAATCAATTATCCGTTCAATTTCCAGCCCAAAGCCAAATAGGCGCGACGGCGGAAACCTTCAGGAGGGGAGGCGTCGCGCAAGGACGGCCGAGATGAGAGGGCGAACGGCGCTGATCGGGGGGGTGTGCCTCGGGCTTCTGCTCGCGGCGTGGGGCTGCGGCGAGACGCCGGCTCCTCCAGCGCCCCCGCCCGCCGCCGAGAAAGCTTCCGCTCCGTCCGATTCGGCCGCGCCGCCTTCGAGGCCCGCTTCAGCCGCCGCCGAGAAGCCGAAGCTGTTCGATTTCGATCCGGCGAAACTCGCCGCTTCCGGCGGCGTCGATCCGCAGGTCTTCCGGCGGGTGATGAGCAAGCGCCGCTCCTCGTTCAAGGTCTGCTACCAGAAAGCGCTGGCGCAGAATCCGCGCGCCGCCGGCGAAGTGCGCATCGGCTTCACCATCTCCCCCACCGGCCGCGTTTCGACGGTCGAGGCGTTGTCGAGCACGCTGGCTTACCCGGAGACGGTGGACTGCGTCCTGCGCGTCGTCCGCCGCGTGCAGTTTCCTCCCCTCGAATCGGGCCAGCGGGCGCACGTCGAATACCCGCTGGTGTTCGTCCCCTAGGCGGTCATGAATTCGCGCGCGGCGGGAGCATGGATCATCGGCTGGCTGGCGTTTCTGGCCGCGCCGGCGATCCACGCGGAAAGCGAGCGCCTCTATCTCTTCCCGATCCAGTTTCCCGACGACGTGCCGCAGGAGGAACGCCGCTACGCGGAAAACGTGTACCGCGAGGAGGTGGCGGCTTTCTTCTGGCTGGTCGGCGTTCATGCCGACAACGCGGCGGAAGTCTTGGGCGAACCGTTGGCGGCCGCCCTCGCCAAGTGCCCGACGCCGAAGTGCGCCCTGCCGACGCTGAAACGCGCCGGCGTCGGCCGTTTCGTGGTCGTCACGGTCGCCAAGGTCAAGCGCCGCCAATACCAGATCGACGCGCAGATCGCCGACGTGCGGGGCAAAATCCTGGCCCGCGAACGGCGTCTGGAGCCGGGGGGCCCTTCCGAACTGAAGTATGCCCTGCCCGGCGTTCTCGAACGGCTCTTTCAGGGCGAACTCGACAAACACTCATCGATGGTCACCGCCATCGTCGAGACCGACGCCATCACCGGCGACGAGGCCGACGAAATGATGGCCAAGGCCGACGACCTTGCCGCCGAGGGCAAGCCGGCGGAGGCGCTGGCGCAGTACAAATCCGCCGGCGCCGAATCGCCCGATCTGGCTCTGCCGTGGATCAAGGCGGCGCGGCTGGCTTTGGAAAAGGGAGACGACCTGGGCGCGGACGACGCCGCCCGGGAGGCGGTGCGCCGCGCCCCGCGCGATGCCGAGGCGCGGCTGATCGCGGCGCGCGTGGCGCTGAAGCTCGAACGGACGGAGGAGGCCCGCGAGCATCTGGAAGCGGCGCTGCATCTGGACGCCGGGCTCGTCGAAGTCCATTATCTGCTCGGCCGGCTGCTGGTCGAGGAGGGCCGCACGTCCGAGGCGCTGGCGCGTTTCGAGGCGCTGGTGAAGCTCGCCCCGTCCCATCCCGGGGCCCGCGCCAACCTCGGTCTGCTGTATCTGGACGTCAACCGGCCGCGCCAGGCCCGCGCCGCTCTGGAGGAAGCGATTAAGCTCGATCCGGCGCTGGCGCCGGCCTACGGCGCTCTCGGCCGCGCCGGTGAAGCGCTCAAAGACTGGCGGGCGGCGGCGCGCGCCTACGCGAAGCAGGCCGAGCTTGAGCCCTCGGCCGACGGCGAAACCGACGCCGGACGCATGTGCGATCTGGCCGGCGACGCCAAGGCGGCCGAAGCGGCCTTCCGCCGCGCGCTGACGCTCGATCCCGTGCATCCGGACGCTACCGTCGCCTTGGGTCTTTTGCTTGTGCGCGCCGGCCAGCAAACGGAAGGCCGGCAATGGCTGGAACGCTACGTAAAGATCGAGGAGCGGCCGGAGCGAGAGGCGCTTGTCAAGCACGCCCGGGATGTGCTATCAAAATAACCCGTTTGGGCTGATTGGGGTTTGCAACCGAGAGGAAAGCACATGCGGCAGATGTTTTTGACGTTCGGGTCGATCTTGCTGGCGCTCCTGGCGCTGGCCTCGTGGGGTTGCGAGAGCAATGCGGAGCGGACGGAGATCCGCAAATGGATGACCGACCGGACGGAGCAGTTCGTCAACGTTTATAAAGTCGCCTACGAGAGAGTCAGTCCCTTGCAAGGCGGCGACCATCCCTGCACCAGCGGCCACAAGGCCGAGCCGGCGGCGTTGTTTCACGCCGTCCTCGCCAATCTCCATTCGAGTTATGTCGCCTACAAGAACGACGTTCAGACTCACCTCGGCGCGGCGCTGAAGGCCGACCCTGCCTGCAAGAATCTGCTCACCGTCGTCGAACAGCTCGTCTCGCCTTTCGCCGACGAAGCGGCGCTCAACCAGTGCGGCAAAGTGGACGGGGCGCAGGCCAAATCGAAGTTTTTCCTCCAGCACCCCGCCGCCGTGACGGCGGCCGTCGAGTCGTTGCGCGTGCAATTGGCCGACTGAGGAAGTAAACCGTTCGACCGGGCGATGGGCTTAAGCCCATTGTCCGCTCCCGAGCTATTCGCCCTTCATGCGTTTGTGGGCTTCGGCCAGGACTTTGGTCTGCATGCTCTCCGGCATGGCCGCGTAACGCGACATTTCCATCGAATAGTTGGCCCGCCCCGAGGAGGCGCTACGGATCGCCGTGGCGTAGCCGAACAGCTCCATCAGCGGCGCTTCCGCGGCGATCTTCTGCGAGCCCTTGCGGAAACGGCGCATGCTCAGCACGCGCCCGCGCCGGCGGTTCAGGTCGCCGACAATGTCGCCGATGTAGTCGTCGGGCGTGGCGATCTCCAGCTCCATGATCGGTTCCATCAGCATGGGGCGCGCCTTGTGGAACGCCTGCTTGAAGCAGATCGAGGCGCAGGTGCGGAAGGCGAACTCGGAGGAGTCCACCGGATGGAAGGAGCCGTCCACAAGCGTTACGCGCACGTCCACCACCTGATAGTCGGCGAGAATGCCGGCCTTCAGCGTGTCCTCCACGCCCCGGCGGATGGGGGGGATGAACTCGTTGGGAATGTTGCCGCCCACGATGCGGTTGATGAATTCGAAGCCGCCGCCGGGATTGGGCTCGACGCGCAGAATCGTGTGGGCGAACTGGCCGCGGCCGCCCGTCTGCTTGACGTGTTTGTACTCATCCATCGCCTCGGCGGTGATCGTCTCGCGGAATTGCACCGTCGGCTGGCCGATGGTGGCCTCGACGCCGAATTCCGTCTTCATCCGATCGACGATGATTTCCAGGTGCAGCTCGCCCATGCCGGCGATGATCGTTTCGTTGCTCCGATCCTCGACGTGCACCGTGAAGGAGGGATCCTCCAGGGACAGCTTGCGCAGCGCCTGGTGCAGCTTCTCTTCCTCCTTGCGCGTCAGCGGCGTCACCTTCACCGCGATCACCGGGTCGGGAACGCGCACCGATTCCAAGAGCACCGGGGCGTTGACGGCGCAGAGCGTATGGCCGGTGACGGTGTTCTTCATGCCGATCAGGGCGACGATGTCGCCCGGGCCGACCTCGGAGACTTCGACGCGGTCTTTGGCTTTGATGCGCAGAATGCGGCTGACCCGTTCGGTCTTGCCGGTGGTGGCGTTGAGGATCGTGTCGCCGGCCTTCAGGGAGCCGGAGTAGGTGCGCACGAAGGTCTGCTGGCCGACGTAGGGATCGTGAATGATCTTGAACGCCAGGCCGGCGAAAGGCTCGCTGGCCGAGGGGGCGCGGCTGTGCAGATGTTCCGGGTCGTCGGGGTCATGGCCGGCGACGGGGCCCTTGTCGGGCGGGCTCGGCAGATAGTTCACCACGGCGTCCAGAAGCGGCTGAATGCCGATGTTCTGATAGGCCGCGCCGCAGAAGACGGGCGTGAACAGCGAACGCACGACGCAGTGGCGCGTAACCTTGAAAATCAGCTCGGTCGCGACGGGCTTGTCTTCCAGGTAGGCTTCGGCGATTCCGTCGTCGTATTCGGAAAGCTTTTCCAGAAGGTTGTTCCGCCATTTCTGGGCCTCCGGCAGAAGCGCCGCCGGAATTTCTCCCTCGATCACGTCGCCGTCGGAGAAGGTGTAACCCACCATCCGCACGAGGTCGATGGCGCCCTTGAACTGCTCCTCCTGGCCGATCGGAATCTGGTAGGGGATGGGCGAGGCGTCCAGCCGCTCCTGAAGCTGGCCCACGACGTCGAAAAAGTCGGCGCCGGCGCGGTCCATTTTGTTGATGAAGGCGATACGCGGCACACGGTAGCGGTCGGCCTGGCCCCAGACGGTTTCGCTCTGCGCCTCGACGCCGCCGACGGCGCAGAAAACGGCGATGATCGAGTCGAGCACGCGCATGGAGCGTTCGACCTCGATGGTGAAATCGACGTGTCCCGGCGTATCGATGATGTTGATCTGGTGGTCCTTCCATTCGCAGGAAATGGCGGCGGAGGCGATGGTGATGCCGCGCTCCTGCTCCTGTTTCATGAAGTCCATCGTCGCCTGGCCGTCGTGAACCTCGCCCATCTTGCGGGTCACGCCGGTGTAAAAGAGGATGCGCTCGGTGACGGTGGTTTTGCCGGCGTCGATGTGCGCGGCGATGCCGATGTTGCGAGCGCGGGTCAAGGTTACCATGGTACAGCCTGTTCCTTTCACTGCCATGCCGCCGCCGTTTGCATTCGCCGGCCGGCGCGTAGGCGGCTGGTTGTAGGGCCACTGGCGGTCAAATGCAAGCAAAATCTTGCCGGTTCGAGAAAATTCGCTTGTCGGGCGAAGGTTTACGCCGCCGTCGGCCCGTCTTTCCCAGCCGCCAAAGTTCCGGAAAGAGAGCGCTAAAGCGGTGAAAATTCCAGTAAAAACGGGCGCCGGTCCGTCCAGCGGGCCTCCTTGTCAATCCTGCCTGCCGACTATGACCCTAATGTCGCGATTGAAACAATTACAATTTAACTTCTGCTGCTTCTTGCTTAAATTATCTGGATATTTCAATAGATTGTCGCTCAAAAAAATCTGGCATGGGATTTGTATGGCATTCTAGTCAGGGAGCCGGACCTTTGACGTTCGGGTGATTTGTAGGGCGAAGGAGACGGACCATGCGACTGATCGACGCATTGAATCGCTGGCGGGAAGATGGCGTGGAAGAGGTGAAGCGCCATGGCGAGACGCACCCCATCGACGAGGTGATCGCACTTTTGGGCGGCAACCGCTGGATCGCCAACCTGACGGTTCAGTGCCCGGAGGATTCGTGGCGGATCGTGGATACGGAAGGCCGCGTGATCTTCGAGGACGACTGGGGCGGCTGGCTCTGGCCGGCGTAAACCTGAAGGTCTCGAACCACTCTCGATAACGCAATAAATATATTACTTTCGCCGGCTTGCCCCGGCCGCGCTTCTCTGCTATCGTCGGGCCAATGCAACTCCCAGACGTGCGCCCGACATGATCCAGCTCTTCCACGTCTCCATGGCCTACCAGCCGGACCAGCCGGTCCTGGTGGACGCCAATCTGCAGGTCGAAAAAGGCGAATTCGTCTATCTCACCGGGCAGTCCGGCGCGGGCAAGACCACCATCCTCAAGCTGCTTTTCTGCGAAGTTCAGCCCACCGGCGGGCAGGTGCTCGTCATGGGCCGCAACGTTTCGCGCATTTCGCCGCGTTCGATCCCCTACCTGCGCCGCAAAATCGGCGTCGTCTTTCAGGATTTTCGGTTGCTGCCGCGCCGCACCGTCGCCGAGAACGTCGCCATCGGCCTGGAAATCTTAGGTTTGTCGCGCCGCGAGATCGATCGCCGCGTGGCGCTGGTGCTCAAGCAGGTCGGTCTGGCCCACCGCGCCCGCGGTTTTCCGCCGCAGCTTTCCGGCGGCGAGCAGCAGCGTGTCGCCGTCGCCCGGGCGCTGATCGCCGAGCCGGCGATCCTGCTCGCCGACGAGCCGACCGGCAACCTCGACGAAGACACGACGCGCGACATCATGCGCCTTTTCGGGGACGCCAACGCGCGCGGGACGACGGTGCTTCTGGCCACGCACGACCGGCGGCTGTTCGAGCGGACCGGCCGGCGCGTCGTGCGCGTCGAAGCGGGAAAAACCGTCTTCGACTCCGACATTCGCCTGGAGGCGCGCGAGGCCGAACGGCAGGCGGCCGCGTCCTCGGTCGGCCGCCGCCGCGGCGGGGAGCCCGTGTGATGCGGCGGGCGGGCTATTTCCTCAGGAAAGCCGTGGAGTCGATGCTCCGCGCGCCGCTTCTGGCTTTCGCCACCCTCGGCATGCTGGCCGTGATTTTTCTGCTCTTCAATGGCTTCTCGCTATTGGCCCTCAACGTCTCGGCGATGTCCGAGCGCTGGATCGGCCAGATGCGGCTGACCATCTTCCTCGCCGACGCCGTCACGCCGGAGGAGGCGCACGCACTGGCCCTGAAGCTGCGCGAGCGGCCGGAGGCGACAGGCGCGCTCTATGTCACGAAGGACGAGGCCAAGGCGCGTTTCCTCGCCGGTTTTCCCGGCAACGCGCGGATTCTCGAAGGCCTGCCCGAAGCGCCCCTGCCAGCCTCGATCGAACTGGAGCTTGAGCCCGAGGCGATGACGTTGGACATGCTCACGGCCCTCGCCGCGGACGTCGCCCGGGAGCCCGGCGTCGAGGAGGCCATCTTCGGCCGCGAACTGTTCGCCAAACTTTCGGCCCTGGTCGGCCTGCTGCACCTGATAGGCGTCTTTTTAGGCTTCGCGCTGATGGTGGCCGTCGTTTTTCTCACGGCCAACACGATCCGCTTGAACCTCTACGCCCGCCGCGACGAACTGGAGATCCTGCAGATCGTCGGCGCGACGCGCTGGTTCATCCGCTGGCCCTTCGTGATCGAGGGTTTTCTCGAAGCGCTGGGCGGCGCGGTCGTTTCGCTCTGCGCGGCGTATCTGATTTTTCACGCCGGCGGCGTACCCCTGGCGCAGGCGCTCTCCGGGCCGTTCGGCGAAGTGACGCTGCGCTTTTTCTCCGTGGCTCAGCTTTTGGCCATCCTCGCCGCCGCCGCCGCCCTGGGGGCCTTGGGTTCGGCCATCGCCCTGCGCCGCTTCTGGAGGGCGATCTGATGCGGGGCTGGGCCGCATTGCCGGCCGTATTGGCGCTGGCGGTCGCGCTCGGGCTTGCTCCCGCTTCCGAGGCGGCGGGTCCGGACGCTGACGCCTCCGTCCTGGATCAACTCGCCGAACTGGAGGCGAAACACGCTGAAGTCCAGGCGCGCGTCGCCCAGCTCAAAACGAAGCGGGGCGAACTCGATCGCCGCCTCCGGGCGGCGCGGGACATGACCGCCGCCGTCGAAGCGGACATCGCCGAGCAGCAGACGCTGCTGGCGGGCCGGCTGCGCGCCGCCTACAAATTGCAGACCACGACGACCTGGGAATATCTGCTCGCCTCGCGCGACTTCTCCGATTACGTACTGCGCCGCGAGTATCTGCGCCGCCTGTGGCGCGCCGATCAGGCGCGGATCGCCGCCTATTCGGCCAGCATCGCCGCCGTGCGCGAGCAGGCCGCCGCCGCGACGGAGCGCCAGCGCGAACTGGACGCCCTGCTCGCCAGACTCGGCGAGGAAGAAAAAACGCTGGCCGCCAAGCTCGCCGATCGCCAGACTTTCGTCGATCGCGTGCGCGGCGACGAGCGGCTGCGCCGCCGGGCCGAAGCCGAGATGGAGGAGGCCTCGCGGGGCCTGGCGCGCCAGGTGGCGACGCTCGGGCCGGAGGCGGAAGCCGCGCCATCGGGCGCGTTTGCGGCGCAGAAGGGCCAGCTCGCCTGTCCGGTGAAGGCGCGCGTCGCCGTCGGCTTCGGCGAGGCGATCGAAGGCAGGGTGAAGCGTTTCCACGGCGGTTGGGACTTCGCCGCGCCTAGGGGCGCGCCGGTCGTCGCGCCGGCGGAGGCCACGGTCGTTTTCGCGGGGACCATGCGCGGCTTCGGCAACCTCGTGATTCTCGACCACGGCGAGCAGCATTACACGTTGTACGCGCATCTTCAGGCGCTGGCGCGGGCTTCGGGGCAGACGGTGAAAGCGGGGGAACTCATCGGCCACGTCGGCGACACCGGCTCGCTGAAAGGCCCCTACCTCTATTTCGAGCTGCGGCGCAAAGGCAAAGCCATCGACCCGGAGGGATGGTTCGCCTGCGGGCGCTGACTGCCGCCCACCCCTTTTAGGGAAGAAACGCCCGCCCGGAAGATTCTATAGCATTCGCCGCCCGGCGCCGGCTTGACAGCGGCGGCGCGCGGCGGCTATCGTGGCCGCGGGTTGCCTTGGAGGAGAAGGAGGCGAAGATGGGTTCGGCCATTTATACGCGCGGGGGCGACAAGGGCCAGACTTCCCTGGTCGATGGCTCGCGCGTCTCCAAAGACGCGCCGCGCATCGAGTGTTACGGCACGATCGACGAGACGATCTCCTGGATCGGATTGGCGCGCGCCGAGACGACGGAGCCGTTTTTATCCGCCGCGCTCGAATTCCTCCAGCATCGGCTCTACAACTGCTCGTCCAACCTCGCCGCGCCGCACGGCACGCCCTACACGCTGCCGACCATCGCCCCGGAGGACGTCGCGTTTCTGGAGCGCGTCATCGACCGCTTCGAAGCGACGACGGGTCCGATCGAGCGATTCGTGCTGCCCGGCGGCGCGCGGGCGGCGGCCTGCCTGCACATCGCACGCACCGTCTGTCGGCGCGCCGAACGGCGGCTCGTGTCGCTCGCCGCGGCGGAACCCGTGGATTCCATGGTTCTCAAGTTCATCAACCGCGCCTCCGACTTTCTTTTCTCGGCGGCGCGCTTCGCCAATGCGGCAAGCGGCCGGCCGGATCTCTTCTGGGATGTCCAATTCCCGATTCCGAAAGTCGGCTGACCGTTTCGTTTTCCCGGCAAGCAAGGGAGATTAATCGGGAATATTCACCGGCGCGCCGCCGATCTGTAATGCTGGCGTCCCTTCGGAGCTTGCGCTTTTTGCAACGGATGCGTCGGGAGACGCGAAGGCGCGGGAGGCCGGCATGGAGATACGTGCGGACGACATGATGATGACATCGGAAGCGGACGGTTCAATCAAAGAAGCGCTGGCCGTGGTGCTGGATTACCACGAACGCACCAAGCACCACAAAGACCGTTACGCTCGCTCGCTCGGCTACCTCGATTGGGACACGCAGCCGATCCCTTATCGCTTCTACGAAGGCGCGGAACAGCTCTGGCTCGCCGAAGTTCCCGTTGAGGAAACTCCTTACTACGATGACCTTTACGGCGGCGAGGGTCTTCTTCCCGCCGCGCTGAACGCCCGCAGCGTCGCGCAGTTTTTTTACGACAGCCTGGCCCTGGCGGGGTGGAAGGAGTTTCGCGGCGCGAAATGGTCGTTGCGCGTCAACCCTTCCTCCGGCAATCTGCATCCGACCGAGGCCTACCTGATCGCCGGACCGATCGACGGGTTGGCGAAAACGCCGGCCGTCTATCATTACTCGCCGTTCTACCACGCTCTTGAAGAATTGCGGACGATGCCCGCGCTCATGTGGGGAGAACTGTCGGAAGCGCTGCCGCCGGGCGGTTTTCTGGTCGGCCTCACCTCGATCCACTGGCGCGAATCCTGGAAATACGGCGAGCGGGCGTTTCGCTATTCGCAGATCGACCTCGGCCATGCGTTGGGCGCGCTCGCTTTCGCCGCTTCGGCGCTCGGCTGGCGGATAAGACTCGTCGAAAATCTCTCCGACCGCGATCTGGGGACGCTCTTGGGCGTCGATCGGCAGAGCGGCGCCGAAGCCGAACAGCCGACGGCGCTGGTCGCCGTTTATCCGCGCGGCGCGCGGCCGCGCCAGATCAAGCCGCTGGCGGCGCCGAAATGCCTGCTCGATTACAGCCGCAGCGCGCCGCTCGCCGGCGAGCCGAACGAATTGTCGGTCGAGCACCAGCGCTGGAACGTCATCGATGAAGTGGAACGCGCGACGCGCCATTCGGGCGGGAACGCGCCGCCGTGGACGCCGGAAGCCGGAGCGCCGCAACCCGACGGCCGGACGCGGCCGGTCTCGGCGCGGAAACTGTTCCGCGAGCGGCGCAGCGCCCAGATGATGGATGGCGAAGCGACCCTGGAGCGCGACGATTTTTTTCGGTTGCTGCGCCGGCTGACGCCACATCCGGCGCATCCCGTTTTCGGCATGCTGCCATGGCGGCCGGCGATCAATCTCCTTCTGTTCGTTCATCGCGTGCGCGATCTCGATCCGGGTCTCTATTTCCTCGCTCGCGAGCCGGGAGCGCTGGACGTCTTCCAGGGTCTGACGCGATCGGATCTGGCCTGGAAGCGCGTCGAATCGGCGCCGGCCGATTTGCCGCTGTACGTTCTGGCCAGCTGCGATTTCCGCATGATGGCCCAGCAGCTTTCCTGCAATCAGGACATCGCCGCCCAGGGCGTTTTCGCCGCCGCCATGCTCGCCGAATTCGAGCCGCGTCTGCGGCGGGAAGGGGCTTCGTTCTATAGGCGGCTCTTCTGGGAAGCCGGGACGATCGGGCAGGCGCTTTATCTCGAAGCCGAGGCGTTAGGCATGCGCGGCACGGGCATCGGCTGTTTTTTCGACGATCCGACGCACGAACTCTTGGGACTCGGCGACGCCCGCTTTCAATCGCTTTATCACTTCACGGTCGGCCGCGGCGTGGACGATCCGCGCCTGAAATCGATTCCCGCCTATGCGCACCGCGACATTCCCCTCGGAGAGCGCGGATAGGCGTCGTCGTCGATCTATTTCTCTTTCCCGAAGCAAACAAAAAGCTAAAACCCGCAAAGTTTCGCCCGATTGTATTTTACAGGCGGAAAGTCTGCGGAAAGTCGGGCTGTGAATTTATTCCCGACTGTGGAAGACGTCGAATAGAGAGGATATTGTCGGAAAGCCGGTTTTGCGGCCGGCGTATGGAATTTTCGGCCAGTTTCGTTTTTTGGGGTGTCTCAAGGGGATGGAGAGGAAAAGATGCGCTTGGTGTGCTCGTATTGCCGCAAATCGTTGGGCGAAAAAGAACCTAAAAGCAACGACAAGATCACCCACGGCATGTGCGTGGATTGCTTCGCCTATTACGATCGCCAGTGGTCGGGACAGAAGCTGAGCGAGTACCTCGACACCTTCGACGTTCCCGTGGTGGCGGTCAACCCCGATGGCCGGCTCATCGCCGCCAATCGAAGAATGGCGAAGCTGCTGGGCAAGACGCCGCGGGAGATGTTCGGTCTGCTCGGCGGCGAGGCCATGGAATGCCAATATGCGCGGCTTCCGGGAGGCTGTGGCCGAACGAGCCACTGCTATGCCTGCACCGTCCGCCAGACCGTGATGGCCACGATGCAGAGCGGCGAACCTGGCGTTCGCGTGCCGGCTTATCTGAACCAGGAGGATCAGCGTCTCAGGTTGCTGATCTCCACCTATCGGGAGGGCGATTGCGTGAGGCTGGTTGTGGAGGAGATCTCCGTCGCCGACGCGGCGCAGCCTGCGGAATGGCGGCCAGCGGCTTCAGTCCCCTAGCGGTTCGAGGCCGAAGCGGCGCAGGAGTTCGCACAGCTTCACCAGCGGCAGCCCCTGGATGGCCGTGTCGTCTTCTCCGCGCACGGATTCCATCAGCGCCACGCCCAGCGCTTCCAGCTTGTAGGCTCCGGCGCAATCGATGGGCTTGTCGCGTCGCACGTAATTGATCGCCTCGCGTTCGGCGAGCGGCCGGAGCGTCATTTCATGGATGACCAGCGCCGTTTCCGTGCGGCCCGTTCGAGGCTCGTGCACGACCACGGCGGTCAATAGCCGGTGCGTCCGGCCGGCGAGGCGCAAGAGCTGGGCCACGGCCGCCGCTTCGCCGCCCGGTTTTCCCAAGACTTCCCCCTCGAAGCTGACGAGCTGGTCCGAGCCGACGATGAGCGCGTCGGGGAAATCGGCCGCCAGACTTTCCGCCTTGGCCGTCGCGTGAGCGACGACGAGCTGGTCGGGAGGCAGCGGCAGAGGCGGTTCATCGTATTTCGGCGCGGCGGCGGAAAAAGGCAAACCGAGGCGCGTCAGGAGTTCTTTCCGATAGCGCGACGTCGAGGCCAGCACAAGGCGCGGCGGCGTGGGAGCGGGCGCGGCATTCGCTACAGGCGGCAAGCCAAGGAGCTTGCGGGCGGCGGCGGCGACCAAGACGATGGCTCGATCCACGTCGGCCTCGCTTGTCATCCGGCCGAGCGAGAAACGCAGCGCCCCGGCGGCGTACTCGGCGGGCGCGCCCATCGCTCCAAGCACGCCCGAGGCGTTCGTTTCGCCCGTGTGGCAGGCCGCGCCGGCGCTCGCCGCCAGGGACGGCATCGCCGCCAGCAGGTCGGCGGCGGCCAGTCGGCGAAAGCCCAAGTTCACCGTATTGGGCAGGCGGCGCAGAGGATGGCCGTTGCGGCGCACCGCGCCGGCCGGCAGGCGGGAAACGACGCCCGCGACGAACCGCTCGCTCAAAGCCCGTTGACGCGCCCCTTCCGCCTCCAAGTCGCTTGCCGCCATCGTGCAGGCCGCGCCGAGACCGACGACGCCGGCGACGTTCTCCGTGCCGGCGCGCAGGCCGCGCTCGTGGTCCGCGCCGTCGATGAGCCGGGCGAGCCGCACGCCTTCGCGAACGTACAGCGCGCCGACGCCCTTCGGCGCGTAAAGCTTGTGGCCGGCGACCGTCAATAGATCCACGCCCAGGGCCCGGACATCGACCTTGATCTTGCCGACCGCCTGCGCGGCGTCGGTGTGAAACAGCGCGCCGTTCGCGCGGGCCAGCGCCGCCAGGGCGGCGACGGGCTGGATCGCGCCGGTTTCATTATTGGCGAGCATCACCGAGACGAGAATCGACGTCGGGCGCAGGGCGCGGGCCAGCGACTCCGGATCGACGAGGCCGTCGGCATCGACGGGGAGCACCGTGAGCGCGAAGCCGTCTTTGACGAGCGTCGCGGCCACCTGGCGCACGGCGGGATGCTCGACGGCGGAGATGATAAGATGGTTTCCCTTGCTTTTCAACAGCCGGGCCGCGCCGACCAAGGCGAGGTTGTTGGATTCGCTGCCGCCGGAAGTGAAGAGAATTTCCGTCGGCGAGGCGTTCAAAAGCGCCGCCGCCTCGCCGCGCGCCCGCTCCACGGCGGCCTTCGCCGTCTGGCCGTAAACGTGGCCGCTCGACGGATTGCCGAAATGCTCTTCCAGGTACGGCCGCATGGCCGCGAGAACGCCGGGATGGATCGGCGTGGTGGCGTTGTAATCCAGATAGATCGGGCGCATGGGGAAACTCTTTCCCAACGTTGCGGATGCGCCCATCCTAGCGAGCGGTTCTCAGACAGTCAATGCGAGGAACGTCTCAGGCGAGGCGCGTGCGCCGACGCCAGGCCAGCGCCAACGCGGCCAAGGCCAGCCACGCCGCCGGGGCGTCCGTCTGGGCGCAGCCGCCCGAACCCACCGCCCCCGAGCCGCCATCGCCATCCTCGCCGGCGTCGCCGTCCTCCGGGACGTCTCCGTCCAGCGGCGTGTCGCCGTCGATCGGATAGTCGCCGTCCGTCGGGGAGTCGCCATCGGCCGGGATCGGGTCGGCGCAGATGCAGCCTTTGCCGGCGGCGATGGAGATGAGTCCGCAGCCTTGCGACACCTTGCCGGCCGTCTGGCAATAAATCGAGCAGAGAGTCGATGTCCAGTGCAGGCCCTGGCAGAGACAAGCCGTGTGCGGATCGAGGCATTCGCCTTTGTCCATCGGCGTGCAGTCGCCTTCGCAGACCGGCGCGTCGCCGTCGGGCGTGTCGCCGTCGGGCAGGTCGCCATCCGTCGCCGGCGGTTCGCAAACGCATTCCGTGCCGCTCGTTTCGGGATCGAAGCCGCAATAAGCCTCGGGTTCGCCCAGGCAGTCGAGTCCGCAATCGACGATCTGCCAGGTTGAATTGTTGGCGTTGCAGCGGCAGAGCGTCGTTTCGTCGCGGCAGGAGTTGAGATCCACGCCGGCTTCGCAGGGCCCTTGGCAGGGGTCCGCCGTCTCGCAGGCGCCGCCGGGCGTGCAGACCTGGCCGAAATCGCATTCGCCGCAGGAACCGCCGCAGCCGTTGGGGCCGCAGGCGCGGTCGGCGCAATCGGGCTGGCAGACGCACTCGCCGTCGGCGTTGCAGGCCGTGCCGGGACCGCATTCGCCGCAGGAGCCGCCGCAGCCGTCGGTTCCGCAGTCGCGGCCGCCGCAGTCGGGCCGGCAGCACTGGTTCTGCTTGCAGACTTCGCCGCCGGAGCACGCGCCGCAGTTGCAGCCGCGCACCGTGCCGCATTCCTTGCCGGCGCAGATCGACTCGCAGTCGGCGATGACGTGCTCGATGCAGGCCGTTCCCTCGGGGCAGGTGACGACCGTCTCGCAGTAACCGTAGCAGCCCTTCGGTTCCCCCTCATAGATCTGGAGGCAGAGGCCGGACCGGCCGTCCGGCGTCGTGCAGGAGGCGCCTTCCGTGCTGCAGCTGCGGGGGCTGTTTTCGAGGCACAGCGAAAGGTAACCGCCCCCTTGCAGCGGCAGCGGCAGGCAGAAACTGTCGGAGTCGTTGGCGCTGCACGCCTCGGGGCCGCAGATTTCGCCGCATTCGGAAACGTCGCCTTCGTACTGGACGCAGCCGCGGCCCGCGCCGCACTCGGCGTCGGAATCGCACTCGTCGCCGGAAGGGGACAGTGTGACGCACACGCCGCCCGTGCCGGGCTGAATGGCGCGGCAGTCGTGGTTGACGCATTCGTAGCCGCGCTCGCAGCCGCCGCAGACGCAGTTCTGCACTTCGCCGCATTCCACGCCGCTGCAATAACTGAGGCATTCCGGATTGTCGAACTGGTCTATCCACTCCTGCACCCACGCCTCGTTGGCGCCGAGCGAGGCGTAGTTGGCGTAGTATATCCAGCCTTCCGCGGAGGTGGAGGCGACGCCGGCGACGCGGATGCCCTGCCCGAAGTCGTAGAGCAGCGGGCCGCCCGAGTCGCCCGGGGCCACTCCGGTCTGGCCGTTGCCATCGACGGTGATGGCGCTGGAATCGACGTAGGAAACCTCCATGCTTGTCCAGTAACGGCGCATATTGGGGTTCTGGTCGGTGGAGTCCTGCGTCATGCCGAAGCCCACCGATTGCGTATACTGACCGGAAATGCCGCTGACGCCGCCGCGCTTGATCTGGATCGGCGTCGCGCCGTTGTATGGGTAGCTGAGGATCACGACGCCGACGTCGTTGCGCTCGCTGCCGTCCCAGCTGGTGTTGTAGTGAACTTCCTGGACGGCGAGAGCGGCCGTGGGCGAGGAGGCGTCGGCGCCGACGTGGACCTCGATGTCCTCCGGCGAAATCGTGTAGCCGTCCTGCCTGATGCAGTGGGCGGCGGTGAGAATGACGCGCGGCGAGACGAGCGTGCCGGAGCAGAAGAGCTGATAGTAATACTTCCACCACAGCGCCACGACGGCGTTCTGCTGCGCCGTGGGCATGCTCGTGTAGAGGTCGGGCGACGCGCCGCCGTAGAAAATGGCCTGCGGGGCGCTGTCCACCGGCGGCGCGTTTATCTCTTCCGCGGTTCCGCCGCAGCCGGCCAGGGCCAGAAGCACGGCGATCAACAGCAATTCGAAGCCCCGGCCGCGCAGCGGCGCGCCGTTCACGTTGCCCATGGCCTTCCGACTGGTATTCATGGTCGCTTCCTCATGTGCTTTTGATAAGGCGCGGATACAGTAAAGCGGTTTTTCCGCCTGGCGAGTCCTAATCGGGAAGAGACTTTAGGCCGCGTTGACGGCGATGTCAAGCGCGTCATCGCGCGCCCCTTCCGGTCAACCGCCGGCGATCATCACCCGCCGGCGGCCCAGGGCGAAGATCGTTTCATTGAACAGAACGAGGACAATAAGGCCGGCGAAGGCGTTGACGAACAGCGCCGGCGCGTCGGCGGGGGCGATCTGACCCGCGAAAAGCTGCACCGGCGTATAGTAAACGTGCCGGAAGGGCAGGGCCATCATCAGGCGCGCCACGGATTCCGGGAAAAAATGCAATGGCAGAATCAGCCCCGAGGCGAGTTGCATGATCATGTCGAAGGTCCAGATCAGGTTCAGGTTGTAGCCGGTGAAAAAGGCCATCAGCCCGATGGCGTACTGGATCTCGAACGAGATGGCGTAGGCCAAGAGGACGGCGAAAAGGAAAGCGCCCCAGGCCGCCGGCGACTCGGGCAAGGCCAGAATGTCGGAGACGAGCAGGATGACGATCAGCGGCAGGCTGATGACCAGCAGACGGTTGAGGCTCTTGCCCAGGCCGCGAAAGGCCATCATCAGGTGAAAATTCAAGGGCCGCATGAGGTCGAAGACGATGTCGCCGGAGAGCACGTCGCGGCCGATGCGGCGGTCGATATTGGTGCGGAAGAAGGAACGCAAGAGCCAGGCCATGGCGACGTAGGTGAGGATGCCGCGCAGGCTGTAGCCGCCGACGACTTCATCCGGGCGGCGATAGAGCGCGGCGAAAAGATAGTAACGGGAGAAAAGCACGATCGGAATGGAGAAGGCGAGCATCACCACCGCCACGCGGTAGGCGACCAGCTCCATGAAGCCGAGCACGAGAAAGCGCGCGTAGGTCCGCATCCGGTTCACGGGTAGAAGCCTTCGTAGATTTCGCGGACGATCGCTTCGATGTCGGCCTCGGCGGTGGCCACGTCGCGGATCGGCGCCTTGCCCTCCAGGCGCGCGAGCAGTTCGTGCGCCGTGCAGGCGCGGCGGTCGAAACCGATCGTCAGCCGCCGCTCCAATGGCGCCGACAATTTCAGGTCCGGATCGCCGAGAAGTTGCCGCATGCGGTCGAGGTCCACCGGCTCGGCGAGATCGACGATGAGCGTCCGCCAGCGGCCGTAGCTGTCCTTGAAGCGCTCCAGCGTGCCGTCGAAGAGCAGCAGGCCACGGTCGATCAGCAGCAGCCGGCCGCAAAGTTCCTCGATGTCGCTGGTGTCGTGGGTGGTGAGAATGATCGTCGTGCCGTTGATTTCGCGCGTGGCGCGGATGAAGTCGCGCATGCGGGCCTTGACGGCGGCGTCCATGCCGATCGTCGGCTCGTCCAAAAAAAGCACCGGCGGATTGTGCAAAAGCGAGGCGGCGAGGTCGCAGCGCGTCCGCTGGCCCAGCGACAGCTTGCGCACCGGCCGGTGCAGGATCGGCTCCAGGTCGAGAATTTCGGAAAACGTTTTGAGCCGCGTCTCGAAATCGGCGGGCGGGACGCGGTAGATCCGGGCCAGAAGCTTCAGCGCCTCGATCACCGCCAGATCCCACCAGAGTTGGGTGCGCTGGCCGAAAACGACGCCGATCTGCATCGCGTGCCGCCGCCTCTGCCGCCACGGCGAAACGCCCAGCACGCTCAACTCGCCGGCGGTCGGTCTCAGAATGCCGGTCAACAGCTTGATCGTCGTCGATTTGCCCGCGCCGTTGGGGCCGATCAGGCCGACCGTTTCGCCGCGTTCGATGGCGAAGGAGACGCCCGAGAGCGCCTTGACGGTTTCGCGCCGGCGGGCGACGAGGTCGAGCACGCCTCCCCACACGCCCTCCCGGCGGCGGCTGGTGCGGTAGTGTTTGGTGAGTTCGCGGGCAACGATGGCCGCCATGGACGCGCCCTCCCCGCGCGAGCCGCCGGTCACTCGGCCGTCGGCGTTTCCCGTCCGATCCGCTTCGCGATGCGCATGGCGCAGAACTTGGGTCCGCACATCGAGCAGTAATGCGCGCCCGTTTCGCCGCTTTCCTTCAGCGAGGCCTCGCGCATTTCGCGGGCCCGCTCGCCGTCCATCGCCAGGGCGTATTGCTTCTCCCAGTCGAAGGCGTAGCGGGCGCGGCTCATCGCGTCGTCCCAGTCGCGCGCGCCCTGGCGGCCGCGCGCCAGATCGGCGGCATGGGCGGCGATGCGATAGGCGATGATGCCCTGGCGCACGTCTTCCAGATCGGGCAGGCCCAGGTGCTCTTTCGGCGTAACGTAGCACAGAAAGCTTGCGCCGCGCCAGCCGGCCACGGCCGCGCCGATGGCGCTGGTGATGTGGTCGTAGCCGGGGGCGACGTCGGTGACGAGCGGACCTAAGACGTAGAACGGCGCGCCCTGGCAGATTTCGCGCTGCAAGACGACGTTGCGCTCGATTTCGTGCAGCGGCACGTGGCCCGGCCCCTCGACCATCACCTGCACGTCGGCCGCCCACGAGCGGCGCACGAGTTCGCCGAGCGCGTTGAGCTCGGCAAGCTGCGCCGCGTCGGTGGCGTCGGCGAGCGACCCCGGCCGCAGCCCGTCGCCCAAGGACAGCGTCACGTCGTAGCGCGCGGCGATGTCCAGCACGTCGTCGAAACGCTCGTACAGCGGATTCTGGCGTTTGTGGATCGCCATCCACTCGGCGATCAGCGAGCCGCCGCGGCTGACGACGCCCGTCGTCCGGGTCTTGATGAGCGGCAGATGCTCCAGCAGCAGGCCGCAGTGGACGGTCATGAAATCGACGCCGTCCTTGGCCTGCTCCTCGATCACCGACAGCAGCAGGTCGGCGTTCAGCGCCGCCGTGTTTTCCACCTTCTCCATGGCCTGGTAGAGCGGCACGACGCCCACCGGCAGCGGGCTCTGATCGACGATGGCGCGGCGGATGCCGTCGATGTTCGCGCCGGTGGAGAGATCCATCACGGCGTCCGCCCCGAAGCGGATGCAGGCTTCCAGCTTCGCCATCTCGCAGGGCGTGTCGCTCTCCATGGCGCTGTTGCCGATGTTGGCGTTGATCTTGACGCGGCAGGCGTCGCCGATGCCGATCGGCTTCAAATGCTGGTGAAAGACATTGGCGGGGATGACGAGGCGGCCGGCGGCGAGTTCGTCGCGGACGGTCTCGGCGGAAAGCCCTTCCGCGTCGGCGACGATTCGCATCGCCTCGGTGATCTCGCCCTGGCGGGCGAGCCGCAGCAGGGTGACGTTCTGACCCGTATACCGTCGCGACATGCGTGTGCCTCCGAGCAAGTCCGCCGCCGGCCGCCCGTCCGGCGCGGGGCGTGGGCTAAAGCAGGACAGGGGCCATTCTAGCCCCTCAAACGCCGATGTAAAGGGCTTTCGCTTGACAGCGCCCCCTGCTTTCATCAGACTGGGGAACGTTATTTTACCTTGGAGGCGGCGATGGAGTTGCATTGCCGGCAGTGCGGCGCGCCGATGCGCGCCGAGAGCTACGAAGGGGTGAGGATCGACGTATGTCCCGACTGCCACGGCGTGTGGCTTGACGACGGCGAGTTGGGCCGCATCGTCGAGATTCGCGAGGCGAAAATCGATCCCATCCCGCCCGAACGTCTCATCCGCGCAAAGAAGCGGACCGGCAGGCGCAGGAAACGCGCCGCTGCGGCGGAACGGTCGCGCCTCTGCCCCAAGTGCGGCCAGGCGATGGACGCGGTTCCCTACCAGTATTCGTCCGACATCGTCATCGACGTCTGCCCGGCCAGGCACGGCGTCTGGCTCGACGCGAGCGAATTGGAGGCGGTGCAGGCCTATGCGGAAGGCGGGCAGGATCTGCAGGCGCGCCTTCCCACCTTCTATGAAGCGCTGCCGCCTCAGACGGCGAAGAAGGCGGGGCGCGCCTACTCCCGGACGATGAGGGAAGCCGTAAGCCCCCAGGGACTGATCGGCTGGCTTGTCGAAGGCATCGTGTACCTCGACGAATTTTTCAGCAGACCCAAGAAGTGAACGGACCCATTTTCTTTAGCGTGAGGAATATTGCATGCGCCAGATCGTCGAATGCGTTCCGAACTTTTCCGAGGGCCGGCGGCGCGACGTCATCGACGCCATCGCCGCGGCGGTTCGCGCCACCCCCGGCGCGCGGCTTTTGGACGTCGATCCGAACGGCGACTACAACCGCACCGTCTACACCTTCGTCGGCGACGCCGAGACCGTCGTTCAGGCCGCTTTCGCCGCCACGGAAGCGGCGGCGAGGCTCATCGACATGGCGGCCCACGTCGGCGGACACCCTCGCATCGGCGCGGCGGACGTCGTGCCCTTCATTCCCATTTCCGGGGCGACGATGGAGGATTGCGTCGCCTGCGCGAAGCGCTACGGCGCGCGCATCGCCCGCGATCTGGGCATTCCGGCCTATCTCTATGAGTATGCGGCGACGCGGCCGGAGCGGCGGAATCTGGCGATGGTGCGCCACGGGCAGTACGAGGGATTGCCCCACAAACTCGCCGACCCGGCCTGGCGGCCCGATTTCGGCGAACCGGTCTTCAACGCCAAGAGCGGCGCGACGGTGACCGGGGCGCGAAAATTTCTGATCGCCTACAACGTCAACCTGAGAAGCCGTGACGTGGCGGCCGCCGAAAAGGTCGCCGGGGTCGTGCGCGAGAGCGGGCGCGTGCAACGCGACGCCAAAGGCGCGAAGATCGTCGGGCCGGCCGGCCGGCCCCTGCGCCTCCCCGGCCGGCTGAAGACCGTCAAGGGGCTCGGCGTCGATCTTCCCGACGCCGGTTTCGCGCAGGTCTCGATGAACCTCGTCGATTTCGAAACCACGCCGCTGCACGCCGCCTACGAAGCCTGCCGCGAGGAGGCCGAGAAACTCGGCCAGGTCGTCACGGGCTCGGAGATCGTCGGGCTCGTGCCGAAAGCCGCCCTGTTGATGACGGGCCGCTTCTACGCCGGCGGACAGGCGGAAACGATAAGCGAAGCCGAGCTTGTGGCGCTCGCCGTCAAGAAGCTCCGCCTCGACGATTTTATGCCCTTCGATCCGGCGAAGAAGGTGATCGAGTATTTAATCGGCGCGTAGCCTAAAGGAGCGCCCATGCTGGCGGATCTCTCGGTGCGGCGGTTTCTCGACGAACTGGCGGCGAAGTCGGCCACGCCCGGCGGCGGCTCGGCCGCCGCGCTCGCCGGAGCGATGGCGGCCTCTCTCGCGGCGATGACCGCCGCGCTGACGATGGGCAAGAAAGCATATGCCGCCGCGGAAGGCGAAATGCGCGACGTGGAGACGCACGCCCGGCCGCTGGCTGAAAAATTTCTGCGTCTCGTGGATGCCGACGCCGAAGCTTACGCCCAGGTCATGACGGCGTTCAAGCTCCCCAAGGACAAGCCCGACGAAATCGCCGTCCGCACGGAGGCGATTCGCCGCGCCACCCTGCTCGCGGCGCAGGCTCCGCTCGACACCTTGCGCGCCGCCGGCGAGACGCTGGAACTCGTCGCCGTCGCCGCGCGATTGGGCAACCGCAACTGCGCCTCGGACGCCGCCGTCGCCGGCCAGCTCGCCCTGGCCGCCGCCGAGGGCGCCTACCGCAACGTCACCGTCAACCTCGACAGCCTGCCCGCCGGCGACGCGGAGGCAGCGGCCTTGCGCCGGCAGGCCGAGAGACTTATCGCCGACTGTCGGATTGCCGGCGAAACGCTCAAATCCTCGACGCCGCGCTGAGGGCGTTGAGCGTAACCGTAGGGGAGGATGAAGCGCCGGAGGCGCGGAATCCTCCCGCAACGAACGGGCGGATTCCGCCCCTACTCCCTTTTCTGCAACAGGATTATTCGTTGGATCGCGACGGGTATGGAATGGAGCCTCGGTTTGCGCGGTCACGGTTTCGGCGTCGGCCCGCCCGGCGGCAGGCTTTGGTTGGGTTCTTCCGGCGGCGTCTTTCCTTCGGCGGCGTTCTTCCGCTTTTCGGCCTCTTCCCGCCACTTGGCTTTCACGTCCTCCGGAGCGCTTTTGATGTAGCCCTCGATGACTTCCTGCCGCGCTTCCGGCGTCGCCGGCTGGCCGGCGACGCGCACGAACACCGGCGAGACGCTTTTGTACTCGCCCGTTTCGTGCATGCGATCGGCGAGATCGACGGGATCGATGGCGCGGTTCTCGGCGGCGAAAATCGCCGCGCCGTCGGGCGTGGAAACGCGTTCGAAGCGGATCAGATAGCGGCCCTCTTCCTGACGGGCGCGCTCGGGGCTGGCCGGTTCGCGATACTGGACGGCGATTTCGGGCGCACTGACGAGCAATTCCTTGACGGCCGGATGGGCGGGATCCGGACGCGAAAAAACGCGCCCCACGTAACGCAGTTCCCGGTCGCTGCGCATGAACTGGGCGAAAACGTTCCATTTGCCTTCATCCGCGCCCGGCGTCAGCCGGACGACGAACAATTCCCGCTCCAACAGCGCCGGGTCGTTCAATTCGCTCACGACCAGGCGCATTTTTTTGTAATAGGCGTGCCGGGCGTCTTTGAGGATGGGCCGCTGAGCAAAGCCGATGGCGACAAAACCGAAATCCTGGGTCAGCTCGACGCGCTTGCCGTCGATGTAGGCGTACATGAGATAGCTGGGAACATCTTGCGCAACCCCCTTGCCGCGCGAAACTTCGGGTATGAGATGTTGCTGCGCAAGAGCAAGGCTGCCGGTCAGCGTTGTGGCGAGGATGACAATCACCCAACTCCATGATTGAATCGTCCGGAGTGACGCCGTCCGCATGGTTCGTTTCCTTCCGCTTCTATAGTCGCCAAATAAAACGCCCCCGTGCCGCGCACGGGGGCGTCGCTCCCATGCTAAATATCCGAATCAGCCGTCAATTTCCTCCATGACCTCGACCGGATCGAGATCCGTATCGCCATCCACTTCCGGCTCCGGATCGAGGTCGCCGTCGATTTCCGGCTCCAGTTCGGGTTCGAGTTCGAGTTCCGGTTCCAGTTCCAGTTCCAGTTCGGGTTCCGGTTCGGGTTCGAGCTCCGGCTCGGGGTCCGGGTCGGGTTCGGGCTCAAGCTCCGGCTCGGGGTCCGGATCGGGATCCACGTCGCCGTCCACATCGCCGTCAACGACATCGCCGTCGAGCATATCGTAGCAGAAGCAATACGGGAAGGGCACCGCTTCGGTGGTGCAGCCGTCGGAAAGCTTGTCGGACAGAGAGCAGATGTCTTCGCAGGTGAAGAAGGTCCAGGCGCCGAACTCGCAGATGCAGATGTCTTCTTCGACGCAGAACGTCTTGTCCACCGCCGGATTGCAAGCGCCCTCGCAGTCGGGCGCGATTTCCTGGTCGCCGTCCACCGGCGGCTCCTCGTCCTCGTCGCCGTCGGTTATCACCGAATCGTCGCCGTAGGGCGGCGGGGCGCAGAAGCACTGGGTCTGCGGCGTGTTCTTCAGCCGTTCCGTGCCTTCGGCGCAGGCGCCGCCGGAGCAGGGAGCGGCGCAGACGGAGTAGCTGCAGAAGTTGTCCTGGGAGCAGTAACGGTTCGGGCCCCAGGTATCGGCATCGCAATCGTCCGCGCTCTCGCAGGGCGTGCTTTCGAAGTTGTTGTACGATTTGCAGGTCAGATCCGGCGTGCAAAGCTCGAAGTCGGGTTCGCTGTTGGTGTTGCCGGGGTTGCATTGCGCGCCGAGTTCCGCTGTGCCCCAGTCCGGCTCGATAAACCAGGGTTCGGGGGCGCAGTAGCAACTCGCGCCGCCGATCAGGCCCGGCCACATCTGGCCGTCGAAACCGGGCACCACGGGGCAGGTGAAATCGTCGTTGCAGGGGATGGCGCAGAACGTGAGGCCGCAGATTTCGTTGGCGCAGTAGCCGTTTTCGCCCATCGGCACGGGATCCTGGCCGTCGTTGAGCACGATGGTCGCCACGGCGCAGTCCTCGTGGCTCTGGCAAGCCGCGCCGGTGTCTTCGATGCCGAGGCAGGAGCCGTCCGCGCCGCAGGCTTTGCCGGGGTGCAGCGCATTGAACTCGCAGGGACCTCCCGGCGGCTGCAGAAGCTCTTCGACGGGGCATTTGGCGCTCGTCCGGCAGACGGCGCCCGAACAGGTGTAGCCCTTCGGGCAGGAGGCGCCCGGCCCGCAGGTTTTCAGGCAGAACTCGCCTTCGGGATTCAAAGGCGTGCCCATGGCCTGGCAGGTCTCATTTTCCGAGCAGTAGAACGAAGCCTGGCTCGCAAGGCATGGCGTGCATTGCACCGATACGCAGGTTTGAGTCTCCGTGTCGCAGGCGAAACCGTCCTGCCCGAGGCACAAACCCTCGCAATTGCCCGGTTCGTCGCCATCCGACGGCGCGGGCTCTTCGTCCGCCGTTTCCTGATCGCCGTCGGGCGGTCGCAATTCGCCGCTGGAATCGCAGCCGAACGCCAGAAGCGCGGCCATCGTCACACCGATCAAGATGAACCACAACCCTCCGCGCACCACCATCGCGACCCTCCTTCGCAAAAACTCCCACTGGGTGTGAAAGCTGAACGCTAACACGGACGTTACACGGTCCGAAAAAGACGCCCTAATCTATGTCTAGGCTCACACGGCTGTCAAGAAATTTAGCGGGCGGGCTAAACGCCGCCGTCCACTGGCCGTTCACCAAGTCCTGCGCGCGCGGTTAGCCATAGAAATACGTCAGTTATCGAACGCCGCCGCCTTTCGCCACCGAACGGGATAAACCGAAGAGCCGGTCTTTACCGGTGCGAAATTCTCACGTCGGTTTGCCTTTTGGCCGAACTCGGCTACAATCCGGCTCCTTGGAGGAACGCGCGCATGGCGAAGAAATCGGATCTTCTCAGGCAGATTGCGGAGGGGCGGCGGGAACTGTCGGCCATGGAACGACTTTTCCCCTCGTTCGCCAACCTCGATCTGACCGAGGAGGACGTGAACGCCTTGACGCGCGCCGAGCGGGAAACGCTGCTGCGGCGCCTCGACTATCGTCGCAAATATCAGCTTCTCGTCAAATCGGACGATCTGGTGCCCCTGGTCCGGGGCATGCCGCCGGAGGATCTGTACTACACCATCGAAGCCGCCGGCCGCACCGACGCGATGGACCTGGTCGTCGCCGCCACGCCGGAACAGGTGACGCACCTTCTGGACATGACCTGCTGGGCCAAGGACCAGTTTCTGCCCGAGGAGATCCTCGACTGGTTCGGTTACATGATCCTGCACGAGCCCGAGGCGGCGATGCGCAAAATCCGCGCCTTGGACCCGGAGCTTGTGATTCTGCTCCTCAGCCGGTTTATCAAAGTCCGGCGCTACGAATGGTCCGATGACCGCAATGAAATCGACGAGGACAGGCTGGCCACGCTCGACGAATACTACCATTTCGAATTCATCGATCCCGATTCTCCGAAAACCGAACGGCTGATCGTATTCCTGCGGATGTTGTACAAGCTCAATCACGACCTCTACATGCGGGCGATGGAAACCCTGATCTGGGAGCTCCCGTCCAACCTGGAAGAACTGACCCTGCGCGCCCATGCCGACCGTCTGGCCGATCGGGGATACCCGGCTTATCTCGACGCCATCGCCATTCTTGCGCCGCTCGACCCCGAAACGTACAAGCGCGAATCGGGGCTTGAAAGCCGGAAACGCACTCCCGCGCCGACAGTCGAACTCCCCGGTCTTTACCATCCGCTGCTGGCCCAGGAATCGTTGCTCGCCCGCGCTCTGGCTTCTCTCGACGAGCCGGCGCGCTTCGGCCTGCGCGACGAACTCGTCTACCTCGCCAACCGGCTGCTTGTCGCCCGCGAGGCGCTGACCGATCTCGACCAGGTAAAGGAAACGCTTCGGGAAGCGAACTCCACCTTGTCGCTCGGCCTGGAATACCTTGCCGACGGCGATCTGGCGCGCGCCGCCCTCCTCTGCGAAACGGCGCCGTTTCAAGACGTGTTCCGCGTCGGTTATTCGCTTGTCCTCCGGCTCCACCACCGCGCCGGGGCCTTTCAGGAAAAATGGCTCGTGCCTTACGGCCGGCGGGCGGCGTCGCTGGTCGCCCAGCCCGTCCGGGATCTGGTGGGGGCGCTCATGCAGCGGCCGCCGCGCTACTGGGAAGGCGCGGAGCTCGACGGCGCGCCCGTGGCCCGGCCGTTTCAGACGCTGGACGAACTCGCCCGCGCCGAGAAACTGCTCGGGCGCGTCGAGTTTCTCTTCGATCTGCATTTCCGCCTTTTGGCGCAGAATCCGGAGGAAATTCTCGCCGGCCCGCTCGACGTGGCCGTGGAGCCTCTGGACCCCGAGCTTCGTTTCGCCAAAATTTTTCTGACCGTTTTCGCCAACGCGGCCTCGGGCCGCGAACCCGCCTACCGGCCGCTCTCGCCTGGCGATCTCGAAGCGCGCCTCGCGGAGTGGTTCGTCGCCGATGGAAAGGGCGGACATCGCCTGCGGGACGATCTGCCGCGCCTGCTGTCCGATTGGCTGGGCCGTTACGTGGCTCGCGAGGCGGAGGTCGTGCGAAGCAGCGCCGCCGCGTGGGCCGAGCGCTGCCTCGACGCGCTCGACCGTCTGGCCGCCGGTCTCCCCGCCCTCGCGCGCGGCGAAGCCGTCTCGTTGTCGCAGTTGCTTCTGCTTGCCTGACGACACGGCGGCGGATTGGGGGATGGAGCGACGGAGCGTCGTCGGCCACGTCGCCGAGACGCCTCGAATTGCCTTTCCCGGCGAGCTGTGACAGACTGGCGGCCGCGGGACGACAACGAGGAGAAGCATGAAGAAAATCCTGCTGTTGACCGACGTGCCGCCGTCGAAATACTTTTCCGGCGCTCTCTTGACCGACCAGCTGGTGCGATTTCTGCCCAAGGGTTCGGTCGCTTGTTTCTCGCCGGTCATGGCCGGCCTGAAGAACGCCGTGCTTGCGCCGGATCTCGACTACGTCCCGATCCAGTATCATGTCAAACCGCGTGAATACACGGGACACCTGCTGCCGAGAAAGTTCAAACTCGGCCACCTGTCCTCTTTCCTGATGGAGAACTACAACGCCGCCGTCCCCGTTCACTCGCTGATTCGCAAAGCGGTGCGCTTCGGACGCGACTTCGGCGCGACGGCCGTATGGGCGATCATCCAGGGCCAGACGATGATCCGCATGGCCCGGCCCGTGGCCGAGGGGCTGGGCGCGTCGCTTTACATTCAGGTCTGGGACGCCCCCCAGTGGGCGCTGAAGCGGAACCGCATCGACCCCCTGATGCGCCGTCATCTGCTCGCCGAGTACGAACGCCTCCTCCGCCAAAGCCGCGTCGTCGGCGCGGCCTCCTGGGCGATGGCCGAGGATTATCAGGCGCGTTACGGCGTCCGGGCCGTACCGCTGGCGTCGAGTCTCGACGCGGCGCAAGCGCGCGAGCCGGCGACAGCCCCGCACGCCGAGGGGCCGCTGACGATCTCCCTGGCGGGCCAGATTTACGCCGAGGACGAATGGGACGCCTTGATGGAAGCGATCGACGGCATGAACTGGACGATCGGCGGACGTCCGATCAAAGTCCGATTGATGGGCGGTTACATCAACCTCAAGTCCAGCCGCCGGCGCAACATCGAGTATCTGGGTTACGCCACGCAGGCGGAAACGCTCGATCTGATGGCCGATTCGGACGTCCTTTATTGCCCTTACTGGTTCGACAAGGACTACGAGGAGGTGGCCAGGACGAGCTTTCCCGCGAAGCTGACAACCTATCTCGCCAGCGGCCGGCCCGTATTCTTTCACGGCCCCGCCTACGCTTCACCGGCTCGTTTTATCGCCGAGCATGACTGCGGCCTCGTCTGTCCGACGCTCGATCCGGCGGCCATCTCCGAAGCGATTCGCCGCCTCCTGGCGGATTCGGCGCTTTACGCTCGCCTGACGGCCAATGGGACGCGGGCCTTCCGGCAGCAGCTCACGCTCGACGCGTTGCGGCGGCGCTTCAATTCGTTTCTGGAATGGGACGAGGAGTCCGAATGACCGACAGGCTCAACATCCTCCAGGTCAACGTGATCGACTCGATCGGCAACCGTTTCAATGGGGCGGATCTCGTCCATCATCTGAAAGCGCGCGGCCACGAAGCGCACCTGCTGGTCATGGACAAGCGCACGGATAGTTCCGATTCGTCGCCGATTCTGAACGTCAAGGGTCGCTGGCGAATCAAGCGTCTGGTGGATCGCATCGAGGCGAAGCTGTCGGTGCAATCGTTGCTCTACCCCTTTTCCTTCGCCCTGCCCTTCGAGCGTCGCCTGCGCGAGGCCGATCTTGTCCACTTCCACTTGATCCAGAACGGTTATTTCAGCTTGCTGGCGCTTCCTTTTGTAACCTGGCTCAAGCCCGCGATCTGGACCGTGCATGACAGCTGGGCTCTGACCGGCCATTGCGTCTACCCGTACGATTGCACGCGCTGGAAAACCGGCTGCGGAAATTGTCCTTATCTGGCGACGACGTTTCCGATGCGCAAGGATCGCACGGCTTTCATGTGGCAGGCCAAGCGGCTCACGTATCGGGCGAGTCGGATCGAACTGGTCGTCGCTTCGGAATTCATGCTGAACATGGCCCGGCAGAGCCCGTTGGTTTCCCATCTCCGCGTGCATAAAATTCCTTTCGGAGTGGACTTCGGCGTGTTTGCGCCCCGGGACTCGCGAGCCTGCAAGAAAGCCCTCGGGATACCGGACGAAAGCATCGTGATTGCTTTTCGTTCCACCGCTTATGAATTCAAGGGATTGCGGCACATCGTCGCCTGCCTGGAGCGGTTGGAAACGACGAGACCGATAACCCTCTTGACCTTCAATGAAAAAGGGCTGCTGACCGCCGTCGCCGGTCGATACCCGATGGTCGAACTCGGATGGGTCCAGGACGAGCGGCTCATGTCCCAGGCCTATGGAGCCGCCGATCTGTTCCTGATGCCGAGCGTGCAGGAGGCGTTCGGGATGATGGCGATGGAAGCGATGGCCTGCGGCAAGCCGGTTATCGTCTTCGACGGGACAGCCCTGCCGGAAGTGGTGCATGCCGAAGAGGGAGGCGGCGTCGTCGTTCCGCAGGGCGACACGGATGCTTTGCTGGCGGCGATCCGGCGGCTTGTGGAGAACGATGAGGAACGGCGGCGCATCGGCGAGCAGGCCCTGGCGATCGCGCGGCGCGAATACGACGTCAATCTGCATATCGAACGGATGATCGCGCTTTACCGGGAGGTGATTGCGCGACGCAGGATTTGACAGAAGCAAGGCCGCTTTCTACACTCGGTAGCGGCTTGAATCCGTTGCGGCAAGGAGCGCGTCATGGCGAAAGTGGCGATCGTTACGCGCACGCTGAATCGACCGGCCTTTCTTCGCCGCGCGATCGCAAGCGTGCTGGCCCAGACCTGCGGCGACTGGACGCACGTCATCGTCAACGACGGCGGCGAGCGCGAACCCGTGGAATCGCTGGTCCGCGAGCATGCGGAGCGCTACGCCGGACGCGTCCAGGTTTTGCACCATGAAGCCCGGCGCGGCATGGAAGCGGCTTCCAACAGCGGCATTCGCGCCTCCGACAGCGAGTTCATCGTCATCCACGACGACGACGACACCTGGGAGCCTTTGTTTTTAGAGAGATGCCTCGGCGTTTTCTCCCGGCCAGAAGGTCAATTCTTCTCCGGAGTCGTTTCGCAGATCAATCTCGTTGCGGAGACGATCCGAGGCGACCGCATCCGCGTAATTTCCAAGCAACCCCACAATCCGTGGCTGCGGAGCTTCCGGTTGCCGGCCAATTTCGGGTTTTTCGATGAAATTTTTTCCATTTCCTTTCTCTATAAGCGGAAAGCGCTTGATGAAATCGGATGGTATAACGAAGATATGCCGGTTCAGGCCGACATCGATTTCAATATTCGTTTTTTATCCAGGTACAATATCTACGCCGTCAACGAACCGTTGGCCAATTATCACCAACGCAAACCGGACGCGGAGGGCCCTCACCATAATACCGTCGTCGCCCAGCAGGAATTGCATTTCAACATGCGTGCGGCGATATTCAATCGCTATTTGCGGGAAGACCTTGCGTCGAACCGGATCGGGATTGGCTTTTTGTTGAACGGCCTTCTCCGCGATCCCAATCCCAAACTGGACGAATTGCACCATACCCTCGGCCAGATCAACGGCTGGCTGGCGCAACTGGACGCGCGTGTCGGCAACCTCGACCACTACCTGCAAAAACTCATCTCCGCCGGCAAACGCCTCCCGCTGGTCGGCGGCATCATCGGGCGGGTCAGGCGATAAGCGGCAAAAATTCTTGATCTCAAGGCCTCGTCGCCGTCACTAATTACTCGGGGGTTGCTCTTTGACGTTGAGAGCCGCCGACAGCTTGAGGGGAGCGCCAAGGCATGCTAGCATGCGGCACCCGAAGGGAATTTGCCGGTGAAAGCCGCTCCGCCCGACATAGATGCGCTGATCGGTCGTTGCCGAAACGGCGAACAAACGGCTTTTGCTGAGTTGTTCCGGCATTTTCGGAGCGATATTCGCCGCATTCTGGTGAGCGCCGTCGGACCCGATCCGGAACTCGACGACCTTGTCCAGACGGCGGCCCTGGAGATGTTCCGTTCCCTGCCCCGCTTCGAAGGGCGCAGCAAGTTCACTTCCTGGCTGTACCGGTTGACGGTGAACGTTGCGCTGCACCACCTGCGGCAGCGGACGCGCCGGGCTCTGATGCTGGACCTGACGGCAATCCCCGAACGTGAAACGGCGATAACGGACAATCCCGAAGCGGCCTTGATTCGCAAAGGCGAGCTTCAGGCGGTGCGGGAGGCTTTGGACGCCCTGGCCCCCAAAAAGCGGATCGTATTCGTCCTGCACGAGGTGGAAGGATTGTTGCCGGAGGAAATCGCGGAAATCGTCGGGGCGTCGCAACTGACGGTGAAATCGAGACTTTTTTACGCCCGCAAGGAGTTCTTCAAACGTCTCCGCCAGCGGGCGATGCTCGACGAGGCGAAAACGGTCGCGTCGGGGTCGGGAAAGTGACGGAAATGTCTTTGAAGCCAAACCAGACGGAAATGCGCCTGTGGGCTTACGCCCAGGGGGGCCTCGCCGCGGATGAGCGGGGCAAAATGGAAAAAGCGCTTGTCGCCGATCCGGTTCTGCGGCGCGAGTTGACGATGATCTCGGCCTATGTCGATGCGCTCCCCGCCGAGGAGCCGAGCCAGGCCGAATGGGACGCGCTGGAGACTCGCGTACTGGCCGGTTGGCGCGCCATGCAGGCGGGGCCCGAGCCCGAGCCGTCGCCCGCCTGGCGTTTCAGGCCGGCCTGGGGGGCGGTCATGCTGGCCGTCGCCGTGGCGGCGGCGTTCGTGGTTTGGCTTGGCGGCGAGAATGCTCCCCCGCCGCAGGCGCTGAAACTGCCGGCGGAGGTGGCGTTCTCGATCGGCGAGCCGACGGCCACGGGTCTTGTCGCACCGCTTGCCGTGGCGGAAAAGGCGGGCGACCCTTACATCGCCGTCCATAGCCTCTCTCGCGGCTATGCTCAGGGCGGCGACGAGATCGCCACGGGCGATAATCAGGCCGTGAAGCTCCTTTTCCGCAAGCGCATCACGATCTCTCTCCTGCCCCGCACGACGCTGCGTTTCCACGAACTGGACGGAGCGGTTGCGCCCTATCTGGTTCGCGGCGCGGTGGTCATCGAAACGCAGCCCGGCGACGGGGAGCCGTTTAGGCTGGTCGCCGAAGGACTGAAAATCACCGACATCGGAACGCGGTTTTCCGTGACGACGGATGGAAAGGGAGAGGGAACAGTCGCCGTCGTCGAAGGGGCCGTGCGCGTGGAACGGCCGGGCGTGGCGACGGCGCAGGTCGGGGCGGGGAAAACCGGCCGCTGGTCGCCGGGCCGGACGCCGACGCGGATCGAACGCCGAACCGCCGACGTAGAGCCATTCGCTTCGGTCGAGCGGTTTTTCCCTTCAACGCCCAGAGACGACGGCGACGGCGAGGAGCCGGCCGCGAAATCGGCGCGCGCTCCGAAAGTCGCCCCGGTCAATCCCGCGGTCGGAGTCGTTCCGCCCGAATCACAGAGTTCGGCCAAGACGTCGTGGCAGCGAACCCTCGAATCGCTGTCGGCCCCGGAGGTCGAAGCCATCAACCGCTTTTACGCCGAGGTGGAGCGGCAGATGACGAGCGGCTATACGGTGCACGCCATCGAGAACCTCGAAAACTACATCGGCGATCATCGCGGCGCGGAGAGCGAGAAGGCGCGCTTTCTGCTGGCGGAATGCCATTATAATCTGCAGGAGCGCTCCGAGGCGCTCGTCGCCTACCAGATCTATCTCGGGCTTTACGAAGACGGAGCCTGGCGCGAACTGGCCAAGGCGCGCCTCGCCGAGTTGATGCGCCAACTCGGGCTGGAGGGGCGGTAAGTCGCTCCTCGTCGGTCCTGTCGCTTGGCCTCGTTGAGAATCGTTAGCGGAGAACGCGGCCCCTGAGTCGTCCCCAGTTTGCAATAATTCGAGTTTGACATTCGCAGGGATTCTTGGTGTGCCATAGTCTCACGGCCCGTAGGGCCGGGAGGCTGTGT